>NZ_JAMKBZ010000025.1:0-71903 GCF_053772255.1 Rhodopseudomonas parapalustris | reverse complement strand
TTGTGCATCATCCCACGGCGTTCATTATCATGTTGATATTTAACAATATTTTCGAAGAACCCCTGAAGGGGGTGCCGGGGTTTGGGGGCTGCGCTTAGTGCGCCATCGTGATCGTCACGGGCGATCATCAGCGCGCTCAGCGAGTTCACGTCACGCACGGCACCGAACTTCATCCTTTCCGCCTCACAATTCAAGCCCACCGATTCGGCGGAGCCCTCGGGGCCTCCGCGAGCTGGGCTTCTGGCTATCCAGTCGTCTTGCGATACCGCCCTTTCCTCGGTGATCCAACATAGCATATGAGATCTGCCGCCTTGAGCGCGGCGATGTCCCGTCGGGCGGTCTTCAGACTGACGTCCCAAACAGCCGCGATCTCCCTGGCGTCGCATCGACCCTCGACGACTCGGCCCAGAAACCAGCGTTGTCGCTCATTGATGTCTGCCCGATCAGGGACATTTATTGGGTCACGTTCAGGGACACGTTCAGGGTCATATTCTCGCGCACCCGTTGCTGAACGTCCGCCAGCGGCTTCGCCGGCCGCATAGGCTTCACGGGCTCTGGCGAGCGATATGCGATCCACCGGGCCGGTCAACGGGATCGCCGCAGGGCCTTCGAGCAGGCCGAGCACGAAGGCCCTGATGACGGGCGACGAAACTACCAGGCGCAGGAAATACACCGTATCCGGCCCGTGCTGCGCTGAGAGCCAATGCTTCACGGTCCTCTCGCTCGCATCGGTCTGACGCATGAGCTGCTTGATCGCGCGCCGGCTGTCTCCATGCTCTTTGCGCAGCAGCTCGGCGATGGTCTGCGCGTAGGTGTCGCGTCCGCCAAGAACGCCTGTCCATAGAGGAAATTTCCTGCCCGTTTTCGGCAACATCTTCCGTTTTCTCCGCAGCTAGACTGGTTTCCGTGCGGAGTGGCGGCAAAGCCCCGTCATGCGCTGCGGCGGTAGGTCGCCCGGACCGCCGCAGGCAATTTCGGGAGGGCGTAATGTGATGGGCCAGCGACTTTACGATGAACGGTCAGGGCAGCCTGAACGTCCTCTTCGGGCTGCCGAATACGTCCGCATGTCCACGGACCATCAAAAATATTCGACTGAAAACCAGTCCGACGCGATCAAGCAGTATGCCGAAGCACGCGGAATAGAGATCGTCAGAACTTATGCCGACGCCGGGAAGAGCGGCCTCAAGATAGAAGGCCGTGACGCGCTCAGGCAGCTCATTGAGGACGTGCAGTCCGGGAGCGTCGATTTCACCTTGGTTCTCGTCTATGACGTCAGCCGCTGGGGCCGCTTTCAGGATGCCGACGAGAGCGCCTACTACGAATATATCTGCCGGCAGGCCGGCATCGCCGTCGAGTATTGCGCGGAGCAATTCGACAACGACGGCAGCCCAATCTCGACCATCGTCAAAGGGGTCAAGCGTGCGATGGCCGGCGAGTATAGCCGCGAGCTATCGTCCAAGGTGTTCGCGGGCCAGGGGCGGCTGATCGAGAAGGGCTACCGTCAGGGCGGACCTGCCGGCTTCGGGCTGCGCCGAACCTTGATCGACGAGCAAGGCGTCATCAAAGGGGTTCTCGACCGCGGAGAACACAAGAGCATCCAGACCGATCGGGTGATCCTGACGCTTGGCCCCGCGGAAGAAGTCGAGCTGGTGCGCGGCATCTACCAAGCCTTCGTCCATCAGGGATACAGCGAGCGGGAAATTGCGGCCGATCTCAACCAACGTTGCATTCCGACCGATCTTGGACGCCCTTGGACCAGGGGAACGGTCCACCAGATTCTGATCAATGAGAAGTATGTCGGCGACAACGTGTGGAATCGCCGCTCCTTCAAGTTGAAGAAGAAGCGCGTCCAAAACGACCCCGAGATGTGGATCAGGTCGCAGGACGCCTTCGCGGCCGTCGTCGAACGCGAACTGTTCGAGGCGGCAAGAACCATCATCAGTGCGCGCTCCTTCCGCCTGAGCGACGAGGAGATGCTGCAATCTCTGAGGAGGCTCTACCAACAGAAGGGTTTGCTATCCGGTATCGTCATCGACGAATGCGAGGGGATGCCATCCAGCAGCGCCTACAGTTCCCGCTTTGGTAGCCTGCTTCGCGCCTACAGCCTCGTGGGTTTCACACCGGATCGCGATTACCGCTACGTCGAAATCAACCGCGAGCTGCGCAAGTTCCATCCCGAAATACTCCGCGAGGTGCTCGACGGATTGCGGGCTGCAGGCAGCGATGCCTGGCAAGATCTCCAGACCGACCGAGTGATCGTCAACGGCGAGTTCAGCCTCTCTGTGGTGGTGGCCCGGTGCGTCGAGACGCCGACCGGGCTGCTGCGGTGGAATCTACGCTTCGACACCTCGCTTGCGCCCGACATCACGATCGTCGTGCGAATGGACAGCGCCAATCGCGCGCCGTTCGACTATTACCTGTTCCCGCGCATCGACATGCTCTCCGAAAAGCTGCGGCTGGGAGAGGAAAATGCTCTCGCGTTCGATGCCTACCGCTTCGACGGCCTTGATCTTCTCTATGACATCGCCACGCCCATTCCTCTTGGGGAGGCCGCCTGATGCCTGCTGTTCGACCGAACAGGATCGAAATGATCCCCATCTCCCGGATCACGGTGCTGAACCCACGCGCGCGCAACAAGCGCCAGCATCGGGAGATCGTGAACAACATCGAGGCCATCGGCCTGAAGCGGCCGATCACGGTGAGCCGCCGTGATGGCGCCGGGGGGCCGAGATACGATCTCGTCTGCGGCGAAGGGAGGCTGGAAGCCTTCCAGATGCTGGGCCAGACCGAGATTCCGGCTGTGGTGATCGAGGCCAGCGAGAGCGAGTGCCTCGTAATGAGTCTGGTCGAAAATATCGCGCGGCGCACCCCACGTCCCATCGACCTCATGAAGGAGATCGGCGCTCTGCGCTCTCGTGGCTACAGCGATACGGAGATCGCCGAGAAGATCGGCGTCGGTGCGTCCTGGGTCAATATGATCGCCTCGCTTCTTGAGCGTGGCGAGGAGCGGCTGGTGGCCGCGGTCGAGACCGGCCTCATCCCGATCACCCTGGCGATGGAGATTTCCAAGGCCGAGACGGAAGAGGCGCAGAACCTGCTCCTTGACGCCTATGAGACCGGCAAGCTCAGGGGCAAGAAGCTGGCCGCCGTGCGCCGCCTGCTCGACATGCGGATGCGAAGTCAACGCAAGGGCGGCTTACCTGCCGGGCGCCTGGGTCGGAAAGGCACTAACTCCCGCCGGATGACGGCCGCCGATCTGATGCAGGTCTATCAGCGCGAGGCCGAAAAGCAGCGCCTGCTCGTCAAGAAGTCGGATTTCACCCAGACCCGACTGTTGTTCGTCGTCGAGGCGCTGAAGGATCTGCTGGCCAACGACGGGTTCATCAATCTGCTGAGAGCGGAAGGGTTGGCGACCATGCCTCGGGCGCTCGAAGCTCGCGTGGCTGGAGGCGACCATGCGTAACGAACCGAAGGGCCAGGAGGATGGGCGTATCCATCTCGCCTTCGACCGCGATTTCCTGACGATTCCCGTCGCGGCAATCGTTCCACTCAAGGTGCTACCCGATGGCGCCAGGGCTAGCCGATCCTATTCGCAGGTTCTGAGCTCCATCAAAGCGATCGGTCTGATTGAAGCGCCCGTCGTCATGGCGGACACAAAGAATGCCGGAACCTGGTTCCTCCTCGATGGTCATCTTCGGGTCGAGGCGCTGAAAGAACTCGGCATCGACGAGGTCGAGTGCCTGCTTGCCACCGATGATGACACCTACACCTATAACAAGCGCGTAAATCGCATCCCGCCGATCCAAGAGCACCGGATGATTACGCGGGCGATGGATCGAGGCGTGTCGTCGGCTGACATTGCAGATGCCCTGAACCTCCAGGTGCAGTCTGTGCTGCGGCGTTCCCGGTTGCTGGAGGGGATCAGCGCCGAGGCAGCAGAGATGCTGAAGGATACGCCTTGCTCGATGAAGGTGTTCGACATTCTGCGTCAGATGACAGCCGTCCGGCAGATTGAAGCCGCCGATCTGATGATCGGCCAGAACAATTTTACGGTCATGTTTGCGCGCGCGCTGCGCGCTGCGACATCCGAAAACCAGCTTGCCGCCACCAAGAGGGGAAAGGGCGGCGGCAAGCCGACGCCCTCGGGTCAACAGATCGCCCGGATGGAACGGGAACTGGCGGCGCTCCAGACCCAAGTGAAGTCGGTCGAGGAAACCTACGGTATCGACAATCTGCATTTGACTGTCGCGCGCGGATACATCGCCAAGCTCCTTGCGAACAGTCGGGTGGTCCGCTGGCTGGCGACGTATCAGCAGGACTATCTCAGCGAGTTTCAGAAGATCGCTGAGATCGACACGTTCGGCCCGATCGCGGAAACGCCGGGCCCGTGAGTTCAGATACGGGGACCCGGACCTGATAAGCGCGGGGACCATGGGAGAAGCCGCACTGTGGGGCGGATCAAGCATGGTGGTGGGAATGGCGGCGAACCCGCATAAGGCCCACTAGGCTGGCCGTCATATGGTCCAGCCGCATGAGAGGTGGTTTGCCTCGCATGAACTGAAGACGGGCGGGCGCGTCGGGAGCGCCGACCGGCGCGCCCGTCATTTGTGCTGGGCGATCACGCGCGATCCTCGGCGTCTTGCTCAATTCGCTTGGAGGCGTGGCATTGCACGCGATTCCTGTCGTCCCACGCCTCAAGCTCATCCACACGGTAGAGAACCGCCTTGCCGATTTTTACGAACGATGGCCCGATCTTCATCGCACGCCAGTTCCGAAGCGTGCCGACGGAAACGCTGCCACGATAGCGTTCGGCTACCTCTTCCGGTGTGAGGAATGTGGTCTCTGACATAAGCCCTCCTTCGGCAGAAGATCTGCCGTTGATGGTCGAGCGCGAGGCGCATTTCGGGATGTGTCGGTCATTCAGAGGCACCGGCACGCTGACCGAGCTTCGATGGCGCACGCTCCTGCATGACCGAACATGAGCGCGCGGAAGTGGCCAGTGAAGTGTCAATCGTCAGGCGTAGGGAACGCGGCTAGTCATGGATATAAATAGGCGGGCGGAGGTGATCGTCCCACTCGTAAACCATAACGGCATCAAGCGTAGCGCACAGCGGAAGGGCTGTTAGGGGAGACGCGAGGCACGCCCTATGCGGCTATGCGCTGCCCATGACCCGCAATTTCATCGCGCGGGTTTCCAGCAGATAGGTTTCGACTCCGGCGAGCAAATGCAGCCCTTCCTCGGTGATCGCCGCCCGCGACAGGCCGGGCTGAATGATGCGGACGTCAAATTCGTAGCGATAGTCCTGCCAGCTCGCTTTCAGCCGCTTGAGGAACGCGGCGTTCCCATATTCGAAGCGGGAACCTTGCCCCTTGTCGAGGCGCAGCTTCTCGCGCCTGAGCATATGCGTGAACATGCGGCTGGGACGGTCGCGCCAGCGGGCGGATTTTTGGGCCTGCCCGCACACTTCGTAGAGATCTTTCACGCGGGCGCCGGGTGTGTTGGCGCTCGAAAACTTACAATGATGGAGCGTGACTTGGACCAGGCCCTCGGTGAGGCGGAGCGTCACCACATCTGCTATCTCGCCGGCTCCATCGTCGTCGAAAATCAGATCGTAGGTGTCCCCATCGGCGAGCAAGGTCTCGATGACGCGCCGCTGGACGGAATCTGCACGTTTTTCTGACCCTTGCGATTCTGCTCGGATATTCGTCCCCGACCAGTCCCAAACCTCGATCCGATCTGAAGGATAAGGCTCGACCTGAACACCATCGGGCAGAGCATAAAGGTGGCTGTAGATCAGGAGAGAGCCGTCTCCGAAATCAATCTGCGGGGAGTCTTCGCCAAAGGATTCAGACAGCGTCTTCACCTTGCCGCCGACCTTGATCGTCGCCTTCGGCCCTGAGCGTTGCGGATAGCGGGCGCCGCCTTCCGCGAACACGATTTCGAACTCGGCGATCTGTGTATCGCTGCGCACTGCGAAGCGCAGCGGCCCAGTGCGTTCGTGGTCCACGAGTTCGATGTCGCATTCCGCGAATGGTGCGGCGACCTCGTCGAAGCTGATCTCGATCCGGTCCTCGATCTGTGTCAGCAGAGATTCCGGCCAGTGAATTGCGACGGGTGGAACGCTCGGCCGCTCATTGATCTGGCGGGGGCGCATGGCGCTCTTGAAGACGCCATCGGTGGTGATGCCCGGATCGTTGATTGCCGCGCCAATGTCACTGCACCACTCGACCCAATCGGTGAGGTCGCGAACAGGAGAGATCGACCAGAATTTCCCTTTGGCCGAGCAGCCGCGCGAGGCCGGCACGCCATCCAGGAAGCCGGTCGCAAAGACATTGTTCTTGATACGGGATTGCGATTTCGCGGTGTCCAACCCGTCGGCGACGTCCACGCCCATATACATCGAATAGCGCACGCCACGGCCCTGATGGTGCGTGAGCCCGAGGTTGCGCAGGATGAGACGATTGAAGCCATGAAGACTGCGAAAAACTTCCTCACCTTCGACGCGCCGCGTCGTGTCACCGCAGACAGCCTTGGCCAGTCGATCATAGGGGCCTTTGGCCGAGCTGCTGATGTAGAGGAGCTTCTTGTCGGGATCCCAGTGCATCATATGCAGATCCCAGACGATGTTGGTGGCGTGCTGTGCGGTCGTCCAGCCCGCCTGCTCCTCCGAGCGGGTGACGAAGATGGCCACCCGCTGATGCGGGTTGACCTTCATGCCGAGATAGACGCCGGGATTATAGAGGTCTTCGGCACGTAGCGGCTCCCAGGCGTCGCAAGCCGTGCGATAGACCACGGCGTTCATCTTCGGTTCGAGCGTCTGTAAGGGAATGTCGCTGAGATCGCCGACAAAGCCCTTGAACATCTCGGCACGCCGAACCTGCCGGTCAATTTTAGCGGTGCTTAGAGCCTCGACCAGAGCGTTCCAGTCGGCGTCCTCGGCATAGAGCTTGGCGAGCGACCGATCGATGTCGTCCACGCCGGTGTTGGCGATGACGGTTGCGTCGCCCAAGCGCGGATCCTGCCGGGTGAAGCGGCCGACGAACTGGATGGTGACGGCGATGCTTTTGTGCGGATCATGCAGCCCTGCGATCTTCAGTTCCGGCAGATCGAAGCCTTCGCCCAGCATGTCGACGCATACGATGATCCGGCTTTCGAAGCGTCGCAGCGCGGCAAGGCTCGCGCGGCGCTCGCGGATCGACTGCTGGCTATGAACGATGACCGGGCGGAACTCGGGGAACATCGTGCTGTAGAGCTGGTGAAGATCCTTGGCGCGTTCGATCGTTTGGCAACGCGCCATGGCGAGATGATTGAGGCCGGCCTTCATGTCGGCCTGGAGGACTTCACCGAGCTTCTCGGCGATCGCAGGGTCGGCATCGGGCTGATCGAGCCCGAATACCGCCTCGAACCGGATCGGCTTGAAATAGCCCTCGGCCTGCGCCTTCTTGAGCGGGTAGGTATAGATGAACTCGCCGTCGACGCGCCTGCCGTCCTCACGGAATGGAGTAGCGGTGAACTGGAAGATCGGAAGCGGCGGATCCCGGTCGATGAAGAGGCCACGGAACCGCGACCAGGTCGGCGCGCCGATATGGTGCGCCTCGTCGATGAACAAAGCCGATGCACGGGCTGCTAGCCGCTCCTGAACCGGGGCTTCCGCCCGGCCGGCGATCTGCATCGTGGTGACGACGACATTGGCGCTGTCGAAGATTTCATCGACTTCGGCCTGGCTGGTCGGGATATGCGAGAGCCGCATGACCAAGGGGAAGGCTGCGGCCTGATCGAGGCATTTCTGCTGTTTCAGGACGCCGAAGGTCTCGAATTTGCCCGCGATCTGATCGCGCAGCGCGTCGGTAGGCACCACCACCAGCAGGCGCTCGAACCGCTGGTTGGCATTGAGCGCCAGCATTGTTTCGGTCTTACCCGTGCCCGTTGGCATGACGATGGTGGCCGGTTCCGTCGATCGCGTCGCGTGGGCAAGCGCGGCATGGAGCGCGCCGATTTGCGGACGCCGCAGGCCAGGCTGCGCCGGCTGATCGCCCGCCGCAGTTCGTCCTTCGCGCAAATGAATCGCGTCGGTCCAGGAAGTGGAGACGGCCGTCAGGCGCTCGGCGCGCGCGGAGCGATCCAGCGTGTCGATGCTGGTAGGCGGAGCATTCATCCACCGGCCTTCACCCAGTTCGAGCGTTTCGGCGATCCGTTCCGGCTCCGTTGCGCCGGGCACAAGGAGAACGAGATCGGCTTCCAATGGCGTCGCCGTCTTCGCACTGATGATCTTGAGAACCTCGCCGGATTCGAGGGTCGTCTCGTAACCATTGACGCGGCGGATGGCGAAGGGGCGCAGCCGGCTACGCACCCGCCGCGCCGGAACTGCCAACTGGCGCACAGGGCTTCCCAGCACCTTGCCGTCAACGGCAAACCGAGCCGGCAGGAGGAGTTCGACCTCGGGGTTGAAGAGATCGCCCTGGTTGGAGCCGGCGGGTCGCTTGCGGGAGGCCATAGTGTCTCCCTCCGTCAGGCCGCCACCGTCTGCGGCGAGGGCGCGACGGCAATTGCCGTTCCCCCCGTCATCAGGACGATCAGTCCGCGCTCGGCGCCGGTCATATCGAGATAGGCGCGGACCTGAGCCCGATAGTGGTCGAGCGTCTGAGCGTCGGGATTCACGTCGCTCTTCCAGTCGACGACCACGACCGGCCGGCCATCGCCGCCGACTGTCAGTGCGTCGGCGATCCCGGCAGTTGCGGTTTCCACGCCGTCGGTCGCCTGTGCGGCATAGACGGGAAATTCGGCCAGAAGACCCGGCCGCAGGGCCGCGATGTCGGGCAACGCCAGGGTCCGAACGACACAGGCCGCCAATTCTTCAGCCGACAGCCCCGTCGCCGGGTCGGCGACCGGAGACCGGCCGAGGGCGCGGATGAGGTCGGCCGCCCGTTCGGTAAGGGCGGCTTCCGCCTCTGGGGTTTCGCCGGTCAGCACCTCTTCCATGAGCTTGTGGAGGATCAGCCCACGTTCCCGGCCGCCCTGCACGAGAGCGGCGGCCTCCAGCTCGGGAGGCTGGTCGTCGGTCGACCCCATCCAGAGCGCAGCTTCTTCTTCCCGCAACACCGTCCCGGCGGCGTTTTCGTCGCGGCTGGGCGCAAGCCAAGTCAGCCGCGTCTGTCCGGCGGCGATGGCTTCGGCTTCGGCGGCGAAGCTCGCGCGCGTCTGGGTATTGTCCACGCCCGCTCCTGCGGCCGTGAGGCCGACGGGCAGGTGGGAGACGTCCAGGCCGGGTAGGTCGGCGAGCGACAGATCGACGAGACCGATCCAGGCCGATTTCGACGGTGTGGTGTTGAGCCGGGACAGGACGAGAAGTTCGCGGGCGCGGGTGGCCGCGACATACCAGAGCCGGATGCGCTCGCGGTCCAGCTCTTCCTTTTCCGCCTGGCGGGCGGTTTCGTAGCCCTCCGGCGTGACGCCAAGGACCGGGCAATAGAAGGTTTCGGTCTGGCGGTCGATGACGGCGCTTTCGGGCGCCATGATGCCGGTCATGGTGTTGACCGGAATGACTATCGGCCATTCCAGCCCCTTGGCCGCGTGCATGGTGAAGAGCGCGACCGCTTCCTCCTGCGCGTCGGGCCGTCCCTCGACGGCGCGCGCCTCGTCGGACCACGCCGCTGTCATCGCCTCGGCGAAGGCGCGCAGGCCGCGCACGGCGTAGCCGGTCGATAGGCTGAGATAGAGATCGACATTGGCGAGCGCGCGCTCGGCCTGGCCGCGATGGCGCTCGAGGAGGAGCGGGCGGACGCGCATCACGTCCACGGCCTGCGAGAGCAGTTCGTGCGGGGTCGTGCTGTTGGCGCGCCGGGAGAGCGATTGCAGCCGCTCGATGACCTCGCGCGCGAGCGGGTGCGCGATGACGGCGGGTTCGATGCTGAGATCCAGGCGCGGAATCCGATCCGGCTGTTCTTCCGAGCGCGGAAGCGCCCAGATAATGTCCAGCAGGTATTCCTCGGTGAGGCCGACCAGAGGCCCGCGCAGCAGCGCGCCGAGCGCCAGCGTGTCGCGGCGGTCGGCCAGAACGCGGGTCAGCGCGATCAGGTCCTGGATTTCCTGGCGGCGGAACAGCCCCTTGCCGGCCTGGGTCGCCACGGGGATGCCGCGGCGCTCCAGGGCTTCCTCATAGCGCCACAGCTCCGCGCCGGTCGGCGCCAGCAAGGCGATGTCGCCCGGCTGGCAGGGACGCTCCGCGCCGCTGCGACGGTCGATGATGGGATGGCTTTCGATCAGCCGGGCGCACAGCTCGGCGATGGCGTCGGCTTCGGCGTCGCGCTGCTGTTCGGCGCTGGCCTTGCCGTTTTCGTCAGCCACGGCGATGTCGAGAGCCGCGACGCATAGGCCGCCCCGGTCGTCATGGAACGGGTCGAGAGCGGTAAAGCCCGGCTGCCCATCGGCCGAGAGCACGGCCTCGAAGCGCTCGTTGACGAAGGTGAGGATCGAGGCGCAGGAGCGGAAATTGGTGGAGATCGACAGGAGGCTGCCGGGGTCCTGGGCGCGGAAGGCGTCGCGCGCCTGCACATAGGCTCCGACATCGGCGCCCCGGAAGCGATAGATCGCCTGCTTGGGGTCGCCGACCAGGAAGAGCGCGCCCGGCCGGATGCGGAAGCGGGTCCAGTCGTCATCGCCATCGGCCGGTTCGCCGCACAGTCGCCAGAAGATCTCGGTTTGCAGGGGATCGGTATCCTGGAACTCGTCGACCAGGACATGGGCGAATCGCTGCCCCAG
The DNA here is from genome assembly GCF_053772255.1 of Rhodopseudomonas parapalustris. Classification (NCBI taxonomy): domain Bacteria; kingdom Pseudomonadati; phylum Pseudomonadota; class Alphaproteobacteria; order Hyphomicrobiales; family Nitrobacteraceae; genus Rhodopseudomonas; species Rhodopseudomonas parapalustris. Next base: position 61,144 of record NZ_JAMKBZ010000025.1, on the reverse strand, counting down.
CGCCCGGCGCACGGCATCATGGTCGCGCAGCAAGTCGCGCGCGGCGAAAATCAGATCGTCGAAATCGAGCTGGGCGCTGGCGCGCTTGTGGTTGCGATAGCGTTGCAGGATCGGACACGCTTCGTCGATCAGCGCCGCCAGGGCATGGCCGGCGGCGGCCTGCCCGAGCGCGACCCAGGCGTCGCAGCAGGCGGTGTAGTGGGTCTCGGCGTCGTCGTTCAGCCGGTCGCCGTCGGCCTTGGAGAGACCAGCCTGCTTGGCTGCGGCGGCCCATTTGCCCTTCTTGCGATAGGAGGCGAAGGCGCCGGCCTTGGTGCAAAGGTCCGGGTGGGGCCGTGAGGTCAGGAGGCGTACGAGGCCCCCAGGCGTCGCGGGATCGGGACCGTTCGCCAAGGCGGTCGCCATTTCGGCCAACCGCTCGACGATCGTTACCGTTTCCGGCTCGGCCGCCGCCACACCGTCCATGAAGCCCGCGAAATCCGCAGCGGCCTGCCGGAACGCCGTCAGGTGGCCGTCAAGCGGGGAGACGGGCGGGGCTGAGAGCGTGGGGCGGCGGCGCAGATTCTCGGCGATCTTATGGATGAGCGCCACGGTCTCGCCGGGGCTGTGCAGCACCATCTCGGCCAGGATGCCGCCCTGGCCGCCGGACAGGCGTTCGCGCAGCCAGCCATCGACAATCTCGAGGAAGGTGAGATCGGCCTGGTTGCGATCCATGACGCCGGCGCCGGGATCAATGTCGGCCTCCGCCGGATAGGGCTTAATGAGGCGCTGGCAGAAGCCGTGGATGGTCGAGCAGGTGATTTCGTCGATCGCCGCGCTGGCGGCGGCGAGATTGTCGCGGTGGGCCTGGGACAGCCCATCGGGAAGCGCCACGCGCAGTTCGGTCGCGATCGTGCCGGCCGAGAGGTCGGCGACGAACTCGCGGACACGCGACAGCAGCTCGCTCGCGGCGAGTTCGGTAAAGGTGACGGCGACGATGGAACGCGGCGCAACGCCTTCGGCCAGCATGGCGGCGATGCGGCCGGCCATGACGGCGGTCTTGCCGGAGCCCGCGCCGGCCTCGACGAGGATCGAGCGATCATGGAGGCTGATCGCATCGCGGCGCGCGCCGTCGTCCTTCAGCACCTTGGACACGCTGCTCATCATTCCGCCTCCCAGACCTGTGCGACTTCGCCCAGCCGCTCCGTCGCGGCCGGCATTTTGCGTTTGCAATAGGTGGCGCTGGCGTTGGCCGGCAGGGCGAAGGCGAGGTCGTCATAGTCGCCGCCGGTATCCGGGCCAGGCAGGGCCGCGCCGCTGGCGAGACTCGCTCTCGCCGCGCGCAGATAGCCCGTGATCTCCGAGAGCACGGCTTCGGGATCGTCGAGTTGAAGATCAACCGGCTCGCGCGGGTAGAGCAGCGAGGCGCTGATGGCAACGTCGTCGCCGAGGAGCGCCTTCACTGCGAAGGCATAAAGGCAGCGTTGAAGCTCGCGTCCGCCGTTCAGCCGGATCTCGCTCCGCGGTGGGCGGCCGGTCTTGTAGTCGCGCACCAGCGCGCGCTTGCCATCGCCGGAGATGTCGAGCCGGTCGATATAGCCGGCGATGTTGAAGCCCGTGTCGGGAATCGTGACCGGCGTGCTCGCATCCCAAGGGGTTTCCGCGTCGGATTTCGGTTCCGAGCCGCCGAAAGGCACCTCTCCATAGGAGCGTGCGCCCGGCAGCAGGTCATCGCCATAGGACAGGGCGCGGCCCGCCATCGCGCGAGCGTCGTCGAGGGTGCGCCCCCAGATGACGGCCGGCGGAACCGGACGCTCGCTTTCCCAATCGGCGGCGACGGCCTGCGCGGCCTGCGCCACCGCCGCTTCGATGGTCCCCATGTTGGCGGAGGCAAGGCCATCTCCGGTTTCGAGGTCGCGCAGGGCGCGATCGAGAACCATATGGACGAGATCGCCGATCCCGAGCGCGTCGAGCACGAGCGGTTCGGCGCTGCTCTGTGGTTCGCGCCATCCGAACGCATAGACCCAGACGAAGCTGAGCGGATTGCGCAGCAGGCGGCGCAGCGAGCTGGCCGACTGGGTGCGGCCAAGGGTGGCGAGAACGAGCGGATGATCCGCCCGCACGAGCCCGTCATGGGGGGTGATCTCGGCCTGCCGCCAGTCGCGCCAGCAGCCCTGCGCGCCGACCGCTTGCGGATCCGCGGCGAACTCCTGGGGCCGGGCTATGAGGCGGTCGGTTTCGCTGAAAGCATGCGCCGGCGTCGCGTTGCGGCGCAGATAGGTTTCGTCGCCACGTCCGGCGAGCAGAGGGCTGCGACCCAGGAGACGCCCATCGCTGTCGCGCCGGGCGCGCGAGAGAACGACGGTATCGGCCGTTGTAGCGAGGATCGTCTCGAAATCGCGGCGGTCGGCGAGGTTGACCGGCAGCGGATCGAGCTCCGGGGTCGGGATGATATGGTCCGGGATCAGCCGGTCCTCGGCGATCCCGCGCGGCCAGCGCGAGGAATTGAGCCCGAGGAGCCGCACGAAGCGGCGGGGCGACGCCGCGAGTGCGCTGGCCGGCATCCAGGCGACGCAGACGCACGCTTCCAGTCCGTCGTCCTGCTTCAGGGCTTCCAGCGTCGCGTCGATCGAGGCGGCGGGGCCGGCGAGCAGCGCCTTCCGCCAGACCGCGAGCGCGCGGCCTTTGAGGAAGGCTTCTCCGATCTCGCTGGCGGCCTCCGATCCTTTTGCCAGGATCTCGACCGCCGTGCGCAGCACCGGAGCGTGGTCGGCACCGTCGGGCCAGTCTTCCGGCGTCAACCGAGCCAGCAGGCGGTTCCAGGCGCTCGGCGTCGAAAGCGGCGCATCGGTCGGCAGAACGCGCAGCCAGCCTTCGGGCAGGGTCTTGAAAGGCCCGTTGTCCCGGCAGAGCGCCGCGAGGCGGCGTAGCCGCGACTGCGAGAGGCCGCGGACCACGATGTCGGCCAGCGCCGCAGCCGCCTGGCCCTCGCGGGTGGTGACGGTGCGGACGCCATGGACGAAGTGCAGGTCGATGTTGGCGTCGGCGCGCAGGGCCAGGAAATGATCGTCATAGTCGGCGGGCGAGGCGGTCGCGATGGCGATCTCCGAAGGCGAGACGCCCGAGGCAAGCAGGCTGCGCGCCCAGCGCATCGCCTCGATGGCCTCGTGATAGGCCGTCGCGGCGCTGACGGCGCTGATCCCCGGCGCTTGCGCCGGTGCGCGCGCGACCGTGACGCTGGTGCCGTCCAGCCATGCGGGAACGCTCCTCGGGCCGGCCGACCACCGCACGGGAATATGGGCGGTGAGAGCTTGGAGCAGCGGCCGCCAGCATGGCGAGAGTTCGGTAAGGCCGACGATCTCCATCGGGCCGAGGACCGCCGGCGCATGAGCGATACGGGCGGTCGCGGCGGCGACGATGTCGAGAGGCCGCATCATGCCGGGCGGAAGCTGGTCGAGGACGGCCGCTTCCAGACGCGCGACAGCGGCGAGGCGCGGATGATCGGCCGCGCGTGCGGCAAGATCGATGCCCGCGCGCCAGGCTTTGTGGAGCGTGTCGGCCGCCGCGTCGATCATGCCAGGAAGGGCCTTGATGCTCTCCAGTTCGCCCATCGGCGTTGTGGGCAGGGCCGCCTGGATAGCCGCGCGCAGGCTCTCGTTGTCGATAGGACGGGCGAAGCCGCCCGCGAGCCGGACGGCGGCCTGCTCGAAGGACATGATCTGGAGGCCGTGGCGACCGCCACGGCCCGCCGTCAGGCGGCTCTCTCGCATGGCGAGGCGACCGTGAACGACTAGGGTGGATCGATGCGCGATGGTCATGGCCGCCCTCCTTCCGGGTGCTGCTCAGGGCTGGGCGTCGCGCCGGGGATCCGACGTTTCAAGCTGTACCGCTGCATGTCTAGCCCCCTTTCTCGTGTTCGATTGCCCATTGACGAAAGCCCATAATGGGAATAATAATTACACGGACTAAGATAGATTGTCCATATAGTTTTTATGCTCACTAACGCGAGGCGGAAGAATGGCAGAGGCCGCGACGGCGTTGAAATGGGGGGTGGGGCGCCGGCTCGAGTTCATCGAGTTCCGGCTGTTCTGGGAGGGCTCGATCAACCGGGCCGACCTCGTGGAGGCGTTTGGCGTATCGGTGCCGCAGGCGTCCAAGGATTTGACGCTCTATCAGGAGCGAGCGCCGGGAAACATGGAGTATGACACCCGCGCCAAGCGCTATGTCGCCGCCGAAAAGTTCGTTCTGCGCTTCCTTGAGCCGGACCCCTACATCTATCTCTCGCAGCTTCGCTCGGTCGCTGAAGGGGCCGTGCCCGCAAGCGATTCGTGGATTGCGGCGCTTCCCAGCGCCGATGTTGCGCTGACGCCCAGGCGGGACATCGACATCGAGGTTCTGCGCAAGATTCTCGACGCCAGCCGCGAGGGCGTCTCTGTCGATATCTTCTACCAGTCCATGAACAAGGCGCGGCCGGACCCCATCTGGCGCCGGATCACGCCGCACGCCTTCGGCTATGACGGCTTCCGCTGGCACGCGCGGGCCTATTGCCACCTTGAGCACAAGTTCAAGGATTTCCTGCTGCCGCGCATTCTGGAGGTTGGAGCGAAGGGTGAGCCGGGCGTGCCGGGCGAGCAGGACTGGCTCTGGAACAACTATTTCGACGTCATTATCGGCCCGCATCCAGCACTCACGCCGAGCCAGAAGAAGGTTGTCGCCAAGGATTATGGGCTGGATCAGGGAAACGGCGTGCTCACGGTTCGTTACGCGATGCTCTTCTATGTTTTGAAGCGCCTGGGTTTGCTTGGTGACGCCGCGAAACAGAGCGCCCATACGCAGCATATCGTAACGATAAACCGCAAAGAAACTGAGGCTGCGCTTGAGAAGGCGGAGTTTCAGCTATGAGAGAATCGGGGGGCGCCGGCTAATGGCGGCAAGGCTTGAGGAAATAAAGAACGGCGCATCCGTACGGGGCATTGCTTCGGCGCAGGCCGTGCATGTGATCTCGGTGGACTGGATCGGCGATCAGGCGATCAGCGTCGTTTTTCGCGATCACAATGGCACGGTGGCCGAGGCCGTTCTTTATCGGGACGACGAGCACCGGCTTGAGGTCGAGCAGAGCGGACGGCCATGGTCGTTCGACGCCGACGGCGCGTTGCTGCGTCTGGTGACGGAAGCCAACCGCATCAAGCTGGCGCACTATTTCGACCCGTATCTTGCCATCCACACGAGTCTGGTCGATCCGCTGCCCCACCAGATTTCGGCGGTCTATGGCGAGATGTTGCCGCGGCAGCCGCTTCGCTTCCTCCTCGCCGACGATCCCGGCGCCGGCAAGACGATCATGGCCGGATTGCTGATGAAGGAACTGATCGCCCGCAGCGACCTCGAACGTTGCCTCGTCGTCGCACCGGGCAGCCTGGTCGAGCAATGGCAGGACGAACTCGGCCAAAAGTTCAATCTCGAGTTCGACATCCTCTCCCGCGACATGATCGAGAACTCGCGGTCGGGCAATCCGTTCAGCGATCGGGATCGGCTGATCGTTCGCCTCGACGTGCTGGCGCGCAACGAGGAGCTTCAGGAGAAGCTCATGAGCGCGCGCGAATGGGATCTGATTATCTGCGACGAAGCGCATCGCATGTCGGCCACCTATTTCGGCGGCGAGGTCAAATACACGCGGCGCTATCAGGTCGGCCAGAAGCTCGGTCAGGTCTGCCGGCACCTGCTGTTGATGTCGGCGACGCCGCACAACGGCAAGGAAGAGGATTTCCAGCTCTTCATGGCTTTGCTCGACGGCGATCGGTTCGAGGGCCGGTTCCGCGATGGTGTCCATTATGCCGACACCGAAGACATGATGCGGCGGCTGACCAAGGAGGAACTGCTCAAGTTCGATGGCCGGCCGCTCTTCCCCGAGCGGCGGGCGCGCACCGTCAAGTATCAGCTCTCGGAAGGGGAAGCTGCGCTCTACACCGCCGTCACCGAGTATGTTCGCACCGAGATGAACCGCGTGCAGCGCTTCGCCGAAGGTGACGGGAAGAAGCGCAATAATGTCGGCTTCGCCTTGCAGATTCTTCAGCGGCGCCTCGCCTCATCGCCGGCCGCTATCTACCAGTCCCTCAAGCGCCGCCGCGAGCGGCTGGAGAACGAGCTGGGCGAAGCGCGCCTTGCCGCCAAGGGCCGACGAGCCGGCGCGGGCGAACCGACGATCAACGCCGACATGCTGGGCAACATCGAGGAATATGGCCAGGAGGAGATCGACGAGCTTGAGGATCTGATCTCCACCGGCGCGACGACGGCCGAGACGGTCGAGCAGCTCGCGCTGGAAGTCGAGACGCTGAAGGGCCTAGAGACGAAGGCGCTCGGTGTGCTGCGCTCGGGCGTCGATACGAAGTGGAGCCAGCTCAATCGAATCCTCGACGACGATCTGATGATCGATGCGGCCGGCAATCGCCGCAAGCTCATCATCTTCACCGAGCCCAAGGACACGCTGCACTACCTGCTCGACAAGGTGCGGGCGCGGCTTGGCAATCCCGAGGCCGTGGAAGTGATCCACGGCGGTGTTTCGCGTGAAGAGCGGCGCAAGGTCGTCGAGCGCTTCATGCAGGACAAGGACATGCTGGTCCTGATCGCCAACGACGCGGCTGGCGAGGGTGTGAACCTTCAGCGCGGCCACCTCATGGTCAACTACGACCTGCCGTGGAACCCCAACAAAATCGAGCAGCGGTTCGGCCGTATCCATCGCATCGGCCAGACCGAGGTTTGCCACCTCTGGAATCTCGTCGCGGCCGATACGCGCGAGGGCGAGGTTTACGCGCGGCTGCTCGAAAAGCTGGAGGCCGCGCGCGAGGCGCTGGGTGGCCGTGTCTATGACGTGCTCGGCGAATTGTTCGACGGCGTGGCGCTCAAGGATTTGCTGTTCGAGGCGATCCAGTATGGCGAGCAAGAGGACGTCAAGGCGCGCCTCTTCCAGCAGGTCGATGGCGCCGTCGACCAAGCGCATCTGCTCGAATTGCTGCGCCGCCGTGCGCTGACCAACGACACCATGCCGGAGGCGAAGGTCGAGGAACTGCGGCTGGAAATGGAGCGGGCCGAGGCGCTACGCCTACAGCCGCATCACATCCAGAGCTTTTTCGTCGAGGCGTTCCAGCATCTGGGCGGTCGAATCAAGCGCCGCGAGGAAGGGCGTTGGGAAATCACCCATGTCCCGGTGCGCATCCGCGAACGGGATCGCCAGATCGGAACCGGCGCGCCGCTCCAGACGCAGTATGAGCGGATCTGCTTCGAGAAGGACAAGATCAACCAGCAGCCGGTCGCCGCCTTCGTCTGCCCCGGCCATCCTCTGCTCGAAGCGGTAATCAGCCTGATCCGCGAGCAGTATGAGCAGATCATGCGGCAGGGCGCGATCCTGGTGGACGACACCGACGTCGGCGATGGGCTGTCGGCGATTTTCCTGCTGGAGCATACGGTCCAGGACGGACGTGTCACCAGCGCCGGCAAGCCGCATGTGATTTCTCAGCGGCTCCAGTTCGCCGCCATCGACAAGGCCGGAAACACCGTCAACGCCGGTATCGCGCCGCATTTGAATCTGCGGCCCGCCACACCAGAGGAGGTCGCCAGCGTGCGCGACCTTCTGGATGAGAGCTGGCTGACCATCGATCTGGAGAAGGCCGCGATCCGGTTTGCGACGGTCGAGCTGGCCCAGGGCCATGTCGCCGAGGTCAAGGCGCGGCGCCTGCCCGAGATCGAAAAGGTCGAGCAGGAAGTGCGCGCCCGGCTCAAGAAGGAGATCAACTACTGGGACTCGCGCGCCTTCGAGCTGAAGGAGGAGGAGCGCGCCGGCAAGAAGACGCGGGTGAACTGGCAGAACGCGCAGCGCCGGGCCGAAGACCTGGCGGATCGGCAGAAGCGCCGCATGGACCAGCTTGAACGGGAGCGGTTCATCTCATCGCAGCCGCCGCGCGTGCGGGGCGGCATGGTCGTCATCCCGCGTGGGCTGCTGGAAGCACGGCAGGCGCCAAGCGTTCCGAACCATTTCGCGGAAGACCCCGCTGCGCGCCGGGTGATCGAGCTTGCGGCGATGGAAGCTGTCATGGCGGCCGAGCGGGCGTTGGGTAATGAGCCGGCCGACGTCTCCGCCCAGAAGATCGGCTACGACATCGCTTCCCACGATCCGAGGTCGGGGCATCTGCGCTTCATCGAGGTCAAGGGGCGCATCGACGGCGCCGACAGCGTGATGGTCACGCGGCAGGAGGTCATCACCTCGCTGCACGAGCCGGAGAAATTTATTCTCGCCATCGTTCCGGTCGCCGCCGGCTCTGCCCATGGACCGCGCTACGTGCGCGGCCCGCTCGTGGAACGGGAACCGTCGTTCCTCGAAACCGCAATCCAGTTTGACCTCCGACGCCTGCTCGAGCGGGCGCAAGAGCCGGCATAGGGGGATCACATGAGGCAGACCGCAGAGAACATTTCCGTGCATGACGCCGAGCAGCGCATTTTCGTGCAGATCGCGTCGCAGGTCGGGCTTGTTGTTCGCGGCCCCGACATTTTCCGTGAGCTGCAAAAGCGAGTTTTGAGGTGGGGATTCGATCCCGGCAGAAACCTGAGAAACATCCCCGCCGGCGCTTGGGATGGGGATTCCTTTGAGATTGATCAGGACAATTCTGAACAGGCCGAGGCGATCAAGCTGGATGAGCCTCGGTATTGGGCGTTCAGACTGCGCGAGCGCCTCAAAGATTCGTCACGTATCTGGACTACCGAGGTGGGTCTCGCGGAGCGAAGCGCGACGGAAGCGGTGTTCGGAGTTCGTCTTATCTGTGCCCAGCGGGGAAGCGCCGAGCCGATTCCGCGATCGATACCTAATTTCGTCCGTGGCGTCGCATTTACGCAGGACGCCTACCTTGATGGCCGCCCGACGTCGGCTGATCCGTGGCTCGTGGAGTCGGAGCAGGATGTCGATGAGCTTGTAGCCTTTCTGGAAGCGCCGCATCGTCATCATCCCGTTGTCGTCTTCGCCACACCAGAGGGAAGCGAAAACGCTGACGAGACGGCAATTCCTGTCGACCCCTTCATCCGAAGGACGGTCGGATTTGTGCATGCTGTGGTCATTACATCTGCCGCGGCATTCTCTTTGACGGATCGCGTGGGGCGAGAGTTCTCGGTCTATCGCCAGGCAGTTCGGACCTACAATCCCGGCTTTAGCCCGAGCGCGCATCTCCCGACTGACCATCCAGTCGCGACGGCCGCACGCATCGCTGATTGGGGCGATAGTGGCGGCTCAACCTTTGCGGATTTCCTCGTAGAGCAGGCGCTTCGGATCACTCGTCCACGCGATGTTCTCGAGCGGGAGCAGCCGTCGTTTCAGCACGTCAAGCGCATAGCGGCGCAACGGGCTCGCGAAAGCGCCTCAGCCGAAGGTCAGGGAGACGCCGAACTTTTGCGGCTGGCAGACGAGGAGTTGCGCGCGGCGAAGCAAGAGGCCGAGGCCAGTCTCGAGTTGGCGTTGAACGCTGACGCCGAGCGGCAATTGGCCCTGTCGGAGCTGCGTCAGATCAAGGCGAGCTATATGGCGCTACAGGCACGTCTCGATGCGGTGCTTTCGGAGAGCCCCAAAAGCGCCGAGCCAATTTTGCCGGACAGCTTGGACGAAATCGAGACCTGGGCGCAGGCTCATCTCAGTGGCCAAGTGGAACTGCATCCCAAGGCGATCAAGGCCGCCCGAGGCTCGGACTTCAAGGATGTCGCACTTGTCTATAACGCGCTTCTGATGATGCGGGATCTTTATGTCCCCATGCGTCGCATCGGCGGTATCGAGCACAAGAACGCTTTCGAGCAAAAGCTCGCGGAGCTTGGCTTGGAAAATACTCCGTGCTTTTCCCAAGAAAACAAGGCCAAGAATTTCGGAGGAGCATACTTTGTTCGCTATCAGGACTCTACGCGCGAGCTTGATTGGCATCTGAAAGGCAGCAACAGCCGCGATGGGCGGCTAGGCTTTCGACTATATTATTTCTGGGATGCCGAGACCGGCCGCGTTGTCGTCGGATATTTTCCAGGGCATCTCAAGAACGACATCTCGTAGGGCCACAATGACATACAAAAAGAAACTCATCGAAGTCGCAATTCCACTCGAAGCGATCAATGCGGCGTCGGCGCGGGAGAAGTCGATCCGGCACGGACATCCCTCCACGCTGCATCTGTGGTGGGCGCGCCGGCCGCTGGCGGCGTGCCGGGCGGTGCTGTTCGCCCAGCTTGTCGATGATCCGTCGAGCGACCTTGAGAAGTTTCCCACACATGAAGCGCAGGAGGCCGAGCGTAAGCGCCTGTTCGGCATCATCGAGGAACTGGTGAAGTGGGAGAACTCGACCAACGAAGAGGTGCTGGAGCGCGCCCGCGTCGAAATCCGCAAGAGCTGCGGCGGCGAGCTGCCGCCGGTCTATGACCCCTTCTCGGGCGGTGGGTCGATTCCTCTGGAGGCGCAGCGCCTCGGGCTGCCCGCCTATGGTTCAGACCTGAACCCGGTCGCCGTGATGATCGGCAAGGCGATGATCGAGATCCCGCCGAAGTTCAAGGACAAGGAACCGATCCATCCCGGCATGAAGGACCGGCAGTTCTACCGCAATGCCGAGGGGCTTGCAGAGGACGTCAAATACTATGGCGAATGGATGCGCGAGAAGGCGTGGGAGCGCATCGGGCATCTCTACCCGCAGGTGGACCTGCCGAAGGAGCATGGCGGCGGCAAAGGGACGGTGATCGCCTGGATCTGGGCTCGAACAGTGCCCAGCCCCGATCCTGCTTTCTCCAACGTGCAGGTTCCTATCGCGTCGAGCTTCCTGCTTAGCACTAAGGCCGGGAGGGAAACGTGGGTAGAACCGATTGTCGACAAACAGGCCAGGACCATCTCCTATCGCATCAGGCATGGAGGCACAAAAGCCGAACTCTCTGCTGCCAAGGATGGAACGAAGGCTGGTCGCGGTGCGAACTTCAGATGCCTCATATCTGGCACGGCGATCACGCCCAAACACATTACGTCGGCTGGAAAGGCCGGCAAGATGGAGCAAACCCTCATAGCGATAGTAGGCGAAGGTAAGGGTGGTCGCGCTTATGTCGCGCCGGCAGCGGAGCATGAAACGGTTGCTTTTTCTGCCGAGCCTCAATGGAAGCCTGAACAACGTCAACCAGAGAATCCTCGCTGGTTTTCACCCCCAGCCTACGGAATGGAAACTTTCGGTGATTTGTTCACCGACCGGCAGTTGGTCGCTCTGAATACCTTTAGCGATCTGGTGCATGAGGTCCGATCGCAGATCGAGACGGATGCACTCGCCAACAGTCTCTCTTCGGACCCCACACCGTTACGTGACGGAGGCAATGGTGCCAAAGCCTATGCTGAAGCGGTCAGCGTGTATTTGTCGTTTGCGATTGATCGGCTTGCCGATGCTGGCAGCTCTATAGCCACATGGTCGTCATCGGAGTTTATCCGTTTCACATTTGCTCGGCAGGCGATCCCGATGACTTGGGATTTCGCTGAATGTAATGTCTTCAGCGATAGCACCGGAAATTATCTTGGCGCCGTCGATTGGGTCTGGAAGGCCCTTTCGGGTTTAGGGCCAAACGCCGCCGGCACTGAGATTCAGCACGATGCGCAGAATGTGCGTTTGCCGGATGGGGCAGTCGTTTCAACCGATCCGCCATACTACGACAATATCGGTTACGCCGATCTGTCTGACTATTTCTATGTCTGGCTCAGGCGCAACATCAAAGATGTATATCCCGATCTCGGAAGCACCATTTCTGTCCCCAAAGAAGAGGAATTAGTGGCGACACCATATCGCCACGGTGGGAAAGCGAAAGCTGAAGAGCACTTCCTCACGGGTATGACATCGGCGATTTCGAGTCTCGCACGTCAATCGTCATCATCGTTTCCAGCTACGATCTACTATGCTTTTAAGCAAAGCGAGGTTGAACAAGATGGCTTGAGTTCGACGGGGTGGGCGACCTTCCTTCAGGCCGTGATTGAAGCGGGTTATGCCATTGTCGGAACATGGCCTGTTCGCACAGAGCGCTCAGCCCGGACAATCGCTACTGGCACCAATGCTCTCGCAAATTCGGTCGTCTTGGTGTGCCGGAAAAAGGAGAACACGGCCGAGGTCGTCACCCGCGCTGAGTTCATCCGTGCCCTAAAACGCGAACTGCCACCGGCGATCTCCGAGCTTCAGGCCGCGAACATCGCGCCGGCGGATATGCCGCAATCGGCCATCGGCCCCGGCATGGGCGTCTTCTCGCGCTATAAAGCTGTGCTCGAATCCGACGACAGCCCGATGAGCGTGAAGACCGCGCTTCAGCTCATCAACCGGGAACTCGATGAATATCTCGGTGGCATACAAGGTGAATTCGACGCAGACACACGGTTCGCCATCACCTGGTTCGAGCAGAACGGGACCGGCAAGGGGGATTACGGTGTCGCCGACAACCTTGCCCGTGCGCGCGGTATTTCTGTCGATAGCGTGAAGCACGCCGGTATCGTCGAAAGCGCTGCCGGCAAGGTCCGCATCCTCACGCGCGATGAGCTCGACGACGATTGGGACCCGGAAGACGACCGCCACCTGACGGTCTGGGAGTGCCTCCAGCACTTGGTCCGGCAGCATGAGAAGGACGGCATCTCCCATGACGCCGCCGTCCTGTTGAAGAAGATCAACACCCAGGCCGAGGCCGTGAAGGATCTCGCCTACTGCCTCTACGACATCAGCGCCAACAAGCGGAAGGATGCGAAGGAGGCCACGGCCTACAACGCCCTGATCGCCGACTGGACCGAGCTGACGAAGGCAGCGGCGGCCATCCACGACACGCGCGGCGATCGTCAGATCCGGCTGGATATTTGAGGGGGAACGGAACGTGGCAAAAAGCACGCGCCAATATGTGTTTGAAGGGATGGAGCTGCTGCCGGCAGCGCTGATCCCCTTTGTCGAAAAGCGGCTCGAAACCTCGCTCAAGGGGCACTGGCAAGTCCAGGTTCTGGAGAAGCTGCCGAGCCTGCGCCCCAACAGCAACGGCGAGGTCGGCTGGGACCAGGCCGCGCTGTTCAATGCGATGGATCGTTTCTGGAGCGAGGCGTTCAAGGCAGTCCTCGGCCGCGCCGAACGCTCGCTGGTCAACGAGCTGGGCGATGTCCGCAACAAGCTCTCGCACAACGAGACCTTCACCTACGACGACGCCGAGCGCGCGCTCGATTCCATGCGCCGGCTGATGGAGGCGATCAGCGCGGGGGAAACGGCCGAGCAGCTCGGCAAGATGCGCGACACCATCCTGCGCACCAAGTTCACCGAGCTTCAGCGCAATGAGGAGCGGCGGAAGACCCAGCGCCTCGAAATCTCGGTCGAAACCGTGGCGGGGCTCTTGCCGTGGCGCGAGGTGGTCGAGCCGCACCAGGATGTCGCCACCGGCGAGTTCCAGCAGGCCGAGTTCGCGGCCGACCTCGCCAAGGTGCATTCGGGCAGCGCACCGCCGGAATACCGCGACCCGCGCCAGTTCTTCAGCCGCACCTATCTGACGGAGGGCTTGAGCGCGCTGGTGATCGGGGCCGCAAAGCGGCTATCCGGCACCGGCGGCGATCCGGTCGTCGAACTGCAAACCAACTTCGGCGGCGGCAAGACGCACTCGATGCTGGCCCTTTATCACATGGCCGGCTCGACGCCGGTCCAGGACCTCTCCGGCCTGGACCAGTTGCTTGAGAAGCAGGGACTCAGCGTGCCGCAGGGCATCAATCGGGCCGTGCTCGTCGGCACATCGCGGGGGCCGCAGGACGTGCTCCATGCCGAGGGCGACCGAAAAATCCGCACGACCTGGGGGGAACTCGCCTGGCAACTCGGCGGCGCCGACGCCTTCGCAATGGTGGCGGAGAATGACGCCACCGGCATCGCGCCAGGCTCGAATCTGCTGGAGGCGCTCTTCAAGAAGTATGCACCATGCCTGATCCTGATCGACGAATGGGTCGCCTACCTGCGGCAGATCTACAAAGTCGAGGGGCTGCCGTCGGGGTCGTTCGATGCAAACCTATCCTTCGTCCAGTCGCTGACCGAGGCGGTCAAGGCCAGCCCCGGCACGCTGCTGGTCGCCTCCTTGCCGGCCTCGCAGATCGAGGTGGGCGGTGAAGGCGGTCAGGAAGCGCTGGCCCGCCTCAAACAGACCTTCAGCCGCGTGGAATCCTCGTGGCGGCCGGCGAGCCAGGAAGAGAGCTATGAGATCGTGCGGCGGCGGCTCTTCAAGGACATCCCCGGCGACAAGTTCCATCACCGCGACAACACGCTGAAACAGTTCGCCAAGCTCTATCGGGAGAACGCCAACGATTTCCCGCAGGGCTGCGCAGACGAGGACTACCGGCGCAAGCTGGAGAAGGCTTATCCGATCCATCCCGAGCTGTTCGACCAGCTCTATACGAGCTGGGGCTCGCTCGAAAAATTCCAGCGCACGCGCGGCGTGCTGCGTTTGATGGCGCAGGCCATTCACGAGCTTTGGATGAACGCCGATCCGTCGGTGATGATCATGCCCGGCAGCGTGGCGGTGAGTTCGCCGCGCGTGGAACCGGAATTGCTCCACTATCTCGACGTGAGCTGGCAGGCGATCATCGCCGGCGATGTCGATGGCACGACGTCCACACCCTACAAAGTCGATCAGTCGGCGCCCAACCTGAACCGCTATTCGGCGACCAGGCGCGTCGCCCGCGCGATCTTCATGGGAACCGCGCCCACCGCCCAGCAGCAGAACACTGGTCTCGACGATAAGCAAATCAATCTCGGCGTCGTCCAGCCGGGCGAGCGTCCGGCGATCTTCGGCGATGCCCTGCGGCGGCTGACCAACCAGGCCAAGTTCATGCACGCCGACCTTGGCCGTTACTGGTATTCGATGTCCGCGAGCCTCAACCGCATCGCGGCGGACAAGGCCGCGCAGATCGAGGCGGCGTTGGTCGACGTGACGATCGACGCGGAACTCGGGAAATATGTGAACGGCCTAGCGGATCGCGGGCATTTCGACGCCGTGCAGGTCGCGCCGGCCTCGTCGGCCGAAGTCCCCGATGAAGCGGGCGGTGTGCGCGCCGTCGTGCTGGGCGTCAAATACCCGCATAATGGGCGCGACGGCTCCGAAGCGCTGGTCGAGGCGAAAGACATCCTCACGCAGCGCGGCAGCACGCCACGCGTCTACCGCAACATGCTGGTGTTCATCGCCGCGGAAGCTCGGCAACTCGACCATCTGAGGGATGCTGTTCGCGCGTCCCTGGCCTGGGGCGAAATCGTCCGCGACAAGGAGCGCCTTGAACTCCGGCCGAGCGACCAAAAACTCGCAGAGGCCAAGCTAGCCGAAGCGAGGGAGACGATGAAGACGCGCCTCAAGGAGGCGTGGTGCTATCTGCACTATCCGGCCCAGGAAAGCGCCCAGGCGGATTGGGAGTGGGTCTCCGGCAAGATTCCGGCGCAGGACGGGTTGCTGGCTCGCGCCAGCAAGAAGCTGGTGGCCGAAGAGGGCCTGCTCGTCGAGCTGGGTCCGTCGCGTCTCGACCGCGATCTCCAGAAATACATCTGGAACGACAAGCAGCGGCTGTCGCTGAAGGATCTGCGGGAATACCTCAACCGCTACATTTATCTGCCGCGCTTGAAAGGGCAGGATGTCCTGCTCAAGGCCGTGCAGGGGGCGATCAGTGGCATGTTGCCCGGTCCCTTCGCCTACGCCGAGCGGTGGGACGAGAAGACGGACACCTATCTGGGGCTCGCGATTGAACGGGCCGGCAACGCGCCGGTGGTCATCGACAGCGACAGCATCATCATCAAACCGGATGTGGCTGAAGCGCACCGTCCGGCGCCAGCGCAACCGGCGGCAGGCGGCGCTCCCGCCGGACCTGATGGCGAGACGCCGACGCCTGGCAGGCCAGTCGTGGATGGTGGCCCCGCTACGCCGCCGACGGAAAAGAAGCCGACGCGATTCACCGGCGCCGTAATGATTTCACCGGAGCGGCCGGCGCGGGACATTCATCAGATTGTCGAGGCGATCGTCGAGCAGCTCACCACGCTTCCCGGCAGTCGCGTCAAGCTGAGGCTTGAGATCGAGGCGGATGTGCCTGGTGGTCTGGAACGCACCAAGGTGAGGACCTTGGTGGAGAACGCCAATACCCTCGGGTTCATAGAGAAGTCTGTTGAATGAGGTCTAGCAATGGCATTGGAAGTGGTCGTGTTGGCTGAAACTATAGCTGTTCAGGAACAGGGAGCCGTCATGGCGTAATTTGCAGCCGGGCAGACTTGGAGGAAGGTGGCTCCATTATGATCAGGTTGCGCCATATCCAATACTTTGTCACGGCTGCCGAGCAGGGGAGCTTTCGCAAGGCGGCGACACTCCTGAATATTCAGGAGTCTGCTGTGAGCCGGCGCATCCGAGATCTTGAAGATCGGCTTGGCGCTTCCCTGTTCCACCGCCATCCCAGCGGGGTTTCGCTCACGGTGGCGGGTCAGCGTTTCCTTCGTCGCGTCCGTATCGCCCTTCACCAGATCGAGGTCGGCATCAACGATGTCGCCGCGATCGGCCGATCCGAGGACGGCATCATCAAGGTCGGCATCTTCTCATCGCTGGCGTCGGGCTTTCTGTTCGACCTTATGAAGGCGTTCGACGCAAAGCACCCACGGGTAATGGTCGAGCTGATCGAGGGCAATCCGTCGATCCATGTGGCCGCGATCCGCCAGCTTCAGCTCGATGTGGCGTTCATCACCGGCACGACCGAATGGTCCGATTGCGAGACCGAACAGCTTTGGTCGGAGAGGGTGTTCGCTGTCCTGCCGACGGAACACCGCCTGGTGACGAAGCTGGCCCTGAATTGGGACGATCTCGCCGGCGAGAACTTCATCGTCAGCGATGCGGCGCCGGGACCGGAAATCTACGACTATTTGATTCAGCGACTGGCCGGCCTCGGCCATCATCCGAATATCCGCCCGCACTATGTTGGGCGGGATGTCCTGCTGTCGATGGTAGCCATAGGGCGCGGCCTGACGCTGACCAGCGAGGCGACCACGGGGGCTCAGATCCCTGGTATCGTCTATCGCCTGATCATGGGTGAGGTCTTGCCGTTCAGCGCGATCTGGTCGCGCAGGAACGACAATCCGGCATGTCGGCGATTGCTGAGCCTGGCGCGATCAATGTCGCGATCGGCTGGCACGACCGTCATTCAGACAATTTCCGCGATGATCCTGAGTTCTTCGCTTTTGCAAATCCCCGATCCGTGGCTATGAACCGTTCTAGCATCGGAACGATCAGGCGGACGGGGTCAGCCGGCCGGCCCGACTCCCGCCCGAGGATCTCCGCATAGGTGGCGAGGTCGCGGTGGAGGCCAGCCGGCAGCTCCACCGTCACCTTCACTGGCTTGTCGTCCGCAAGCGGGCCAAGTTTCAGCTTTGCCATATCAGCCTCCGTAGGGTTCGAGCATGAGATCGCGCGTGACGATGACGCGGACGGGGAAGCCCGGTCGGATCGTCAGTGTCGGTGCGATGTTGAGCTGGCGGCTGACGATCTGCTGGCCTGTCTGGCTGATGCTGTCACCCGCACCTTGGCGTAGCGCCCGAACGATGTCGCCCTCATCACCCGATGATCCGGTCTGCGCACCGATGCTGAGCAGTGTGGAGAGGGCAGCCGCCTTGAACAACTCGCCCCAGTGATAATCGACGCCATCCTCGAGGCCAGCATAACCTTGCGCATCCGCACCAGGCTGGCGCTCCAAGACGATCGAGCGGCCGTTCGGGAAAATCAGCCTGTTCCAGACCAGCAGGATGCGACGCTGCCCGAAGCCGACGCCGTTGTCGTACTGGCCGATGATGCGCGTGCCCTGCGGAACGAGCAGGATCTTGCCCGTAGGACTGTCATAGATGTTTTCCGTCACTTGGGCGGTGATCTGGCCGGGAAGATCGGAGCGAATGCCGGTGATGAGCGCCGCCGCGATCACCGCGCCCGCCTGCAGCACGTTCGCCGACGCCGGTGCGGCCACACGATCAGGCGAGACCGTGCGCTTGTCGGGCGTCTGGTTGAGGAAGGCGAGCTGGCGATCCTGGGCGGTCGGCGTCGCCGGCTGCGGCGCCAGGCCGAGATTCGTCAGATCGGGCGTGGGGACGGAGGCTGTCGTAGCGGTAGCCGCAGGCGGCGACGAGACGCTGCGCGTCTCGGTCGAGGCGAACAGGCGCGCCGTCCGCGCCGACTCCAGCTCCTGAAGCCGACGTTGCTCCTCGGCGCTGATGCTGGGATTGGGCGTGGCGATCGACGGGGGCGGCACGGCGTTTTGCGCATTGAGGATAGGTCGGCCGAGATCGCCCGGCAGCGGAGGGCCGAGCACCGGCCCGGTGTAGTCGCGAGGCAGGCTGTTCAGGCCATCCGGGGTTGCGCGGTTGTCGGTCGCGTAAAGCTCCTCGTTGCCTTTGCGTCCGCCCTGAATTTGCAGGGCGTAAATCAACGCGCCGCCGATCCCGACGCTGGCAACCAAGCCGAGACCGGCCAGAACCTTCCGCGACAGTCGCGTCACGCGCGGGGGCTCCGGGCGCAGGCGCATCGGCGCGGCCGGCTCGCCGGTCAGCGGCAAGGCCCCGTCCTCGCCGGACGGCTCCGGCCCCTTCTCCTTTCCGGGTCCAATCTCGCTCATGACGCCGGCCTTCCGTCGGTGCGCGAGATCCGCACACGCTTCTGATTGCGGTCGCCGCCGAAGCGCAGCTCGGCGGCCGCGAACAGCCGGTCGACGACCATGTAGTTGCCGCGTACGCGGTAGTTCACGAGTTCGGATGTCGCGCCCTCGGCGCCGACGACGAACAGCGGCGGCATCTCGCCCTGGCCGATGCCGCGCGGGAATTCGATGAACACCTGCCGGCCGTCATCGAAGGCGCGCAGCGGCCGCCAGGGTGCGCGGTCGCCAGTCACCTCGTAGCGGAAGTTCACGCGGGAGAGATCGACGCCCGTCGACACGGGCTGCGCGGCCTCGGCCTGCGCGTTCTGCCGGCGCAACGCGATGAGCTGGTCCTGCGGATATTGCCAGGACACCGACGCCATGTAGGTCGAAGACGTGGAGCGAAGCTCCATGTAATAGGTGCGCAGGTTGGTGTTGATGACGAGGTTCGTCATCAGCTCGGGCCGCGTGGGCTTGACCAGGATATGGACCTGCTTCGTAGCGCCCGTGCCGCTTTCGGTGTCGCCGATGATCCAGCGCACGGTATCGCCAGCGGCGACCGGGCCGGCTCCGACGAGCTGCTCGCCGGGCTGGAGCGCGATGTCCGTGATCTGCCCGACCGCGGTATAGACCTGATAGAGCGCCCCTTGGGTGAATGGATAGACCTGCATGGAGTTGATGAAGCCGTTGCGAACCGGCTGCACGCGGGCCTGCGCATTCGCCTGATTGACGCGAGCGGCGGGATCGGCTGCCTCCGCCGGCTGGCGTCCGCCGTCCACCGACTTCATCTGGCCTGGGAGTGGCAAGGGTCTCGGCAACTCGACAACGCGAACCGGCGACGGCGGGTCGATCGTCTGCACGGCGGGTGCGGCGTTGTCGTAACTGATCTCAGGCGGCGGCGTATTGGTTGCGCAGCCGGCCAGCGCAGAGGTGCAAGCCAGTAGAAGCACAAATGAGGAGTTACGGAGAGCCGGCTTTCCGGCTGTACGGAAGGCAGGCGTCATTGTCCAAGCTCCTTCGACCAGTTGATGGCGTTGACATAGATTCCGAGCGGATTGGCTCGAAGCTTTTCGGCGTCGCGCGGCGTCTGCACGACGATGGTGAGGATGGCGGACCAGCGCTCGGTCGCAGCGAGCGAGCCGTCCTGATAGCGACGCTCGGTCCAGGCCACGCGGAAGGAATCCGGCGACGCACGGATGACGCTCGACACCTCGACGGCGACCTGCTGCTTGCCGACCTTTGTGAACGGGTCATTGGCGCGGGCGTAGTCATTGAGGGCGAGCGCACCGCCTTGCGTGGTGAATTCGTAGGCGCGCAGCCAGTTCTGTCGCACGATGATCGCGTCGGCCGGGATCGAGCGAACCTGCTCGATGAAGCGGGCGAGATGGAAAGCGATCTGCGGATCGGACGGCCGATAGTCGGCGACGGCGGGGGCGATCGCCTGCGCCTGGCCGAGCTTGTCGACCTGCACGACCCACGGAACAATGGTGCCGCTGGCCGATTGCCAGACGAGACCGCCCGACAGTCCGGCCGAGAGGGCCAGGCAGCCGAAGGCCATATAGCGCCAGTTGCGGGCCTGAATGCGCGCAGAACCGATCCGGTCGTCCCAGACCTGCGCGGCGCGCTGGTAAGGCGTTTCGGGTTGGGGTGCTTTTCCGTAGTGGGTCGATGGTCGTTTGAAGAAATTCATGGTCAGTCGCTTTCAGAAAGATTGACGGAGGAACCGCCGCCGTGGCTGTCGCCCGACTTCACGGCATGAGCGGCCGCCTGGACGCCGTGGGTGATCTGCTGGGAGCGCTTCATGCGCTTGGCCCAGGCAGGCGGACCGTCGGCGGCTGCGGTGGATGAAGAGGAGGCGGACGCGCCCTCGGATGCGTCGCCGCCGATCGTGCCCGCAGTCGACGCGCCGCCAGTCGCTTCGAAGGCAGCGCGAGCACCCGACTGGTAGCTTTGCTTCATGCTGTCGGAGGCGCGATCGGCCGCGCGCTTGAGCGGCGAAGCAGCGGCCTGGCCGCCGGCCTTAGCGACACCCGCGAGCCCGGATGCGACGCCCGAAGCGCCGGACTGACCGGCTGCGCCGAGACTGTAGGCGGTGGATGCGCCACCAGCGACCGCAGCACCACCGCGAGCGGCGGCGCCGGCGCCGCTGGCGAGGGCGGCCCCGCCAGATGCGACCGCGCCAACTGTGGCTGCACCGGCCGCGACCATGCCGCCAGCGGCGAGGCCCGTGCCAACGGCGGCGCCGGCGCCGAGTTGCGGGCCACCCGAGACGAGACCATTGGCGATTCCGGGACCAAAGATGCCGAGCCCAAGCAGCGAGAGTGCGGCTAGGACGATCGCCATGGCATCGTCGATGGTCGGCGTCTGACCGCCGAAGCCTTGGGGGAACTGCGAGAACAAGGTCGAGCCGATGCCGATGATCACGGCGAGCACCAGCACCTTGATGCCGGAGGAGATGACGTTGCCGAGCACACGCTCGGCCATGAAGGCGGATTTCCCGAAGAGGCCGAACGGGATCAGCACGAAACCGGCCAGCGTCGTCAGCTTGAACTCGATCAACGTGACGAAGAGCTGGACCGCCAGAATGAAGAAAGCGAGCAGGATCAGCGCCCAGGCGAACAACAGGCACGCGATCTGGATGAAGTTTTCAAAGAAGGCGACCCAGCCCATGAGGTTGGAGATGGATTCCAGCAGCGGCCGACCGGCATCGAGGCCGGTCTGCGCAACCTTTCCGGGGCGGAGGAGATCGGTGACGGAGAAACCCGTGCCCGAGGCTTTCAACCCGAGGCCGGCGAAGCTCTCGAAGACGATGCGGGCGAGATTGTTCCAGTTGGAGATCAGATAAGCGAAGACGCCGACGAACAGCGTCTTCTTGACGAGGCGCGCGATGATGTCGTCATCGGCACCCCAGCTCCAAAACAGGGCGGCCAGCGTTACGTCGATGACGATGAGCGTCGTGGCGATGAAGGCGACTTCTCCGCCGAGCAGGCCGAAGCCTGAATCGATGTAGCGGGTGAAGACGCCCAGGAAATTGTCGATGACGCTGGTGCCGCCCATATCAGTGCGCCCCCGATCGCGCAGGCTCCGGCAGCATCGCCGGCGCGCTTTCTTTCGCGATCGGGTCCGTCGCGGGCGCGGGCTCGATAGTCGCGGTTGGGGTCGGAGCCTGCGGAGCGGCCGTCTGCGGCGCTTCCGGGCTGTGACCCAGGAAGCGGTCCCGGTTCGCCGCCCAGAGCTTGAGGCAGGCCGCGTCACGGATCGCGGCCTCGCCCATCTCCCTGCATCCACGAAGCTGGCGCTGCAAGGCATCGACATCGACGCCCGGCCGGAGGGCCAGCGAGCGGACCTCCGGTTCTTCCTCTTTCCGGGTCAGCTCGATGACGGTGGCGGTGATGGCGACGCCGACGAAGACGACGGCCCCGAGCCGGGCGAACATTTTGCCGTCCATGGCGCTCGCCCCCGCTCAGTTTCGATTATTGAACATCTGGGCGTTGCCAGGCTGGTAGCCCGCGCCCGGAGTCAGGAAACGGCGGCGCTGTTCACGGCCCTGTTCGGCCGCCGCCGCGCGCTCCGCTTCGGTCAACATCTGCGCCCGACCGTTCGCTGCGACGACTGCGGTCAGATCAGCGAGTTGCTGCGTCTGAAGGGCAAGGAGCTGGTTGCCGGCCTGTGCGGCCTGCAATGCGCCGGTCGCGCCCTGGCTCTGGCCGATCAACGCCGACATCTGCGCGCGATTGGTGTCGATGTTGCCAACGACACCGGCTTGCACTCGCATGGCGTCCTGCAAGCCGCCCACGGTGTTCTGCCAGCGCGAGCGAGCGTCGGAGACGAGCTGGCGATCGCTCGCCGACATCGAGACGTTCCCGTATTTCTGCTGGAACATCTGGTCGATCTTCTGGACGTCATAGGCGATGTTCTGCGCCTGGTTGAGAAGCTGCTGGGTCTTCTGAACCGACTGCTGAATCTGCTGCAGCGCGTTGAATGGCAGGTTCGCAAGGTTGCGCGCCTGGTTGATCAGCATCTGCGCTTCGTTCTGGAGCGAGGTGATCTGATTGGTGATCTGCTCCAGCGCACGCGCGGCCTGAAGGACATTCTGCGCGTAGTTGGTCGGGTCGTAGACGATGATAGCGTGCGCGGGCGTCGCCAGCATTGGGGCGAGCGCGACGGGAGCGGTCAGCAACGCGGCAGCAAAGCGCGCTGCGCGGGAATGGCGCAGTTTCATGTCATTTCTCCTTGGGTATTGAGGGTGGGAACGAGATCCGCCGCCCAGCCGACATCACGGTGGTGCAGCCAGGCGATGAGAAAGCCGTCGCGGCCATGCTCGGCGACGATGCGGGCGATGGCCGCCTGATCCGTCTTCGCGGAGGCGGCGCAGAGCGCCAGCGCGACGGCGGACAGGCCGAGTTCGAAGAGGCGATTTCCGCGTCTGGACTGGCAGTAGTAGTCGCGTTTTGGCATCGCCCGCGCGATGATCTCGATCTGGCGATCGTTGAGGCCGAAGCGTCGATAGATTGCGGTGATCTGCGGCTCGATCGCCCGCTCATTCGGCAGCAGGAGGCGGGTCTGACAGCTTTCGATAATGGCCGGCGCAATGGCCGAGCCATCGATGTCTGACAGCGATTGCGTGGCGAAGATGACGCTGGCGTTCTTCTTTCTGAGCGTCTTCAGCCACTCGCGAAGCTGGCCGGCGAAGCCCTCGTCGTCGAGAGCAAGCCAACCTTCATCGATGATGATCAGCGTCGGCGATCCATCCAGCCGGTCCTCGATGCGGTGGAAGAGATAGGCGAGGACGGCCGGCGCAGCGCCGGTCCCGATCAATCCCTCGGTCTCGAATGCCTGGACCGATGCCGTGCCGAGAAACTCGTGCTCCGCATCGAGCAGGCGGCCATAGGGACCGCCGACGCAATACGGCCGGAGCGCTTGCTTCAGGTCGTTCGATTGGAGCAGCACGGCGAGGCCCGTCAGGGTCCGCTCCTCGACCGGCGCGCTGGCGAGCGAGGTCAGCGCTGTCCAGAGGTGCTCCTTCACCTCGGGCGTGATGGTGACACCTTCGCGGATGAGGATTGCCACCAGCCAGTCGGCGGCCCAGGCGCGCTCGGGCACATCATGGATGCGCGAGAGCGGCTGAAGGCTGACGCTGTCGGCCGCGCCGTCGCTGAGGTCGCCGCCGAGATCGTGCCAGTCGCCGCCCATCGCTAACGCCGCGGCGCGGATGGAGCCGCCGAAGTCGAAGGCGACGACCTGCGAGCGCAGATAGCGGCGGAACTGAAGCGCCATCAGCGCCAGCAGCACCGACTTGCCGGCGCCGGTCGGGCCGACAATCAGCGTATGGCCGACGTCGCCGACGTGAATGGAAAGCCGGAACGGGTTCGAGCCTTCGGTTTTGCCGAAGAGCAGTGGGGGAGCTGCAAAGTGCTCGTCCCGTTCCGGTCCCGCCCATACCGCCGAGAGCGGGATCATGTGGGCGAGATTGAGCGTGGAGATCGGCGGCTGCCGAACATTGGCGTAGACATGGCCCGGCAGCGAGCCGAGCCAGGCGTCGACCGCGTTGACGGTCTCCACCATGGCGGTGAAGTCCCGGCCCTGGATGACCTTCTCAACCAGCCGCAGCTTCTCGTCGGCCGCGCGCGGATCGGCGTCCCAGACTGTCACCGTCGCGGTGACATAGGCCATGCCGGCATAGTCGGCGCCGAGTTCCTGCAGCGCCATGTCGGTGTCGGCCGCCTTGTTCGCGGCGTCGGTGTCCACGAGGACGGATGCCTCGTTGGTCATCACCTCCTTGAGGATCGCTGCGATCGACTTGCGCTTGGCGAACCATTGCCGCCGGATCTTGGTCAGAAGCTTGGTCGCGTCGGTCTTGTCGAGCAGGATTGCGCGCGTCGACCAGCGATAGGGAAAGGCGAGCCGGTTCAGTTCGTCGAGCAGGCCGGGCGTGGTCGCTGTCGGAAATCCCGTGATCGTCAGGACGCGGACATGCTGATCGCCGAGCCGGGGTTCGAGCCCGCCAGCGAGTGGCTGATCGGCGAGCAAGGCATCGAGATAAATAGGCGTTTCGGGGACGCGGACGCGATGGCGCTTGGTCGACACGCACCCGTGGAGATAGGTCAGGGTCTCGGCATCATCGAGCCAGCGGCATTCCGGCATGAAGGCTTCGACCAGGCGCAGAATGCGGTCGGTGCGATCGGCAAATCCGGTCAGCGCTTCGCGCGGGTCGATGCCCGACTTCTCACGGCCCTCGTAGAGCCAGGTTTCTGCACGCGCGGCGTCTTCGGCGGGCGGCAGCCAGGCGAAGGTCAGGAAGTAGCTGGACTCGAAGTGTGCGCCGGCTTCCTCGAAATCGGCCTTGCGCTCGGCATCGACCAGGGCGGAGGCGGCGTCGGGAAACTTGCTGTCGGGATAGCGGTTCGACGGGTGGCGCTGTGCCTCGACGAAAATCGCCCAGCCGGAGCCGAGACGGCGGAAGGCGTTGTTGAGACGGCCGGCGACCGCGACCAGCTCGGCAGGAACAGCCGAATCCAGATCAGGGCCACGGAATTGCGCGGTGCGCTGGAAGGTGCCGTCCTTGTTGAGAACGATGCCGGCGCCCACCAGCGCAACCCAGGGCAGGAAGTCGGCGAGCCGGCTGTTGCGATTGCGATACTCGGCGAGGTTCATCATAGCGTCGCGCTCCCTCAGACCGCGAGATGCGCGGGGATGCGCAAGTGACGGCGCACGACTTCGACGAAGAGCGGATCGCGCTTGGCTGCCCAGACGGCCGCGACATGGCCGATCGCCCAGATCGCGATGCCGACCAGCCAAAGGCGCAGGCCGAGACCCACCGCGCCGGCGAGCGTGCCGTTCATGATCGCGATGGCGCGCGGGGCGCCGCCGAGCAGGATCGGCTCGGTCAGCGCCCGGTGGACCGCGACCGTGAAACCGGGCACTTCGCTGGCCTGATCCACGACGCCCGCCATCAGATGAGCGCTCCGCCGCCGAAGGAGAAGAAGGACAGGAAGAAGCTCGACGCGGCAAACGCGATCGAGAGGCCGAACACGATCTGGATGAGTCGGCGGAAACCACCCGATGTGTCGCCGAAGGCGAGCGTCAGGCCGGTGACGATGATGATGATCACCGCGATGATTTTCGCGACCGGACCTTCGATCGACTGGAGAATCTGCTGGAGGGGCTGTTCCCACGGCATGGACGAGCCGGAGGCATGGGCGGCGGGCGCCGTGGCGACGCTGACGACGAGCACCGACGCGGTCATCATCAGACGGCGGGACAATATGCGGGCATGCGAGATCATGCGGATTCTCCTTCATTGGGCTTCGGGGTGATGGGGGTGACGCGGTAGTCGCCGTCGGCGCCGAGACCTTCGACGCGGGCGAGCTCGGCGAGCCTGCGCTGCGAGCCGCGGCCAGAGAGGACCGCGACGAGATCGATCGTCTCGGCGATCAGCGGGCGCGGGACGGTGACGACGGCTTCCTGGATGAGCTGTTCAAGGCGGCGTAGCGCGCCGACGGCGCTGCCGGCGTGGATCGTTCCGACGCCGCCGGGGTGGCCGGTGCCCCATGCCTTGAGCAGGTCGAGCGCCTCCGCGCCGCGCACCTCGCCGACCGGAATGCGGTCGGGGCGAAGACGCAGAGACGAGCGGACGAGATCGGAGAGCGAGGCGACGCCGTCCTTCGTTCGCATGGCGACGAGGTTCGGTGCGGCGCATTGGAGTTCGCGCGTGTCCTCGATGATGACGACGCGATCGGCAGTCTTCGCGACTTCGGCGAGGAGTGCATTTGTGAGGGTGGTCTTGCCGGTCGATGTGCCGCCGGCGACAAGGATGTTGGCCCGTGCCGCGACACCCTGACGGAGCGCATCGGCTTGAGCCGCCGACATGATCCCGGCAGCGACGTAGTCATCGAGTGTGAACACAGCGACGGCCGGCTTGCGGATCGCGAAGGCGGGCGCCGCAACGACGGGGGGCAAAAGCCCCTCGAACCGCTCTCCCGTCTCGGGCAGCTCCGCCGAGACACGCGGCGCGCCGGCATGAACCTCCGCGCCGACATGATGGGCGACCAGGCGAACGATGCGTTCGCCGTCCGCCGCCGACAGCCGCTCGCCCGTATCGGATAGTCCCTCGGAGAGACGGTCGATCCACAACCGCCCATCGGGATTGAGCATGACTTCGACGATGCTGGCGTCGTCGAGATAGCGCGCGATGGCGGGGCCGAGCGCGGTGCGAAGCATCCGCGCGCCGCGCGCAAAGCCTTCTGAATTTTGGTGAGACGCCGCCATGAAACCCCGCTTCAAACGGGGTTGAGACAGACCTTCCCCGGACGGGGATGATTAAAAGGGCCTGATTTTGGGCCAATTCAACAAGGATTTATCGGCGTAGTAGCGTAGCGTGCAAATACAGGAGATAGCGTAAATCACACTCTTGGTATGATCTGACAGCACCCGCAGGAGGCACACTGATTCGCTGTTATTGGAGAGCTGAATGACGGCACGATTGCAACGGACATTGAAGCGCGCCGTTCGCCTCCAAGATATGACCGTGATTTCGAGCGATGATCTTCTTCGGATCGATGCAGACGGCTACCAGGCGATCAGACGTTCCGCTACGCGGGCTCGGAACGAAGGGCAGCCTGCCTTCGTCTGCGATCATTGCGGCTTTGCCGTATACGCACCACGAGAACCGAAAACGCGGCTGCCATTTTGGCGTCACCATAAAGGTGCGCCTCGGAGTTGCCCGTGGTGGACGGGAGAGCCCGGCTCAACCGATGACGTGAGTGCTTCACAGTTCCAAGGAGCGCAAGAAAGTCCGCTGCACTTGCGCGTCAAGCATCTGGTCGCTGAGCTGCTGGCTGCGGACCCTCACACGGAACCAGGGTCGGTCGTGATTGACGAATATGTCGTCTACGAGGAAAGCCGACGCCGCCCTGATGTGCGGGCGATCTTCGATGGGAAGCCGATCGCCATCGAAATTCAACTTGCGACGACACAGATACCAATCATTGTCGCGCGCGAAGATTTCTATCGGCGCGAAGGGCGGCATCTCATTTGGCTAACATGGAATTTCGTGCCCGTAGAGCGGGCTCACCTGCTGACGGCGTTCGAGGATATCTTCTACTCTCACAACAAGAATCTATTCTCGCTTGACGACGAAGTGGTTTCGGAAAGTCGGACGAAGGGTGCCTTTCTGGTTCGGGCCTTTTGGGAACACGGCTCTGGTTGGAACTCAAAGATTACAACGCTTCCTGGTCTGGAGTGGCCTTCATCTGGATTGCCTTATGCAGTCGCTCCTCCTGCGCCATGGCACCTTGAATTTCGTTCCCGCTGGCTAACTGCAACGACGGTGCACGGGACACCGTGGCCGGCTCGAAGCGAACTGCTTTCCGAACTAGCCAAAAGACTTGCCGACGAATCGATTGATGTCTCAGCGCTTGAGGAGGCCGACGTCGGAGCGTTGCTCAACGCGATTTTATCATTCGTTGACGGTAAGCCTGTCGGCTCCGCGCAAAGGAACCTGACCGAGGTCATCAACACATTTTTGGCAAGTGAACGACGCTTTAGATTTGCCCGCATCATGCGAAAAGTCGTCGTGGCGACGGGGATGCCGGAAATCCTTGACAAGCCTAGCGTCGCTGCGAAGTTCGCTCGGGCGATGGAAGACCCTCAAGATGGGCCGGAAAGCCTCACCGGCAGGGTTGGCCTGCTGCTCTTTTCCGAATTGTTCGAGAAGCGCCAACGGACCGGCTAGCTCTCGTCACCTTGGGGACTGACATCCTCGGAAATCTCCTGGCGCAGTCTCGGCCCCTTGGCCAGCCGACGCCCAAGCGCGGAGACGAACGATTCATAGCGCTCACCTGTCTTGGCCCGCGCGGCTTGGGCGGCCGGCTCCGGCAGTGCCGGGGTCGTGGAGAGCCAAAAGCGGATGAACACGGCGAGAGTCTCGACAGCAATGCCGAGATCGCGCTCCAGACGCGCCATTCGGCGATCGAGCTGGTCGATGCGTTTCGTGACGGCCGCCTCCTGCCGTTCAGCGGCATCTGGCGATAGAAAAGACTCGATCGCTGCCTCCGCGACCAAGGATTTCGAGTGATCGCGGCGTGCCGCGTGTTCGGCGAGGCGGTCCATCACACCTGGATCGAGATAGACCGAGAGGCGCCGCTTTCTGGGCGATTTCGACATGAGCGCCTCACAGATCCATGCCGTCGTTCGGGTCGAGCGAGACCTGGCGCGCCACGCCCTGCATCATCCGGTTCATGCGTCGA
Organism: Rhodopseudomonas parapalustris; assembly: GCF_053772255.1. Taxonomy (NCBI): domain Bacteria; kingdom Pseudomonadati; phylum Pseudomonadota; class Alphaproteobacteria; order Hyphomicrobiales; family Nitrobacteraceae; genus Rhodopseudomonas; species Rhodopseudomonas parapalustris. The sequence goes on along the minus strand of NZ_JAMKBZ010000025.1, from coordinate 32,254 downwards.
TTGCGCGCGGCAGCATCTTCATCCTCGTCGCGCTCGACATCGATCTCGAATTCGTTCTCGACGGGCGGCTTTTTCTCGACCGGCGCCACGCGGTTGAGTTCTGGCTGGTGCCGGCGCTCAGACTCGGTCGGGTCTTCGTCGGCCGCCTCGGGCGCGGACCCGGGTTCGAGCAACGCGGGCCGAGCGGGCCGCGGCAAAGTCGTCCAGTCATCAGGCCGGCCGTGTGCCGGCATAGCAAGGGACGGTGGCGACAGCAGACGCTCCTTGAAGCGAGCGTCCTCGTAGTAGCGCGCTTTCTTCGCGCGGATTGGCGGCGTGCCCGCAACCATGACGATCTCGTCCGCGGGCGGGAGCTGCATGATCTCGCCAGGTGTCAGGAGCGGCCTGGCTGTCTCCGAACGCGACACCATCAGATGGCCAAGCCAGGGCGACAGCCGGTGGCCGGCGTAGTTCTTCATGGCCTTCATCTCGGTGGCGGTGCCGAGCGCGTCGGACACACGCTTCGCCGTGCGCTCATCGTTCGTCGCGAAGCTGACGCGCACATGGCAGTTGTCGAGGATCGAATTGTTCGCGCCGTAGGCCTTCTCGATCTGGTTGAGGGATTGCGCGATCAGGAAGCTCTTCAACCCATAGCCCGCCATGAAGGCCAGGGCGGACTCGAAGAAGTCGAGCCGGCCGAGCGCCGGAAACTCGTCGAGCATCAGCAGCAACCGATGGCGTCCCGCCTTTGCCTGTAGATCCTCGGTCAGGCGGCGCCCTACCTGATTGAGGATCAGGCGGATCAGCGGTTTGGTGCGATTGATGTCGGAGGGCGGCACGACGAGGTAGAGCGTCGTCGGCCGCTTGTCGCCCACGATGTCGATGATCCGCCAATCGCAGCGCCGCGTCACCTCGGCGACGACGGGATCACGATAGAGACCAAGGAATGACATAGCGGTCGAGAGCACGCCGGAGCGCTCATTGTCGGACTTGTTGAGCAACTCGCGGGCGGCGCTGGCAATGACCGGGTGCGGCCCGGCCTCGCCCAAGTGGGCGGTCTTCATCATCGCGGCCAGGGTCGACTCGATCGGGCGTTTCGGGTCGGACAGAAAGGCGGCGACGCCGGCGAGCGTCTTGTCGTCCTCTGCATAGAGGACGTGGAGGATCGCGCCGACGAGCAACGCATGACTGGTCTTTTCCCAGTGGTTCCGTTTCTCCAGCGAGCCCTCGGGATCGACCAGGATGTCGGCGATGTTCTGCACGTCGCGGACTTCCCACTCGCCGCGACGCACCTCGAGCAGCGGATTGTACGCCGCGGATTTCGTGTTGGTCGGGTCGAACAACAGCACGCGGCCGTGTTTGGCGCGGAAGCCGGCGGTGAGCTGCCAGTTCTCGCCCTTGATGTCATGGACGATCGCCGAGCCCGGCCAGGTCAGCAGCGAGGGCACGACAAGGCCGACGCCCTTGCCGGAACGGGTCGGTGCGAAGCACAGAACATGCTCCGGTCCATCGTGGCGCAGATAGGCCTGATCGTAGCGGCCAAGCACAACGCCATCGGGACCGAGAAGGCCGGCCGACTCGACCTCCTTCTTCTCGGCCCATCGAGCCGAACCATAGGTCTCAACCTTCTTGGCTTCACGCGCGCGCCAGACCGACATGCCGATGGCGACGGCGATCGAGATGAAGCCGCCGGACGCGGCGATGAACGCGCCCTCGACGAAGATCGACGGGGCATAAGCGTCGTAGAAATACCACCACCAGTAAAAGGCAGGCGGATAGTAGAAGGGCCAGCCCAAAACGGAAAACCAGGCCGGACCGAGCTGCGCCTGAAACCCGAGCTTCCACGCCACATATTCGGTGGCGCCCCAGGTGGTGGCGAGGACGATCATGAAAACGGTGAGGATCTGGCCCCAGAGGATTTTTGTAGCCGACATGACGGCGGTCCTTTCCGAGAGAAGTTAGAGGCCGAGCCCCCGCTTGCGGCCGAAGCTCCAGTCGACCCCGCCGTCGTCGCGGGCGACGCCGGAGACGTGTTTGCCAAGCTGCTTTTCGAGAGAGGGCGACCAGGGGACGAGCTGGAAGCCGAGGCCGTCGTCCAGGATTGCGAAGCGGCCGGAGGCGAGCGCGATACGTTGCCGGTAGGTGCCGGCGACATACTCGCCGCTGCCCGCCCGATTGAAAGGCTGGCCGGTCTCGGCGGCGAGCCGTTCGCCTACCGCCTCAAGCTCGCGACGTCGGAGTGTGTCGATCAGCCCGCGATTGAAGGTGACACGCTGGCCGTGCCGCTCTCCGAGACCCTGTCCGACCAGATGATCCGCGCGCCGATTCATGGCGTCCCGAACCGCTGCTCCGAAGCCGCCCTCCGAGAGCGCGGCCTGTTCGCGCGCGATGTTCTGTCGATCGAGCCAGGTTGCGCCGGTCGCCGTGACCTGCCGATCAATGTCTAGATCGGACCGGACGGCGATGGCGACCCGGCGCTGCCCCTGAGCGTCATCGAACTTGCGCAGTTCGACGATCGAGCCGGGCGCGCTGTCGCCGGCCGCATCCAGGTCGGGCAGCTTGATGTGATGGGTGCGGCCATCGACCCCGTCGACCACGGCATAGGCCGTGCCCTTCAGCTCGTCATCAAGACCGCGATCGACCAGCCTGCCGATGATCGGGGTATCGAGGCTCTCGGCCGCCAGCACATAGCTCGCCGAACCGCGCTCGATGCCGCGGTCCGTCAAAGCACGGTGCATTCGCTTGATGATGTCACCGCGCTTGCCGAGTTCGCGCAGCGTCGCCTCAGCCTCCGCATCGATAGACCATTGACCGGGGCCGACCTGTTCGGCGAGACCGAGCGTCTCCAGCTTGCGGAGCCGGCCGACCTTCAGCGCGTGATAGTCGTCGGGTCGGACGCTCGGATCAATCGCCATGTCGACGACGCCCGTAGCGCGGCCGTCGCGGATAAGCTGGCGATCAAGCTGCGTGAAGCGGTCGGCGTCGACCTGACGCTCCAGGCTGCGCTGGATGTCGAGATCGGTGCGCGGTCCCAATTCCTGTGTGATGAGGTCACGCGCGCGATCCCGCATCCCCTCCTTGATGTAGTCGCGCGAGATGACGAGGTCCTGCCCGTCGTCGCGAACACCGCGCACGATCAGGTGGACATGGGGATGCTCAGTGTTCCAGTGATCGACGGCCACCCAGTCGAGCCTGGTGTCGAGATCCTTTTCCATCTGGGAGACCAGATCGCGGGCGAAGGACCGAAGGTCGGCCATGTCGGTCGCGTCGTCGGGTGAGACGATGAACCGGAAATGGTGGCGATCGTCCTGGCACCGCTCCGCGAAGGCCTTCGGGTCTGCGTCGTCGCCGCCAGGGCCGAACAAATGGGCCTTCTCTCCATCACGGGTCACGCCCTCGCGGCGCAGATAATTGAGGTGGGTGGCCAGCGGCGCTGCGCGGGGCGTATGCCGCACAACACGCGCTTTGATGACGGCACCACGCGAGCGGGCGGTGAGCAGGCGGTTTGCCTGGATACTCGCGCGCTGGCCGCGCCCGAAGCGGGAGCGGTTGCCGGATACGATGCGGCCGGAGCGCGAGACGCCGGCCCCGGCCTTCTTCGCCGCCGCGAGGGCCTGCGCGATGAAGGGACGCGCCGCCTGCGCCCGCGTCGAGCGGATGCGGCCTGGGCGGATGCGGATGTCGTTGTCGCCGGTCATGGCCGAGCCCCTGCACATCGCACCAAGCGCAGGAAATCGCAGGAAAATCGGCGTGACCGCGAGGTGCGGGGAAAACCCGCACCTCGCGAAATCGCCTCATAACCTATTGAAAAACCACAACCGACCGACGCCGCACCTCGCGGCCTTTTATCCTGCCATCGTCCGGTTGTGGTGCGTGCCGCCCACCTCCACGCCCTCTCGAATGCGCTGGCGTGCGAAATGCTGCGATTGCCGCCATCTGCCATCATCGCGGCTCCTCCGAAGAGGCCCGCGCGACGAACAGCCCGTTCGACTGCGGCACAATGGCCGAAACGTCGCGCGCCATGGTTGCTGCCGCGGTGTCTTCAGCAGGACGCGCGGCCGACACGGAAGCGGTGGCGGAAGCACGGCCGGACTGCGCGATGAACAGCGGCGCGCGTGTCCAGGCCGATCGATCGATCGCGGCGAACGCCGTCGGATTCGTGCCGCCCGAACCGTCGATGATCGGCGCGAGCAAGGCGACGTAGGCGCGGGTTTCCGCCGGCAGCGCACGGCCGGCGAGCGACGCTTCATAGCGCCCCGGTCCCGCATTGTAGGCCGCAAGAAATCCCGGCGAGCCGTAGCGATCGTGCAGCTCGCGAAGGTATGCCGCGCCCGCAAGGATGTTGTCGCCCGGGTCGTAGGGATCGCGGCCGAGGCCGTGCTTGATGCGCAGACCGGCCCAGGTCGCGGGCATGATCTGCATCAGGCCCATGGCACCAGCCGAGGAAACCGCGCGCGGTTCTCCGGCGCTTTCGGCGCGCATCACCGCCCTGATCCAGGCGATGGGGACGCCGAAGCGCCGCGAGGCCTGGGCGATGTAATCGGTATAGGCGTCGCGCGGTGACGGTCGAACGACCGGCGTGTCCTGCGCCATCGCGATCGCCGGCATGACGCTCCCGAGGGTAAGGCCGGAAAGGAGAAGGAGAGCCATGCGCCGGGCAGCGCAGCGCGGCCCGGACGCAAGCGGACGGCTCGTCGGCTGACGAGAGCGGCGCATCGCTCAATCCTTCTCGGAGCGATCGCGCGGACGCGACCAGTGCAGCGACCAGGCCTTTCCGGCATCGTCGTCACGGAACAGGTTGGCGCGGATCGGATGCGGGAATGCCGGATCGTCGATCAGCAGCGCGACGTATTCGCCAGCCTTCTCGCCGGTGCGTTTCCAGGCAGCGCCGATCTCCGGGCCTGTTTCATTGCTCATGCCGTCGAAGAGATGAACGCGATAATCTGGCGCGTTCTCCGCGTCGGACGGCTCTGCCGCGACGATGATGATGTCCTGTTGGAGCGAGAGTGTCGCGAGGTGGCCGATGAAACCGGCCTCATCGCGCGTGAATTCGCCAATCTGGGGCATGACAGTCTCCTTGGCGGTGGGGTTGAGAAAACCATCGGCGAGCACCGCTCCCGCCGATGGCGAAGCGGTCAGCGTGTCGGCGCACGCCATTCGAAGCGGCCGGTTCCGTCTTCGTCGGTCCACAGCGGGACGGCGCGGCCGATGATCTGGTTGGTCGAGATCAAACCGAAGTAGCGGCCGTCGAGGCTGTCGCGGACCTGCCAGTTCATCAGGAAGACTTCGCCGGTCTGGACGCGGCGACAGCCTTGCCAGACGGGGAGATCGCGGCCGGCGCGATCACGCTCAAGCGCCGCGCCGACCTCGACGCCGTCAACGGTGATGGTGAGGTTCGAGCGGCAGACAGTCTGCCCGGAGACGGCCAGAAGGCGCTTCATCAGCGGCACGCCCTTGGGCAGGTAGCCGCGCTCGGCGAGGAATGTCGCGAGCGGCTCCGGCGCGTCGACCGCGACGAGATCGGTGACGTCGAATGGCCCGTCGAACTCGATCGAATAGAAGCCGATCGGCGCGCTGGCCGAAGCGTTCCACACGAGCTTGATCGGCATAGGCGTAAGGCCGGGATAGCCGACACCGAGCGCGGCGAGCGTCGTCGCGAGCAGCAGTCCGGCGCGGCTCACGGCTCGGCCCTATGGCGCAGCAGGAAGGCGCGGTGATGTTCGAGGGTGTAGGCGCGTGGCTCGTGGCCGGCGGCGAGCCGGTTGTGGATGTGCCGCCAGTGATCGGGCGAGACCGCTTCGGGATCGATGCCGAGGCGCTCGATGGCACCGATTGCCTGCAGCACCCGCTCGGCCTTCGGCCAGCTCTCGACCTTCAGCAGGATGTCGCCGCCGGGGCGCACGAAGGGCAGCGTCTGGTAAGCTTCGCCCCGCACCACGGCGCGCACGATGTCGATGCGCGAAATGATCGTGCCGAAGTCGTTCGACGCCCAGCGGGCGAAGGCGAAGACCGTGCCGGGGCGGAAGGATAGGACGCGCCGCCGACGGTCGAGGATCTGTTCGTGGGCGTGCGTGCCGAAGCGAATCCAGTTCTCGATCTTCTTCTCGACCCATGTCAGCTCGACATGGGTGAGCGTGTCGTGCGGGAGCGCGGCCGGCGACGGGCCGCCGCGCATGCGGGAGGCCGCGATGCCGGTCATGGTATGTCTCCTGAAGTTGAAGGGAATTCGCGCGCGAGCAGCTCACGCAGCATCTCGGCGACGGTGACACCGCGCTGGAAGGCGATGATCTTGATCCGCCCCCGCAGCTCCGGCGTGATGTCGATGGTCAGGCGAGCGGTGAAGCTCGCGGCATCGACGCTCGGCGCCGGCTGGACCTCGACGGCCTTGATCCAGGCATCGGCATTGGTCGGGCGCGCTGCGAAGCCGCGCCGCTCGGATCGCTCGCTCATGGTGCGATCCTTTCGATCTCGGTGACGAGGGCCGCGACCTCGCGCGCGGCGGGGCCGCTATCGTCGATCTCAAAGGCGAGGCGACCGGATTGCGCCGCGTCGGCGTAGATGACGCGCTGCCCGATCGTGTTGCGCAGCACGGGCGGATCGTGATCGGCGAGCGTCTCGGCGGTCTCGCGGGCGATGACTGTGCGCGCGCCGCAGCGATTGAGGACGAAGCGGGCGCGCAGTTCTGGCCGATAGATGCGAGCCTCCGACAGGAGCACCAGCATCTCGGCCGAGGCCCAGCCGTCGAGCGGCGACGGCTGCACCGGGATCAGCACGAGGTCCGCGGCGAGAAGCGCCGAGCGCATCAGCCCGGCGACACGCGGCGGCCCGTCGATGACGACATGATCGACGTCACGGGCCAGTTCGGGCGCCTCGCGATGCAGCGTATCACGCGCCAGGCCGACGACGCCGAACAGGCGCGGAAGGCCACCGCGGCTGCGCTGTTGCGACCAGTCGAGCGCGGAGCCCTGCGGGTCGGCGTCAAGCAGCGTGATGCGCTTACCGCGTCCGGCCCATTCGCCGGCGAGATGCAGCGCCAGCGTCGTCTTGCCGACGCCGCCCTTCTGATTGAGGAGCGCAACAATCATGGCGCACCTCCCGACCGCGGCCGAAGGGGCAGTTCGGGTGTGCTTTCAGGAGATCCTGGCGCCGAAGGAGCGACAGGTCCGACGCTCTTCCTGGCGGCCGTGCTGAGGCTGCGGGCGGTGGCGCGGATGAGCTTTTGCACATCGCGCGCGCGCTCTTCAAAGTTAGATTCTTGGTTAGACTCTAAGTTAAGGGCGCGATTCCGGCTTTCATTTCCGTGGGTTAAACCCTGTTTCGGTTCCTGATAGCACGAGCCTGGGGTTCCCGATGGCACGATAGTCCGGGTTCCCGATAGCACGAGGCTATCCACAGCCTGTCGACAGGCGGGAGAAGGCTCGAAAGCCAGCAGGACGCGGCCACCGATCTCCGTTTCGAGGAACAGCGTATAGCCCGGCAGGGGCTGTCGTCGGATGATGTCGCGCAGCTCGAAGGCAAAGCGCTTGAACGGCGACAGGCTGCCGGATTTCTGGTGAAGGTGGCGGAAGTCGAAACGCCAGCCGTCGCGCTGGCGGCCGCCATGCTTGCGGACCAGCCGATAGAGCCAGCGATCGAGCCCGCCGGTGAGATCGAAGTAGGCGCGATCGATGGTGAGTACGAGCGCGTCGTCGAGGACCGCGCGATAGAACCAGTCCGGCACAATCAGCTCGATCCCGGCCGGCTTGCCGTTGCGATCTGTCCGTTCCTGCCATTCGTTAATCCAGGAGAAGCGATGGCGCCGGCCTTCGGCGGGCTGACGGATGGAGGTGGAGACGGTTGTCGATTGCAGACGGTCCAGCGCCGCCTTCAGGCGCTGATAGTCGCGAAGGCCGGTGCCGCGCCCGACGAACATGAGGATTTCGTAGGGCGTGGCCGCCATCAGCCGCGAGGTGCGCAGACCGGCATCACGGGCCTCGACGATCTGGCTCGCGGCCCAGATGAGGATGTCGGCGTCCCAAATGGTCGCCATCCCGTGGTCGGGCACAGCCTCGACGCGGATCGAGATATTGCCTGCGACGAAGTCGATCGGGGCGACGCGGTGGGACTTGGAGAGAGAAAAAAACGGGTAAGCCATGAGATCCTGCGCGTCTCTTGGCGCGAAATCGCCGGGGAGCGCTCGAAACAGATCGAGCTGTTCACGCTCCGAAAGTTGCCGGGGGCGCGCCGCCATTCTGAGGTCCGGTCAGCGTGCGTAGCGGCCGGCGTGAGCCGATGGCGCGGACGTCTGGCGCTTGGCCGGGAGGACGTTGCCTCGGGGATCGGAGGTTGAAGTGACGGCGCCGCGCTCCGCCCAGGCCTGGAGGTCGTCGACGGCATACACGACGCGGCCACCGAGTTTTCGATAGGCGGGGCCGGTGCCGTAGGTGCGGTGCTTTTCGAGCGTGCGGGCCGAGAGGCTGAGAAATTCAGCGGCTTCCTTGGTGCGCAGGAAGCGCGGCGGCAAAACGGCGAGTTCGGGTCGCATGGATCGGGCCTCCGTGGGTTCGTTGGGGCCGCCGGGAAACGGCGAGTAACGAAGGCCACGATGGCGAAGCATTGCCGGCGAGATGCAGGGCGAATTCAGGGGGGGCTAAATTCGCCCACCGCCAATCGAAGGGAACCGTCTAGGATTGCCGGCGATGACGAAGCAGCGCGCGATAGCCTCCTGCGATCATGGCGCGGGCATCCCGGAGCAGGGATTTGATGGCATGGCGGGCGGAGGATGCCTGCCAGTCGTCCCGCTCGAGCGGGTCAATACGAAATACAGCCTGCGCGATTTCCTGCTGGGTGGCGCCGGCACGATGACCGTCGAATGCTTGCAGCATTCGGCGGGATCGCGCCCGTTGCTGGCGGGTCATGCGCGTGTCCTGGGGAACGGCGCGTCCATGGAGGGCCGCGAGCAAGCGGCCAATAGCTTCAAGCCGGTCGAACCCCTCGATGCCGAGGGGCACGAACGCGCCGAGCGTAACGTCGGGAGATGCGCCGGCGGGGCGAACCAGTTGAAGATGTTGGCCGCTGCCGAGATCGTATCGCAGGCTGGCATCGCCATCGCCGTTCACCGCAATGGCGGCGCCCGCTATCGGCTGCGGATCAGCGTTTGCGGAAAGAACCGCGGGTGGTTCCACAAGTGCGATGGCGCTCGTATCGTCTTCCGGGAGCCAAAAGACCTGCGCATCGGGAGGGGGCACCAACGGGTTCACCGGGAAATCGCAATCCCCATCGCTGCCGGATGTTGTCGGTCAGCGGGCGGGGATCGACCTTGCTGTTGTTCAGTGCCTGGAAATCGCGGTCGTAAGATTCGTTGCGACGCAGCCATTCCCACGCGATGTCGGACGCGGTCATGTCAGCGACATGCGCATAGCGTGCCGCGGAGCGCCAGCCGGAAGCATCCGGTGTCATCGCGATCCTCCCTTCGTTCTTGAGCTTGTGGGAGGGTCAGGATTCCCGGCTGGGTTGTTCGATGGAAGCTTGGTCCCTGGCAGAGGGCGGTGCCAAAACGGCATCGCGGTGACTATTGGGCTGAGCGAACCAGATCGCGATATCCGTGTTCGGTCATCCAGCGCGCCCGTGCGAGATGCGTGTCATGGATTTGCCGGCAACGCTGCGGCTCGCGCGCGGGATCGAGTCCGAACAGGATCTGGAAGGCCTCGCGCCAATCTGCTCCGTCGCGTGCCGAGTCGAGCAGGCGGAGATAAAGGACCATATGCTCGCGATCGTAGGCCGTGAGCGTCTGGCTGGTCGGTGGCTCGTCGAGAAATGACGGCGTTTGCTGTCCCATGGGGCGACTATAATCGTTCAATGGAGGTTCGTTAACAGCATCGCGCGAAATTCCGTGGCCAAGCCAGACGTAGGGCGGCGCTTAACGCTTCGTGGACATGTCTTTCCGGTCGTGAAGCAGCAGCACGCCTTCGCCCTTATCGGTCGAGAGAAGGACAATCCCCGCCGCCTCCAGCGCCCGGCGAACGAGATCGCGCGTCGACTCATACACCTCGAGGTCGTTTTCGGATTCGAGACGCTTGAGCGCGGTCAGCGATGTCCGGGCCTCGTCAGCGAGCGTCTCCTGTGTCCATCCCAGCAACGCGCGTGCGGCCCGTGATTGTCGGGCGGTGATCATGAACGACCACCTCCCACCGGCCAATAACTACTTGCCAGAACTACGACTATTTTAGTCGTTCTTGGTGCCGTAAGGACCGATGAAGGACCGATCGCCTGTTCGTTCCGGTCTTCGGCAGCTTCACTGATTCGCGTGTGGGCGTGGCAAAGGCCCCGGCTTGTTGGCCGGGGCCTTGGTGGGTCAATCCGCCCGGCGGTTCGGGCGGGACCAGATCAGCGAGTAGCCATCGCCGTCCTCGTCGTCGAAGAGATTGGCGTAGATGGGGGCGTTGAAGCTCGGATCGTCGAGCTTGAGGCCCAGATAGTCGCGGCCCTCGTTGGAGCGCTTGGACCAGGCGGCGCCGATCTCGACGCGGCCGACCAGAACCCGGTGGCTGGGGGCGTTTTCGCCGGTGGCGCGCTGGTCGGGGACGATGCGCACGCCCTTGGCCTGGACGCTGAGGGTGACGATTTCGCCGGTGAACTCGTTGCCGGTCTTCTTGAAGGTGCCGATGGTCGCCATTTCAAATCTCCGTTTCCGTTATCGAGCCCGCACCATTGCGGCCTCGATGGCGATCGACAGGCCGGAGGCGATCGACGGCGCACCCCGCAGGGGCCTGACAGCAAAGGAGGAGCTTTCTTGTCTCGCGAGGAATGACGGCGAAGCCGGCAGGGGAAGAAAGTTGTGACGCCGCTGTTGCGCCATAGGCGATCGAGGTGCAGCCGGCCTTCGGCCAGATCAAGCCATTGAAGAGGCCGTTTGGAGCGGGCTGGTGACGGGAAGAAGCGGAGAGGATGGCGGCCCTCTCGAAACCGGCGCCAAGACCTGCCGGATGTTCGCCGCCGCATCGCCCCTCTTGCCGACGGGCCTTGCGGTCCTGCGTTGTCCGGGCCTGCCGCGGGCGGAAACCCTCCGCCCTTCCGTGTTGGTCGGCTGCGCCGCGACCGGCGTTCGGTTCGGGCGCTTCCGATGGGATGACCGCGCTGCGGCCATCAGCGTGATCCGGGTTCGTCGCCCGCATCGCCGCCCCATCAAGCCGACGCGGACGGCGTGGTGTCGCCCCTATTGTCCCGCCGATGCCGGCTGCGGAATGGTCAGGCTCCGGCGGGGCTCCGGCCGACCGGGCCAGCGGCCGCCATGCCCGTAACGCGCGCGAACGCGGTGACGCCGACTGCGACCGCACCGATGACGGAAAACACCAACTGCCAGGTTTCCGACGGCATGGTGTGCTTCACGATGCCGTGCGTGGCGTGGTAGCCGGTGAGGGCGGCGGGCGCGACAAAGGCGAGCGCGATCAGCAGCCGAGCCCAGAGCGGGCGAACAATCCCGAGCAGGATCTGGCCAAGGCCGAGCGTGAGCCCGGCCGCGACCACGCCGATCAGGATCGCGCCCATCCAGCCCGCGCCCGTGTGATAGGCCCAACCGCCGGTGGTGAGGCCAGCGAAGAAGGGCAGCGCGAAGACGGCGAGCGTGAACAGAAGCCAGCAGAAGAAGCCGATGGCAGCGATGGAAAGGATGATGCCGAGAAGGATCATGGCGGTGTCTCCGAAAGAATGATTCTGACGGTCGCGCCTTCCACCACCACCACGGCGCGTCGGGGATCATAGCAAAATATCGACGCGGACGGGAGCCGAAACCGACAAGGTTTCAGCCCCGTGGGCGATGATCTTCGCCCCTTCATGGAGCGAAGGGGTCGATTTCGCGGACGATCTGCGAGAGGTCGCCGTCATATTCGCTGGCGGGCGTGACCGAGAGCGTGCCGTCGCCGGCGCGGAAGATGACGATGACCGCCATCAGGCTGGTGGCGAGGCTGAAGGCGAAGGCGTGGGCGTCGTTGAAGGACATCGATCCGGCTCCTGTTTCGAGCGGAGGACCACCCCCCGCTGACAGGCGCCCGACGTGTCGGACTGAGAGCTGCAATCACCGCGCAGGCGGAGCCGGAGCGGCGGCACGCAGGCGTAGCCGACCCTTCACGGGTTGATGGCGTCAGGCGATCAGTCTGACCAAGGATCAGCGCAAAGAAGCGGGGGTAGTGCTCTGCGGCAGGAGCCGGTGTTCTGCCGTGGAGACGGCGGCGCTCACGCGCCGCCGGTTCCGAACCGATAGACCGGGATGCCGAGCTTGCGGGCCTTATCGGCGAGATTGTCCTGGATGCCGGTGCCGGGGAAGATGAGGATGCCGATCGGCATGACCGCCAGCATGGCGTCGTTGCGCTTGAACGGTGCGGCCTTGGCGTGTTTCGTCCAGTCGGGTCTGAAGGCGACCTGCGGCACCTTGCGGGTTTCCGCCCAACGCGCGGCGATCTTCTCGGCGCCTTTCGGGGAGCCGCCGTGCATCAGCACCATGTCGGGGTGCTTGGCGTGGACCTGGTCGAGCTTGGCCCAGATCGGCTTGTGATCGGTGGTGTCGCCGCCGGAGAAGGCGATCTTCGGGCCTGCGGGCACGAGCACTTCGGTTTCACTGCGGCGCTTGGCGGCAAGGAAGTCGCGGCTGTCGATCATCGCGGCGGTGAGGCGGCGATGGTTGACGCGCGAGCCGGTGCGCTGAGACCAGGGTGAGCCGGTGGTGCGAAGATAGTGGTCGGCGGCGCTGTCGCGGAAGACTTCCAGGCTGTCGCGCCGTTCGATCAGCGATTGCCCAAGGTCGATCAGGCGTTCGAGCTGGACGGATTTGACCTCCGAGCCATCCTGTTCGCGCTGGAGGCGCTTTTGCGCCTGCTCGTTATCGTCGAGTTTGCGGTCGGCCCGCTCGACGGCGCGGTGGAACGTATTGACGGTGGACCAGAGGAGATCGTCGAGGTCGGGATCGAGGCTCGTATCCGCCACGGTGGAGATCAGGGCGTCGAAGATGTCGGCGACGGCGCCTTCGATGATGCGGTCTTCCGGCACGGGCCTGGGATCGGCTTCGTCTTCGGAGGGCCGGTAGCCGTAGAGCTGAAGCTCCTGCGCAATCTGGTCGGTCGGCGATGCGGCGTGTTCGGGTTCGTAGTCGTCGTGCTCGCTCATGGGATGCTCCGTCGGTTGGACCGCGACCGTCGCGGCCTTCATGGCGACGAAGCCCACGGGCGGGGCGGGCTGGCAGTCCGAGCGAAGCGAGGGCCTTGATGGCCAAGGCCGGCTATTTTGTCTCGCGATGGAAAGCGGCCCGCAGGGCCGCGCCGGAAAATAGTCGGCCGCCGCCATTGCCGGCCTAGCCCGTTTGTGGGCCGATCGCCCTCTCGAAGGCCGAGGCGCGGTCCTCTCCGATGGTTGACGCATGCCGGCGGGCATGATGACGGCAGCCGTGACGTCCGTCGCGGGCGGCTAAGCCGCCTGAGCCATGAAGCGGGCGACGTCCTGCGGCGCGAGCTGCACCCGCAGGCTGGCGCGGAGCGCATCGAGCCCGAGGCGCCGGAGATCTTCGTTGAAGTCCTCAAGCACCGGCGAGAGCACGATGGCCTCGATTCCGGCCGCGTTCGCCCGTTCGACCAGGTTGTCCCGCGCGCCGTCGCCTGCCGGGTCGTTGTCGCGCAGTATATAGAGTCGGCGCAGCGTCTCGGGGAACAGGATGGCGGCCAGATGGGCTGCGGACAGCGCCGCCGCCATCGCCATGTGTGGTATCGTTTGACGCGCCGACAGGACGCTTTCGATGCCTTCGCCCGCCGCCATCGCCTCGCCGGCGATCCCGAAGCGAACGGCATGGCCGAGCAAGTCGCCCATCGCCTTGCGCTGCGTTTCGATCGGCGCCTTGTCGGAGCCGTCAGGGGCGAGCCAAGTGCGATGCGCGCCGGTGATCGCGCCCCTGAGATCGGTGACGGCGGCGATCATCGCCGGCCAGGTTTCGGTCGGGCCGTGGTCATCGGGCCGATAATAGCAGCGTGGATGGAAGCGAAGGTTTCCGGTTCCGTGCAAAGCCGTAATGCCGCGATGGCGAAGATATGTCTCTACGGGGGTGCCGCTGATCGGCTGCGCCATGGCGAACAATCGCCTTGCCGCTTCGGCCGAGCCCGACGGGGCAGGCGTGCCCGGTCGCTTCTTCGTCGCCGGCGCGGGTTTCGGACGCGGCAGGCTGAGAAAGCTGCGGGCTTCCTCGACGACATCGGCGAAGTCGGCGAGGCCGCAACTCTCCCGGATCACGTCGAGCAGATCGCCATGCTCTCCGGTGGCGGCGTCGGTCCATTTGCCTGCCGGCCCCTTCGCCGTCTCCTTGAGCCGGACGAACATCGAGCGGCCGGGCGTGTTGCGCGCATCGCCGACCTGCCAGTAATTGCCCTGACGATGGCCGGCGTCGAGATAATGGCGGCACACCGCCTCGGCTTCCCGGCCGAGACGCTGCGCCAGATCCGAAGCGTCGAGACGGGTCATCACGCCGCCTCGCGTTCGCCGATGCGCTGGACCGGATAGCGGCCCAGCACGCGCTCCAGCACTGCGGGACCGGCGCTATCGGTCGGCACGAACATCCTGAGCTTCCAGGAGATGATCTCGTGGAACAGTCCGTAGGCGGTGAGCCGCTCGCGCATCGTGTCGGTGAAGCCCGACAGTTCGATGCGGTTGGCGCCCATCACACGGACGCGGCGAAGCTGAAGCCCCTCGGCGAGGTCGAGGATGGTGTGGCCATCCACCAGCGCCATGAAGGCGTCGGCGGGCGCGAGCGTGGCTGCGCCGGTCGTGGTCGCATTGGCCGCCCAGGCGGGCGAGACCTTGCGGCCGACGATCCGCTCGCCCTCGTCGGTCTGGAGCCGATAGACGCGGGTGGACTCGTTCGGCAGCCGCTTCCAGATCGGCAGCAACAGGCCGGCGACGATATGGATCGTGCTGTCGGAGAAAGCCGGCACGTCCGCGACCTCGGCGTTCCAGGCCGAGGCGAAGTCGTTCCGTTCCGCCTCGGTCCAATGGGTCTCGCCCATCATCTTCACCGGAACGGTGTGTGATTCCATCGGCCGGATCAGCCGGACGCGGCGTTCGATCTCGCCATCGTCGAGCATGACCGAGGTGGCGGGGATCTGCACCGCGGCGCGGCCCGACCGTTCGTTGACCAGCAGCCGGGCGCCGGGCTCGCCGAGATGGGCGAGCGCGTCGTCCAGCGTGACCGGGCGGTTTCGGGTCCGCTGCGCGATGGTGAGGAGCCGGGTCTCGGCGCCCGTGCCCGGATGCGTATAGATGGTCTGGCGGCCGGTGACGGTGAAGCCCTCCGCCGTCAGCGTCTCCAGCCCGACATCGTAGATGCCCGCGGCTATGGCCCCCTCGATCTTGGCGGTGAGAAGCTGCTCAAAGGCGGTGAACAGGATGCCCTGAAGCTCGATGGTCAGGGCCAGCAGCCGATTGAGGAAGGTGGTGATCGGGGGCAGTTCGTCCTTGATGCCGTTCGCGTCCATCAGCTTCAGGCCGGTGGCGGACTCGAAGCGTTCGAGCGAGCAGCCTTCGACCTTGCCGCGCACCAGCAGGAGATAGAGCTGGCGGAGCGCATCGCGGGCGTAGGGGCTTTCCAGATTGTCCTCGGGGCGGAACAGGCCCTGGCCGCCGGTCTGGCGCTGGCCGCGGGTGATGGCGCCCAGCGTGTCGAGCCGCCGGGCGATGGTGGAGAGGAAGCGCTTCTCCGCCTTGACGTCCGTGGCGACGGGCCGGAACAGCGGTGGCTGCGCCTGGTTGGTCCGGTGCGTGCGGCCGAGTCCCTGGATGGCGGCGTCCGCTTTCCAGCCGGGTTCGAGCAGATAGTGGACGCGCAGCCGGGCGTTCCGCGCCGAAAGCTCGGCATGATAGCTGCGGCCGGTGCCGCCGGCGTCCGAGAAGATCAGGATGCGCTTGCTGTCGTCCATGAACGCCTGGGTTTCGGCGAGATTGGCGGCTGCGGCGCGGTTCTCGACGACGAGTCGGTCGCCGCCCGAAGGCGTGCTCTTGCGGACGATGCGCCGCGAGCGGCCCGTCACCTCGGCCACCAGATCCGTGCCGAAATGCTGGACGATCTGGTCGAGCGCGCCGGGCACGGGCGGCAGCGAGGCGAGCTGCGCGATCAGTTCGTCGCGGCGCGCGACGGCTTCGCGGCTTTCGACGGGCTGGCCGTCGCGATAGACCGGCCGCGACGAGAGGTTGCCCTCGCTGTCGGTGAAGGGCTCGTAGAGCTGCACCGGGAAGGAATGGGCGAGGTAGTCGAGAACATATTCCCTCGGCGTGATGTCGACGCGAACGTCGTTCCATTCCTCGGTCGGCAGGTCGGCCAGGCGGCGTTCCATCAGCGCCTCGCCAGTCGAGACGATCTGGATGACAGCGGCATGGCCGGCTTCCAGGTCGCCGCTGATCGACCGGATCAGGGTCGGCGTCTTCATGCTGGTGAGCAGATGGCCGAAGAAGCGCTGCTTGGCGCTCTCGAAGGCCGAGCGGGCGGCGGACTTGGCCTGCCGGTTCAGCGTGCCGGACGCGCCGGTGATGTTGGCGGCCTCCATCGCCGCATCCAGATTGTTATGGATGACGGCGAAGGCCCCGGCATAGGCGTCGTAGATGCGGGTCTGCTCAGGGCTGAGCGCGTGTTCGACCAGCTCGTATTCCACGCCGTCGAACGAGAGCGAACGGGCGGTGTAGAGGCCGAGAGCGCGCAGGTCGCGGGCCAGCACCTCCATCGCCGCGACGCCGCCGGCCTCGATCGCCTCGATGAACTCGGCCCTCGTCGAGAACGGAAAATCCTCGCCGCCCCACAAGCCGAGCCGCTGGGCGTAGGCGAGGTTGTGGACCGTGGTGGCGCCGGTCGCGGAGACATAGACGACGCGGGCGTTCGGCAGCGCGTGCTGGAGGCGCAGGCCGGCGCGGCCCTGCTGCGAGGCGGCGACGTCGCCGCGTTCTCCCTTGCCGCCACCGGCATTCTGCATCGCGTGCGCCTCGTCGAAAATGAGGACTCCGTCGAAGTCGGAGCCCAACCATTCGACGATCTGCCGGACGCGCGAAACCTTCTCGCCGCGGTCATCGGAGCGTAGCGTGGCATAGGTCGTAAACAGGACGCCTTCCAGCAGCGTGATCGGCCGCCCCTGCGGGAAGCGCGACAGGGGCGTGACCAGCAGGCGTTCCATGCCGAGCGCCGACCAGTCGCGCTGCGCGTCCTCGATCAGCTTGTCGGACTTGCTGATCCACACCGCCTTGCGGCGGCCCTGGAGCCAGTTGTCGAGAATGATCGCCGCGGACTGACGGCCTTTGCCGACGCCGGTGCCGTCGCCGATCATGAAGCCGCGCCGAAAGCGAGCGGCGTTCTCCGCATCTTCGCGCGCGGCGGTGACGATGTCGAAGGTGGCGTCCACTGTCCACGACCCGGCGAGATGGTCCGCGTGCGCTTCGCCCGCATAGATCACGGTCTCAAGCTGGGCGTCCGACAGCAGCTCATGGATGTTGGGCGGCAGGCTTGGCTGATAGCTCGGCTTGGGCGGAGCGACCGAAGCCATTGCGGCCGACTGCACCAGCCGGGTCGGATGGGCCTGGGCGCCGGCGATACGGATCGCCTGCAATCCGTATTCCTCGTAGATGCTCTCGGATAGACGGCCGCCTTCGCCGGCGAGCCAGTCCTGGGTCTCGTAGGCGAGCGGCAGGCCCTCCGGTTCGGCCATCGGTGCAGTCGCCGGGACTGCCTTGGCGGCGCGGTTGATATAGCCGCGCACGCTGCGAGGGGTGGCAGGCGCGATGGCCGGGACCACGACGGAGGGATCGACGGCGAGCCGTTTCGGCGCCTGCTCGTCGATCCAGCCCAGCAGCGTGGCGACGTCCGGCGCGACGCCGGGCGCTGCCGGAAACACGGCGGGATCGTCGGCCGGCCGCTTGTCGATGACAGTCAGGCGCGTCTCGATGGTGGTGCCGTGTTTGGCATAGACGGAGCCGTCGATGACGGCGGAGAAGACGACGCGCCCGCGCGCCTGCAACCGGACGAAGGCGTCCCGCCAGGCCGGATTGTCAGGTGCGAAGCTGGCGCTGGTGATCGCCACGAGCCGGCCGCCGGGGGCCAGACGCGCCAGGGCCGAGGCGACATGGCGGTAAGCGGCGTCCGCCATGCGGCCCTCGACATTGGCCATGACCGAAAAGGGCGGATTCATCAGCACAACGCTGGGCATCACGGCGGGATCGAGATGATCGTCGATCTGCGCCGCGTCGAAACGGGTGACGGAAATGGCCGGGAAGAGAAGCGACAGCAGATTGGCGCGGGTGTCGGCCAGCTCGTTGAGAACGAGCGCGCCGCCCGTGATCTCGGCGAGGATGGCGAGCAGGCCGGTGCCCGCCGACGGCTCGAGCAACCGGTCGGCCGGAGTGATGGCGGCGGCGTGGGCGGCGACCAGGCCGAGCGGGATCGGCGTCGAGAACTGCTGGAAGGTCTGGCTCTCCGCCGAACGCCGCGTATGCGTCGGCAGCAGGTTGGCGATTTTCGACAGCGCGGAAAGGCGAGCCGCCGGAGACCCGGCTTTACGGAAAAGCGCACGTCCGTATTTACGGAGGAACAGGACGGTCGCCGCCTCGCAGGCGTCATAGGCCGTCTTCCAGCCCCAGGCGCCGGTGGCGTCCGATGCGCCGAAGGCGGTCTCCATCGCCGCACGCAGGGCGGCGGCGTCGACGCGCTCGCCGCGTTCGAGATGAGGCAGGAGCTGGCCGGCGGCCGCGAGGATGGCGGCGGCGGGTTCGGGATTGGAGCCGAGCGGAAGCGGCGCGGCGGCGGTCGCCGCCGCCGATGCGGAAATCATGGTCATGGTGGGAACCTCTTGGAGAGCGGGAAAGGGCGAGCCCGCGCGGCGCTCTCTCTCGACCGCACCGGCTCAA
Organism: Rhodopseudomonas parapalustris; assembly: GCF_053772255.1. Lineage (NCBI taxonomy): Bacteria > Pseudomonadati > Pseudomonadota > Alphaproteobacteria > Hyphomicrobiales > Nitrobacteraceae > Rhodopseudomonas > Rhodopseudomonas parapalustris. Next base: position 13,384 of record NZ_JAMKBZ010000025.1, on the reverse strand, counting down.
ACCCGTCCCGGCGGCCCTTTCACTCTCAAGGCGCCCGAACGGAAAAAGCGCCCGACCGTGAGGTGGGGCGCTTTTCGAGGGGATCAGTTCCAGAGCCCGTCCGCGATCTCGTAGGCGACGAGCGTGCGGGCCTTGCGGATCAGATCATCGCCGCAGGTATCGACATGGCCGAAGAACCGCGCGCGAGCGCCGTTCGCGGTCCAGTCGGCATAGGCGCAATATTCCCGAGCATCGGATCGAAACGCCCGCATGTCGCTGGCCCAGTGAGGCTTGGGCTCGACGACGACGGTGAGGCCGCCTCTGGTCTCCGGCCAGGGTAGAGACCGTTCATGCGGCGGATGCTGGCGATCCGCCGCGAAGATGGCGTCGATGTCGGTCATGGCGCCTCTCCCGTATCGGGCCGCACGAAGCCCTCGGGATCGTCGGGATCGGGCGGCAGATAGGCATCGTAGGGATTGCCGTCGGCGAGATGGCCGAAGGGCGTGAAGACATAGTCGCCGTTGTCCCGCCCGACAGCGCAGATGACGTAGCGCGAGCTGCCCGTCACCGCGTCGAGGCACTCCATGAGGGCGAGATTGCCGTCGCCCGCCGCCCGCAGCAGGGTCTGGAAATTGCTCCGGGCATGGGAGGGGATGCTCATAGCGGACCTCCCTCGTCGGAGAGGGTCTGGGCAAGCCAGCCATCGGTGTAGATCCAGTCCACGGTCTCGCCGGTGGCGAGGTCGAGGACATGGGCGCCGCCGCCGAACCCGTCGAGACGCGGCCGCGAGCAGGTGTTGGCGTATTGGAAGCCCCATCTGCCGGTGAGGCCGAACTCGGCGGCGCAACGCTTCACGAACTGGATGAGGCGCTCGGGATCGCCGGTCACGTCGTCGCGCATCCAGAGTTCGGTGCCGCCGTATTGCGGCTCGATCGACAGAAGGAAGCCCTCGGAGGGTGGTTCCTCCGACGCGCCTTCCGCGGACAACGTGTTGTAGAGATCGAGCGCGCGGGCGGCGTTCTCGGGCGTGCCGACATCGAGCAGGCACGAGAAATGGGTGAAATAGTTGGCCATGACAGGCTCCTGAAACGAGAAAGCCCGGCGCGATGGCCGGGCTGAGTTGGGGGGCGAAGGCGGTCAGTAGCCGAACCGCCAGGATGGCCAGGGCTGGCCGTCGTCGGCGGCGGCGACGGCTTCCGGCAGGTAGTCGGTATCGCCTTCGACCAGGGTTGGGTCGCGCACCGGCGTTTCGTCGATGACGGTGACGCAAACGACGAGACCGTCTTCGACCTCGACGTGAACGGGCACGAGATACTGGAAGACGACGCGGCGCGTGGCGGACGGGTCGGGTTCGATCATGGAGGGTCTCCTTGCGACGATGCGGGGAAGCGAACTCTCGGCGCTCCCCCGCGGTGAGGGTCATTCGGCCGCGATCGTCAGGGCGTGCTCGTCCTCGATCCCGTCGGCTTCCTCGTCGTCGCCATCCTCGCTGAGGAAGTCCGGCAAGGCGGCATCGTCTCCGGCGTCTGCCTTCGTGCCAGGTTCGATGGTCTGCCCATCATCGAGGTCGACCAGGCGCAGCGGCTCCGGCAGCCAGCCGGTGTCGGCCAAAAGGCGCTCGGCCTCCTTGGCCATGTCGCCTTTCTTCATATGGTCGATGAGCTGGGCGGCCCGTTCGCCCGCGCCCTCCCGCACGGCTTCGAGGATGCGAGGCTTGGTGACGCGGCCGAGATAGTTGCCGACGGTCGGCCTCCAGCCCGCCGCAACCATGTCGAGGCCGGTGGCCCGCGCCAGCCGGTCGGCCTGTGACAGCCGCACGTCCAGCCCATGCTGGCTGACGCCCGATCCGCTGTAGGGATTGGGCCGCTCGAACAAAGCATTCACGCCGAAGCTGACGCAATGGGCGAGCAGATCGAGCCGTGTGCCGGGATCGAGCAGGGAGAGCCAGTCCCAGAGCGCCTGATCGTCGGCGGGAACGTGATCGCCCCAGCGCTCGTGCCGCTCGGCGACCGCGCGCGCGGGCGTGCTGTCCTTCAACTCCTCGGACTGTGCCGAGAAGAAGATATGATTGACGCGGGCCTCTAGGCAGCCGGCCGGCGCGGTGCGCCGGAAGGTGTCGCTGACCAGCTTGTGCAGCAGCATGGTCATGGCGACGTCGGGATGTTCCGCAACCGCGTTGCGCAGAGCGAGGGTGCGATGCGCGGTCAGCTCGATGACGAGGCGCTCGGGCAACGGCTTGACGCCGTCCTCCTCATCGTCCTCCGGCTCCGCGGGCTGGCCGCCGATGGTGATGACGGCGCGTTGAACGGCGGGCGCGGCCTGCTGGCCAGCTTCACCGTCAACCTCCTGCACATCGCTGCCTTCGGTCTCGACGGGACGTTCATCCTCGGGACGGACATAGCCGCGATCCACCGACAGCGAGCCGTCGGCGTCGAGGCTGATGAAGACGCCGGCGACGGCGATGTCGGCCGGATCGTATATCGTCGGGCGCTGCTCGAAGGCGTCGAGGGCCTGTTCGATCTCGCCGAGACGTGCGTCGATCTCGTCCGGCAGCTCGTCGGCTTCGGCATATTCGGCTTCGAGTCGGTCGTATTCGTCGCGCAGCGCTTCGCGGGTGGCGCTCTCCTCCTCGGTCAGGTCGACCGTGACACCAGCCAGTTCGCGAAGCCCATGCTGGTGGCCGTAGGGAAAGCTCAAGGCGGCCTCGACCCATTTCCAGCCTTCGCTCGCGATCTCGTCGGCGGTGGTCTTCAGCTTGTCGGCCACCATGCGGTCGAGCAGGGCCGGATCTTGCAGCCAGCCACCATCGTCCGACTGGAACAGGTCGCGCAGCACGATACCGCCGGCCGCCTCATAAGCCTCGACGCCGATGAATACGGCCCTTTTGTCGGAGGCGCGTACTGAGGTCTCGGTCAGCATCCGACGGATCTGATAGGGCTCCTTCTGCCAGCTATCCTTGACTGCCTCCCAGACCTGTTCCTGACGGGCATGGTCGGAGCTGACGGTGAAGGCCATGAGCTGTTCGAGCGTCATGCCATCCTCGGCATAGATCTCGAGCAAAGTCGGCGAGACGGAGGCGAGGCGCAGGCGCTGCTTCACGACATTGACGCCGACGAAGAAGGCGGCGGCGATGGCTTCCTCGGTCATACCCTTGTCGCGCATGGCCCGGAAGGCACGGAACTGGTCGAGTGGATGCAGCGGCGCGCGCTCCATGTTCTCGACCAGCGAGACCTCGTCGACCAGGATGTCGCTGTTGGCGTCGCCGACGACGCAGGGCACCGGCGCAGTCTTGGCCAGGCGCTTCTGCTTCGCGAGCAGTTCGAGGGCACGATAGCGGCGGCCACCGGCGGGCACCTCGAACATGCCGCTCTCGGCGCCATCGGCGTCGAGGACGGGACGGACATGGAGGCTCTGGATGAGACCGCGCCGGGCGATGGACTCGGCCAGCTCCTCGATCGAGACGCCGGCCTTGACGCGCCGAACATTGGACTGGCTCAGCACCAGCTTGTTGAAGGGGATGTCGCGCGCCGACGACAGGGTGATCTTCTGAATGGCAGTCGCCATGTTCGTTACTCCGCGACGGGCAGCCGGGAGCCTCTCTCTCGACCTCCAACCCGTCACGAAGCGAAGCGCCGCCCTCTCACTCTCGGAGGGCAGCGCCAGGCGGGCGGAAAGGCGTAAAGCCGGCAGCCCGCTTCTCCGCCTTTCCGGTTTTCAGGATCGTCACGTCCCGTGGAGGCCCTCACATTCGTTGGGCCACACACGATCCATTATGTTGGAATTGCCGCTTGCTGTTGCTGGCTACGCTTCCACAACCGACCAGTCGATGCGTAGCCGGTGGCCCCGAACCTTACCTTTGGGGAGGGCCTTGCGGTCGACCAGCTTGCCCCGCACCTCAAAATCCGCGTTGATCTTCACGATCAGGACTTTGCTGAAATTGCGCTCAAGATTGATCTCGACAACATCGCAGTTCTTGAACGGCGTGATGGTTTTCACTTCCACAAAGTCGTTGCCGAGACGGCCATCGGATCCCTTGGCGTAGTTGCGGTGCAGCTTGATGCCGTGGGTGATTGCGCCATACAGTTCGCCAATGTCCCCATACACTTGCAGGTGCCTGCCGGTCAGGAGGTAATATTCCTCGGCGGTGCCGATCAGGGATTCAAAGACCGGCACTAGCGACAGGTCAGCATTAGGATAACGCGCACGCCATTCTTTATATTGAATTTGCTGGTTGATTTCGTCCCAACTCACCCATTCGCCATCATCCCATATGGCATTGTCTGGCCCCAAGGTGTTCTCCATCACGATTTGAATCCTGCTGCGTCCTGTTGCCTGCAAAATCTAGGGGAAGTCTACAGCAAGATCAGCAATGTACTGTTAAGCCTTAGGGGGGATCTTGCCATGTGCGTTCGTCACGCCGCCTGTCGTTCGTCCTCGACGATGCCGACGTGAGTGTCGGGCAAGAAGCCGAGCAGCCAATCGGCAGCCTTGCTAGCCTGGGAAGCGGCGCGGACGATGGCGCGATTGTCCTCGCGCAGCACCTCGAGCCAGGAGCCGATATAGTCGGCATGGCGGACGGTGGGCGTGATGCCGAGCGAGGCGCAGCAGAAAGCCGCGTTGATCTCGGCGACCAGCTCCTCGAAGGCGTATTTCTTCGAGCCGAAGGAACCCGAGAAATCGCGGTTCAGGCGCGAGGGGTGGCCCGTGGCGTGCCCGAGCTCGTGCAGGGCCGTACGGTGCCAGTTGATTGGCTCGAAATACGCCTGCGGCGGCGGCACCTGCACATAGTCATGCGACGGGACATAGAAAGCGCGGTCGCCGCCGATGCGGAAGTCGATGCCGGTCGCCCGGATCAGGGCCTCGACCTGCGGTTCGATGAGTCCGGGCGGAGGCGGTGGGGCCACAATGGCGACATCCTCCGGCAGCTCGTCGCATTGCGCCGCGTTGAACACCGTGAAGCGCTTGAGGAACGGGATCGCGGCGGCTTCCTCGCCGGTCTCGCGGGCGCGGCGCTTCTCGTCCTCCGGCGTGAAACGGTCGGCATAGACGACGGTGGTGCCGTGTTCGCCGCGGCGGACATTGCCGCCAAGCGACAGGGCCTGGCGGAAGGTGAGCCAGCTCTGGCCGGGAAAGCCGTGCTGGATCACCGCGCCCCAGAGGATCAGCACGTTGATCCCCGAATAGTGCCGCCCGGTCGCGGCGTTTCTCGGCATGGCGAGGGGCGCCTTGACCGAGGCCGATCCCCAGGGCTGGACCCAGGGGAAGCGGCCCGCCTCCAGCTCGGCGATGATCTTGCTAGTGATGTCGTCGTAAAGGTTCGTCCGGCCGGAGCCGGCACGCCCGTTGCGGTCGTTCCTGAACATCGCGGTTCTCCGCGACGGGCGCCGGAGACCTCTTCTCCAGCCCTCAACCCGTCACGGAAACCCCGTCCGCACTCTCACTCTCCAGGGGGCGTTGCGGGGGTCTCCCCGCAGAAGGGGTCGGCCGAGACCCTGGCTCGGCCGCAGGGGAAGGCTTTCCCCTATCCGGGCTTCCTTGAAAACTGTCAGAAACTCGCGTATATTTCCGACAGGAGAAAGACGATGACACGGCTGACCGAACAGATTCTGGCCCATGCGGCGGGATTGCCCGAAGGCGCCCCCGTGTCCGCCAAGGGCCTGCTCCACCTCGGAAACCGGGCGGCCGTGGATCAGGCATTGTCGCGCCTGTCGGAGCGCGGGCAGCTCATCCGCGCCGGTCGTGGCGTCTATCTGCGTCCCATCGCCAGCCGGTTCGGCACGCGCGCACCTTCGGTCGAGCAGGCTGTCGAGGCCCTTGCGACCCAAAAGGGGGAGATCATCGTCTCGAACGGCGCCGCCGCGGCGAACGCCCTTGGCTTGACGACGCAGGTGCCCGTCCGCTCGGTCTATCTGACCTCCGGGCGCAGTCGAAAGATGTACCTTGGCAAGCAGGTCGTGGAATTGCGGCACGCGCCGCGCTGGCAACTGGCCCTGGCCAACCGCCCGGCGGGGGAGGCCGTGCGGGCGCTTGCCTGGCTCGGCCCGGAAAGGGTGGAGGCCGCGCTCACGACATTGAAGCGGAAGATGCCGCCCGGCGTGTTCGGCGAACTGGTCGCCGCCGCGCCGCAGCTTCCGACATGGCTCGCACAGAGCGTCGGAAAGGCGGCGTATGGCTGACGTCTTCCTCCAGCTTTCGGCCGAGGATCGGCGCGATGTGTTGGGTGTCGCTGCCGACCGCTCGGGCCGTCCTACCCATCTTCTCGAAAAGGATGTGTGGGTGGTGTGGGCGCTGGCGACCCTCTACGCCGCGCCGCTCGGTGAACATCTGGTGTTCAAGGGCGGCACGTCGCTGTCGAAAGCCTATCAGGTCATCCGCCGGTTTTCGGAGGATGTGGATCTGACCTACGACATTCGGGCGATCGCGCCCGATCTGGTCGGGGACAATGGCGAGGGCCTGCCGAAAACCCGGAGCGAGGAAAAGCGCTGGTCCAGCGAGGTCCGCCGGCGATTGCCGGTCTGGGTCGCGGAGGCCGTGCAGCCCGTGATCGCGACCGCGCTGGCCGCCGAAGGTCTGGCCGCGGCCATTCGCGTCGAGGATGACAAGCTCTTTATCGACTATGAGGCGACCGCGGCCGGCTCCGGCTATGTCGCGCCCAGCGTCATGCTGGAGTTCGGCGCCCGCTCGACGGGCGAACCGGCGAGCCTGCGCGACGTCGTATGCGAAGCGGCCGGCCTGATCGACGGGCTGATATTCCCGACGGCGCGGCCGCGCGTCATGCACGCGGAGCGGACCTTCTGGGAGAAGGCGACCGCCATCCATGTTTTCTGCCTCCAGGAACGGCTGCGCGGCGACCGCTTCGCACGACACTGGCACGATGTTGTCCGGCTGGATGAAGCCGGCTTCGCGGAAGCCGCTTTCGCCGATCGCGAACTGGCCAACGCAGTCGCCCGCCACAAGTCGATGTTCTTCGCGGAGAAGGCCGCCGACCGCACGCCGATCGACTATGCAGCGGCCGTCAACGGCGGCTTGCAGCTCGTGCCGGCCGGCGATGGCGCGAAGGCGCTGGAGGACGACTATGCCCGCATGGTCGAGGATGGACTGCTCTTCGATGACGCGGAGCCGTTCGAGGCGCTCATGGCGCGGTGCGCCGATATAGCCGCGCGCGCGAACAGCGCGGTCAAATAAGAAACTGGGGGGATCGGGGGTATATGAGCGAAGTCGGAGACGAACGAAAATTCCAGTTTCTGCGGAACGGCGATGCCGATCCATCGGAACTCGACTGGAACAAGGGGATCGAGAGCGCCCGCCAGGCGATTTCCGAGGCCATGAACGCCAAGAATATCGCGTTTTTGCTCGGCGCTGGATGTTCCTCCCTGATGAGGGACAAAAAGGAACTCGGCATTGCGACCATGGCGCCCCTGGCCAAGGAGTTCTGTGGGGAAACCCTCGAGGCGCGGGCGGCGGGATTTTACGGTGATCCGCCGGTCGTCGGCGCTGCCCCGGCGCCGTGGCGGCTGACCAAGGGCGAACTCGACTATCTCGATGCGCTCGGGATCGACCTGGCGAAGGACTACAGCCGGAACCTGGAACGCTTGATGGAGGTGCTGTTCGCGCAGCAGTTCGTGCTGCGCCAGAGCGAGAATCCCGATCTTCACCCCTACCGCGGTGTTCTCGACGGCATCATCAAGAAGGTCCAGGACTTCCTATGGACCCGTGTCACCCAAGGGGCCTTCGCCACGCAGGGCGACACCACCGTGCGCGACCTCTACGAGCGGTTCTACAAGAAGCTGGTCCTGCGAGATCGGTCCTTGCCCCGGCCGTGGGTGTTCACGACCAACTACGATCATTTCAGCGAATTGGCGATGGATCGCCTGGGCATTCCCTATGCCAACGGCTTTTCCGGCGTGGTGGAACGTCGCTTCAACCCGGCGATCTTCCGCTATGCCTTGGCCGAGCAGCTCGACGTCGCCAGCCGCAAGTGGACCGCCGTCGACGCCTTCGTCTATCTCTGCAAATTGCATGGTTCGGTCACTTGGACCGAGGACGATCACGGCCTGTTCCCGATCAAGGAGGTCTGGCCGCCGGAATCCACGAACCAGATGCTGATCTATCCGACGCCGGCGAAGCAGAACTCTTCACTCGGCTCGCCCTACGCGGACCTGTTCCGGGAATTTCAGTCCCGGATCGTGCGCGAGCAGAGCGTTCTCATCACGGCCGGCTACGCCTTCGGCGATGAGCACCTGAACAACATCATCTACCAGGCGCTGACGATCCCGACGTTCCGTCTGGTGATCTTCGCGGCGCCGGATACGGCCGGCGAGATCGCCAAGCTGCGGGCGCTGCGCGACCCGCGCATTTGGATCATTGGAGGCGACGGTCCTGCCGAGGGGACGAGGGCGCACTACTTCGACATGATCGTCGAGCATTTCATGCCGCAGCGTCCCAGCGACAGGATCGATGACGCCGTTCGCAAGGTGTTGTCCGAACTGGCGCCGAAAAGGGACGACGAGACGAAGGATGGCGAGGCATGAGCCACGACGATCGCAAACGCGCGATCGGCAAGGTGGTCTCGGTCGCGGCCGACCGCTTTGTCGTGGAGATGCACGTCGGCACCGACAACTTCACGGTCGTTGGCTTCGACGGCGTGCATTATGTGGCGCGGCTGGGATCGTTCCTGATGATTCCATCGCAGTCGGAATATGTCGTGGTCGAGGTTGTCGGTCTGCGAGAGCGCGACGCGAGCACTCCATCCGAGCGAGGCGACTTCGATCGGGCTGGCTCATCAAAATATCTGGACGTGGTGCCGGTCGGCATGTTGCCGATGCGTGGCGGCGCGTTCCGTTTCGGTGTGTCCGTTTTCCCGTCTCTGTATGCGGACGCACTCTATGCACTGGACGGCGAACTCGATCGCATCTTCGAGACCGAGGCGGCCGTCGAGCCGTCAGTCGGCCCGGATGGTGGCGCCTGCGAACCCGAAGGAGCCACGCGCTATCGGGTTCTGCCCATCGGCAAGTCGGTGGTGTTCGAGAACTACGACATCAAGGTCCGGCTGAACGAGTTCTTCGGCGGTCATGTCGCCGTCCTGGGCAATACCGGCAGCGGCAAGTCCTGCACGGTCGCCTCGGTCTTGCAGTCCCTTTTCAGCAAGCCGGAGGAGCATCACGCCCGCGGCGCGACCTTCGTTGTCTTCGACGTCAATGGCGAGTATCACGCCGCTCTGGCCGCTTCCGCGAAGGAGGGAGCCATCGGGGTCGAGCGCGTCGTCCTCGACGGCACGGCGGCTGGCTTCCGTATGCCGCATTGGTTCCTGGAGATGGCAGAATGGGAACTGCTCTTGCAGGCCAGCGAGCGAACACAACTGCCGGTTCTTCGGACGGCGTTAGGTCTGACAAGTCTCTTTCATGCCAATACGCCAGAAGCTCTGGCGCTGCGCGAGCACTTTGTCGCCACCTGCATCATCGAGTGTTTTCGAGGGGCAGATGGCGACTCCCCCGTATCGAAATTTCAGCGCGTCGTCTCCCTTCTCCAGAAGTATCCGACAAACGACCTGAATATGGCGCTTCTGAACCGCTTTAATCCTAATTTTCAGTATGGAAATTTTTCGGGAAACAACCAATCGGCGTTTCTGGACGAAGTGAGAAAAAGGCTTCGGGAGGACGCGCCCTTACCAGCCTATAATCGGACACCATTCTCTTTTGATGAGCTGCACGAGTGTCTCGACTTCGCGATCCTCTACGAGGAGGCTCACGGCAATCGCCAAATCCGAGACTACTGCTCGTCCATGGTCACGCGGCTCAGATCCCTCCAGGAGAGAACAGAATATGCCTTTCTGCGTCACGAAGGAGCTGACGTTGACGCGGCCGTAAGCGATCTGGAGTTTTTGACCAACATCGTCGGTCTGCAAAGGGCGGCCGGAGAATCGTTCGCCAAACGCAATCAGATCATTATTATTGATCTCAATTCCGTCGAAGATGAAATCGTTGAGCTGGTCAGTGCGGTCATCGCACGCATGCTTTTTCGGTTTCTTCGCCATGCGGAACCGAGAAACCGCTTCCCGATACACCTACTGCTCGAAGAGGCTCATAGATATGTCGCCTCTACGCCGTCCCGCTTTTCCATCGACGCCACCAAGATTTTCGAGCGCATCGCCAAGGAAGGACGCAAATACGGAATGTTCGTGCTGCTGGCGTCTCAGCGCCCGAGCGAGCTGTCCAAGACGGTTCTCAGCCAGTGCTCCAACTTCCTGGTTCACCGCATCCAGAATCCCGACGATCTCTCCCAGATTCGCCAGATGACTCCGTTCATCTCGGAGTCGGTCCTGAAGCGGTTGCCGTCATTGCCTCGGCAGCACGCGCTGGTGTTTGGAACGTCGGTGAATCTGCCGACGACCTTCAAGGTCAGGGAGGCATTCCCGCGGCCGCGGAGCGACGATACCGCCGTCGTCGATCTGTGGTTCCACGAAGAAGGTCGAGCCGCTGACATTCGCCTCGCGCCCCGGCCGGCCGACGCCGCTGCTGCGGCGGCTGGAGGGGAGCCGATGGCGGTAAACGAAGCGCCGGGCGATGACATCTTCTGAACATCTGGAGACCCTGGCGCAGACACTGGAGGCCACGGGGGATTACCGGGTCATCCGGCGTCTCAAGCCACGCCCTCGCATCATTCCGCCTCCCGGCACGCCGTTGCGCCTTGGGCTGGTAGTCGATGTGGAGACGACAGGGCTCGATCCTCAGCGAGACGAGATCATCGAACTCGCCATGACGCCATTCAACTACGGCTTGGATGGCACCGTTTTCAGCGTGGGCGACAGCTTCCAAGGGCTGCGTCAGCCGAGCGAACCTATCGCCCCGGAAATCACCGCGATCACGGGCATCACGAATGAGATGGTGGCCGGCCAGATCATCGATCCCGCAGCGGTCGCCACATTCGCGGCGCCGGCTTCTCTCGTCATCGCGCACAACGCGACGTTCGACCGCCGCTTTCTTGAACGATTCAGCGACGTGTTTTCGACGAAGCCGTGGGCTTGCTCGCTCAGCCAGATCGATTGGGCAGCGGAGGGGTTCGAGGGCACGAAACTCGCCTATCTCGCTCAAGCCGCCAACTTCTTCTACGACCGCCACCGCGCGATGCACGACTGTCTTGCTACGGTCGAGTTGCTGGCAATTGGGCTGCCCCGATCAGGCGTTACGGGTCTTAGCCGCCTCCTGGACGGCGCTCGTGCCGTTTCTTGGCGCATCTGGGCGGAGAACTCGCCCTTCGACCTCAAGGATGTCCTCAAAGCACGGGGATACCGTTGGAACGGCGATCCCGGCCCGCAGCCGCGCGCATGGTATATCGACGTTCCCGAAGCTCAACGCGAGGCCGAGCTGCGGTTCTTGAGAACGGAAATCTATCGGTATGAGGTCGATCCCCCGGTTCGGCGGATCGATGCGTATGATCGGTTTTCAGACCGGATCTGAACGCCGTCGAGGGCCGGGCTATTGCTTGCCCTGGCCGTATCCATTGCCGCCCTCGATGCTCCCGGCGGCCTTCAGCAAGTCCCCGATGGAGCGCCCGCCGATCCGGCAGGTGGCCACCACGCGGTCGTAGGACTGGTGGTTGGCGACGCACTCCGCATTCCGACCCATCGCGATCTTCTCCAGCGCGGCCTTGGCGGCGGGGCCGGTGGGAGAGTGAAGTTCGGGCGCGTAGAAATCCTCCAGCCGGATCTCCACCCAGTTGGCCGGCCCTTGACCGACGGCCACGCACAAGGAGTCGCCGTCACCGACATAGACCACGGGACCGGAGAAGTGCGCGCCGCGATGGAGATAGGACGGCATCGGGCCGCGGTCGGGAATGGCCTTGCAGGGATCGGCCTTGGCCGCCGTCGCTGTGGTCAGTGCCGCCAGCACGGCCAGCCCTATTACGATACGCATAGTCGTTTTTCACTTCCGCCTTTTATGGTGCGCCGGAGGCTTATGCCGCCGCTTTCAGGCGCTTCTTGGCGAGCATGGCACGGACGAACTTGTCCCATTTCGCCATGCCCGCGCGCTTTTCCACCATGTAGTGCCAGCGGTCATAGTGCTTGGAGCTGACGTCCTGCAACGCATGGTTCTGAAGGCGGTCGCGGATTTCCTTCGAGATCCCCGCCTTGCCGGTCAGCGTCTTGAAGGTTCGGCGCAGGTCGCGGTTCGTCACATAGGGGATCACGCCGCGGTCCCGCTGGCGCCACATGAACGAGTAAAGCGTGCCGTGGCTAACAGGCTTGGACGGGTCTGTGGCCGAAGGGAAGAACCAGCCATATTCGTTGACGTTGATGGACGCGAGTAGCTCTGCGGCCAACTCAGGCACCGGAACGGCATGGGGCTGATTGTTCTTGGTCTTGGACCAGTCGATGATCTTTTCCTTCGCGTCCCACTGGTCGATGTGAAGGCTCGCGATCTCCTGGACGCGCTGGCCGGTCAGCATGATGATCCTGACGGCGCGGGTATAGGGCGGGTGAACCGGCGTGTCGGGGCATTCCAGCCAACGATAGAGCTGCACGAACTCGTCTTCATCGAGCCAGCGGGTGCCCTTGACCTTCGGTTCGGTCGGAATGCCTGTCGCCGGATTGAAGGGGATGCGAAAGCGGCGAGCCGACTGCTGCCGATAGTCGTTGTCCGACTTCATGCCCCAGCCAAAGGCCGCGTGCATATAGGAACGCACATGGTCGGCCATCGACTTGGCGCCGCGCTCATAGATCGGGCGGATCAGCTCGACGATTTCCTCGGCCTCGATCTCGCGGGCGAGGCGGTTGCGCCCGAGGGTGTTGGCGATCTTGTTGAGGCCCTTCTCCGTCTCCTTCCAGGAGGGCTTGCCAGCGGCTTTGAGCGAAGCAACGTAACCCTCGAAGAGGTCAGCGACGGTGCCGGGGCGAGTGTCGGATGCGATCTTGATGCTCCGGCCCTTCTGGATGACGTCGGCATAGTCGCGCTTGAAAATCTCGCGAGCCTGCGCGAGCGACATCGAGGGGTAGGCGCCGATCTTCTTCTTGGTGCGTTTGCCGTCACGCCATTGCTGCGCCATCCAGTCGGCGGTGACGCGCTTCGGCATTGGCTTGAGGACGAGGACGAGTCGGCCGGTGCCGCGCCCCTCGCCATCGGCCAGATTTTCCTGCTTGCGGCTGATATCGACGCGCTTCAGCGCATGTCGGATCGTGGTGTCGGTCAGGGCTGGCATGCGTTCCTCCTTGTCCGCAACTGGGATCGGTCGAGGAGAAACGGGGATCGTTTGCTGGGAGCGGAAAGCCGTTTTCTATCCCTTCAACCGCCCCCAATTTGCCAAAGCCGTCCCCACTACGCAATGCCAAAAAACGCTGATTTACCCAGTGTTTTAACGGGATTGAGCGTGATCCTGTGGGATCGAAATCAATGAGTGGGGTGGTTGTGCA
>NZ_JAMKBZ010000024.1:0-75958 GCF_053772255.1 Rhodopseudomonas parapalustris | reverse complement strand
GGCTTGACCCGCGCATCCATCTCCCGAACGATGGATCGCCGGATCAAGTCCGGCGATGACGTGACGTGTGTGGCGAGCGCCCGACGCCAGAATTCTCGACGAGCGCCCACGACCAAAGCGAGACCCGAGGACGCGCAACATGACTCTCAAACTGTTCGAACTGGTCGGTGCCGATGCGGGCCGGCCGTTCTCGCCGTTCGTGTGGCGGACGCGGATGGCGCTGGCGCACAAGGGGCTGAGCGCCGAGACGATCCCGTGGCGCTTCACCGACAAGGCTGCGATCGCCTGCCATGGTTCCGAGAAGGTGCCGGTGCTGCTCGACGGCGACAAGGCGGTGTGCGACTCCTGGGCGATCGCCAGCTATCTCGAAGACGCCTATCCGGACCGGCCGTCGCTGTTCGGCGGCGACGGCGGCCGGGCGATGGCGCGGATGCTGAACTGGTGGGGCGACCTCGCCATCGTCGGCGGCATTTTCCCGATGATCGTCGCCGACATCGTGCAACGGCTGGATCCTGCCGACGCGGCGTATTTCCGGCAGTCGCGCGAGGCGCGGCTGAAGACAACGCTGGAAGAGGCCGCCGCCAGCCGCGATCGTGCGGTCGAGGGCTTCCGCCGGTCGCTCGATCCGCTGCGGCTGACGCTGAAGACGCAGCCCTTCATCGGCGGCGCGGCGCCGAACTACGCCGACTACAGCGTGTTCGGCGGCTTCCAATGGGCGCGCATCGTCAGCGACTTCCAACTGCTGCAGAAAGATGACCCAGTCTATGCCTGGCGCGAAGGGCTGCTCGATGCGTTCGGTGGCCTGGCGCGCGCCACGCCGGGCTATCCGGTCTAAGCTGGGCCGCGCCGCCGGTTGCGCCAGTCGGCGAGGCCGCGCGCCAGCTCCTCGCCGCTGGCCAGCGCGGCGAATTGCGCGCGCTCGACCAGCAGGCCCTCGTCGATCGACAGATTGAGCCCGCGCGTCGCGGCGGTGATCACCGCTGCGACTGCGCCCGGCGGATGCCGGATGATCTGCCGCGCCAGCGCGTCCGCCGCAGAGAGCAGGTCGCCGTGCGGCACTACGCGGTTGACCAGGCCGATCGCCAGCGCATGGTCGGGCGAAAACGGCTCGCCGGTGAGTAACAGCTCCAGGCCGCGCTTGCGGCTGGCGAGGCGCGGCAGCCGCTGGGTGCCGCCGAAGGTCGGCGGCATCGCCAGCTTGATCTCGGGCTTGGCGAACCGGGCGCGTTCGCTGGCGACCGCCAGATGCACCGCCTCCGTGATCTCGCAGCCGCCGCCGTAGGCGAGGCCGTTCACCGCTGCGATCACCGGCTTGGAAAAGCTCTCCAGCCGCGCCGTCATGGTCTGGCCGCGGCGGACGAAATCGCGCACCGCATGATCCGCGCCGCGCGCGACGCTGCCGGAGAACTCGGCGATGTCGGCACCGGCGGAAAACGCCCGCTCCCCGGCGCCGGTGAGGATCACGGCGCGGATCGTGTCATCGACTTCGATCGCATCGAGCCGCTGCATCAGCCGGTCGATCAGCGCGTAGTTTAGTGCGTTCAGTTTGTCGGGGCGGTTCAGGGTCAGCAGCGCAACGCCGTCGCGCAGCTCCATCGGTATTAGCTCGGTCATGTCCGGGTCTCCATCGGGTCGTCCGGTCGCTACCGCGGCCGCCGCGTTGTGTATATTCACTGGTCGGTATACATAAGGGGATGACCGACCGGACGTCAGTAGCATCTCCGAAGACCCGCGAGGGCAATACCACGCGCGAGCGCATCGTCGCCGCCGCCGCCAAGCTGTTCTATGCCGAGGGCATCCGCGCCGT
This sequence comes from Rhodopseudomonas parapalustris, assembly GCF_053772255.1. Taxonomy (NCBI): domain Bacteria; kingdom Pseudomonadati; phylum Pseudomonadota; class Alphaproteobacteria; order Hyphomicrobiales; family Nitrobacteraceae; genus Rhodopseudomonas; species Rhodopseudomonas parapalustris. The sequence continues at coordinate 74,151 of NZ_JAMKBZ010000024.1, read as the reverse complement.
CGGCGTCGATGCGGTGGCCGAGAAGGCCGGCGTCACCAAGCGGACGTTGTATTATCACTTCCGCAGCAAGGACGATCTGGTCGCCGCCTATCTGGAGGGGCGCGACCAGCCGAATCTGGCGCTGTTCCGGCAGTGGTTCGAGGGCACGCCGGGCGCGCTGCCAGACAAGGTCGAGGGCATCTTTCTAAATCTCGCCCACGCCGCGCGGCATCCGAAGTGGAAGGGCTGCGGCTTCCTGCGCACCTCGGCGGAGCTCGCCAATCTGCCGGGCCATCCGGCGATCAAGATCGGCGCCGCGCACAAGAAGAAGTTCGAGCGCTGGCTGCGCGACACGTTCGCCGAGGCGGGCATCGCCGGGGCCGACGAACTGGCGCGGCAGATGCTGCTGCTGCTCGACGGCTCGTTCGCCGTGGTGCTGCTGCATCGCGATGCGAGCTACATGGAGACCGCGGGCGCTGCGGCGGCCAAGCTGGTGGCGACGGCGCTGCCGCGCCGGGTCAGCGCGGCGCGGCCAACGCGTTCGATGCCGCGAACCGGCCGCGGGTCTCGAGCAAACTCCGCACCGCGTTGAGATCCGGCAGCACCGCCGCGCATTTGCCGCGGGTCGCGTCGTCGGGCTGCAGCAAGTCCGGGACCATCAGCGTGATGGCGCCGGCGGTGAATGCGGCGGTGACGCCGACGCTGGAATCCTCGACCGCGATGCAGTTCTGCGGCGGCACGCCGAGCCGGTCGGCGGCGAGCAGATACAGATCCGGCGCCGGCTTGCCGTGGGCGACGTCGTCGCGGGTCAGGATGGTGCCGAACCGGCCGCGGATGCCGGCCAGCGTCAGATGCAGGTCGGCGGTCTTGCGCGACGACGAGGTCACCACCGCGACCGGGCAGTTCGCGTCGGCGAGCGTATCGAGCAGCTCGCTGGTGCCGGGCTTCACCGGGAGACCTTGCGCGAAGCGCACGTCCCGCTTTTCGACGAACGCACGGTTGATCTCGGCGAGCGGCAGCGTCTCGCCGTAGCGCGCGACCAGCAGCGCCTGGCATTCCGGCCCCGGCAGTCCTATCATCGACTCGCAGGTCTTTGTCGCATCCGGCAGGCCGAAGCCGTTCAGCACCTCGGTCAGGCTTTCCAGATAGACCCGCTCAGTGTCGACCAGCGTGCCGTCCATATCGAGCAGCACCGCTGCGATCAGCCAGTCCTGTGCAGCCCTCACGATTTGCGGCTCGCCTTCGCCATCGCGCGCAAGCAGTCCGGGCACAGGCAATCGGTCGCGTCCGACGGCAGCGGCAGCGCTGCCGGCTCTGCCGCGCACCAGCAGCCCTTGTCCATCGTGCACGAAAACTCCGCACCGCAGCCGGCACAGATCAGCCGGCGAGGCGGGGGCGTTGCGGGTGTGGCGGACGAGGTCGGGCGGAGCGGCATGAGCAACGATCGATCAACGCTGGTTGAAACACGCTCGCAGCGTACTCTGCCTGGACCGCGATGCAATACGCGGAAGGTCGCGGAGGGAAGGGGCGGACAGTAAGCCGACGCCGCCGAAGTGGCGCCGCGGAACTCTCCATCCGTCATTCCGGGGCGCTCGCGACAGCGAGCGAACCCGGAATCTGACACGCACACTAACCTCGGGATTCCGGGTTCGCGCCCTTTCGCGCGCGCCCCGGAATGACCGAGTGAAGTTGGACGCGGCGTTGCCGCCAACTACCCCTTGGTAATCGCGTCGACCTCGGCCATCTCCTCGGCGGTCAGCTTCCAGCTCGCCGCCTTGACGTTCTGCTCGATCTGCTCCGGCGTGGTGGCGCCGGCGATGACGCTGGAGACTTGCGGGCGGCAGGCGAGCCAAGAGAACGCCAGTTCGAGCAGCGAGTGGCCGCGCGCTTCGGCGAACGCCTTCAGACGGTCGACCAGATCGAGATTGGCGTCGGTGAAATAGCGGTCGCGGATCGCCGGCATCTTGGCGAAGCGGGTGTGCGCCGGCGCCTCGGTGCCGCGCTGATACTTGCCGGTCAGAAGTCCGCTCGCCAGCGGGAAGAACGGCAGCAGCCCGAGCTTGTAGTCCTGCGCGGCCGGCAGCAGGTCTCTCTCGATGTCGCGCACCACCAGGCTGTATTCGTCCTGGCACGACACGTAGCGGTGGGTGCCGAGCGCACGGGCGACGTACTCGGCCTCGGCGATCCGCCACGCCGGGAAGTTCGAATTGCCGATGTAGCGCACCTTGCCGGCGCGGATCAGGTCGTCGAGCGCGCGCAGCGTCTCGTCGATCGGCGTCAGCGGATCGTAATCGTGCTGCTGATACAGGTCGATCCAGTCGGTCTTCAGCCGCTTCAGGCTGGCCTCGACCGCCTCGACGATGTAGCGCCGCGAGGCGCCCTGCTTGGTGCCGTCGGTCGCCATCGGCTTGCAGAACTTGGTGGCCAGCACGATGTCCTTGCGGCGGTCGCCGAGCACATTGCCCAGCACGGTCTCGGAGCCGCCCATGCCGGCATAGATGTCGGCGGTGTCGAACAGCGTGACGCCGAGGTCGATCGCCTTGTGGATCACCTGCTTCGAGGTCTCGGGATCGGTGCGCTGACCAAAATTGTTGCAGCCGAGGCCGACGACCGAGACCCGCAGGCCGCTGCCGCCGAGATTGCGAATGTCCATGAAGTGTCCTTGAGAGATGCTTGAAGCGGTGCATTGTGGCGCGCGCCCCGCAGCGCCGCAACCCGCGTCGCCGATCACAGCCGCGTCATGCCGTGCGTCGTGACGGCATCACGGATGCGAAAGCCGTTCTCGGCCCGGGCGAGGCGAGTTATAATTTGATTCTGGCGTGGCCCGCGCCTCCCCCCTCCATCGGGAAAGTATCGTTCATACCGGGCTGCACGACCGTCGAACCACTTGTTCGAGCACCGGCATGAGGAGGGATTGCGGGAACGGCTCGATCGAGGAGGTTGTCGAGATGCGCTTGTCTGCGCCGGTCTATCGTCTGAAACGTAAAGCCAAATTGTTGTCCCGCTCCCAAAACGTGCCGCTGCACGTGGCGCTCGATCAGGTCGCCGCGGCCGAAGGGTTCGCGCGCTGGAGCCTGCTGGTCGACTCGGCGGCAGCGTCGCCCGCGGCGCGTCTGTTCGCAGCGCTCAGCCCCGGAGATCTGGTGTTGCTCGGCGCGAGGCCGGGGCAGGGCAAGACGCTGCTCAGCCTCGAACTCGCCGTCGAGGCGATCAGGGCAGGGCGTACCAGCGCCTTCTTCACGCTGGAATACACCGAAGCCGAGGTGCTGATGCGGCTACGCGCGATCGGGGCCGATCCGGCGTCACTGGCGGACAAGTTCACGCTCGATACGTCGGATGCGATCTGCTCGGACTACATCATCGGCCAACTGGCGTCAGCCGAGCGCGGATCGCTGGCGGTGGTCGATTATCTGCAATTGCTCGATCGGCGCCGCGACACGCCGGAGCTGAATGCGCAGATCCGTGCGCTGCGATCGTTCGCCCGCACGGCGGGCGTGATCCTGGTGATCATTTCGCAGATCGATCGCTCTTACGATCCTGCCAAGAAGCGCTGCCCGGATCTGAGCGATGTCCGCCTGATCAACGAACTGGACCTCAGCCTGTTCTCGCACGCCTGTTTTGTCGGAGCGAACGAGATCAGGTGGTCGCCGGTGTCCGCGGCGTCGTGAAGCTGCGCGGGCTACGCGGCTTCCGGCTGTCCATCCGGCACAGCGGCAGGGCGCGGCGCGATGGCGCCGCGCATGCCGGCGCGGCGGGCCGCTTCGCACATCCGTCGCACCGATTGTTCGGCGTCGCGGGTGATCTGCTTGCGGTCGGCGGTCGTCGAGGTTGCGACCGCATCGCCCCAGCTCACGGTGACATCGATCGCGCCCGCGGTCAGCAGTGCGACGAAATGCGGGATCAGGTCGGCATCGCCGTACCAAGCGACCCGGTCGCGCAGTTCGCGGCCGATCGGCAGGCCGCTGAGACCCGTATAGGTCACCGCCATCGGCTGCACCGCGACGCCGGCGCCGGTCTGTTCGCCGATCGCGTGATGCACCGCGCCGACCAGCGCCGAGCGGAACGGCAACACCCGGCTGCCGTCGGACGAGGTGCCTTCGGCGAACAGCACCATGGCGTCGCCGTCCTGCAGCCGCGCGCCGATTTCGCGCGTCGCCTCGCCGGTGCGATGCCGCGCCTGGCGGTCGATGAACACGGTGCGCTGCCAGCGCGCCAGCGCGCCGAACACCGGCCAGGTCGCGACTTCGCTTTTGGCGATGAACGACACCGGCGCCACCGCGGAAATCACGCAGATGTCGAGCCAGGAGACGTGATTGGACAGGATCAGCACCGGCCCGTCGCAGCGGCGGCCGACCTGATGAATGCGGACGCCGATCAGCGCGCAGACGATGCGGTGATACAATTGCGGGATCGTACGTTGCGCGCGCCAGCCGAACCGCTTCGCCAGCAGATGAACCGGCAGCAGTGTCAGCGTCAGCGGGACGACGGCGGCAATGACCAGAATGAATCGCAGCATGGCAATGACTTTGCGCCGCTCAAAAAGGTGCGGCCCCGGTCAGACGCGGCGACTGACGGGGACCGCTGGGGACGTTGATCGGCGACGGGGGGCCTCGATCAGACGCGAGCGGACCCTAGCGGTAGTTTGTTACACGGCAGTGACGCATCAACTACGTCTTACCGAGTCGCTGACGTGTCAGGGCGACCGCGGCGAGCGGATTTGCCGGCCGAAACTGCGGCTTACTCGCTTGCCGGCGCTACCCGCAGAATCCGCCCCGCGTCACTGTCGGTCAGCAGCCACAGCGCGCCGTCCGGACCCTGGCGGACGTCGCGAATCCGTTCGCTCAGTGCCTGCAGCAGCCGTTCTTCGCCGGTGATCTTGTCGCCCTGCAGCGACAGCCGCACCAGCATCTGACCCGACAGCGCGCCGACGAACAGGCTTCCCTTCCAGGTCGGAAAAAGCTTGCCGGTGTAGAACGCCATGCCGCTCGGTGAGATCGACGGCACCCAGTACTTGATCGGCTGCTGCATGCCGGGCTTGGCCGTCGCCTCGTGGATCTTTGCGCCGCTATAGTCGATGCCATAGCCGATCACCGGCCAGCCGTAGTTCTCGCCCTTGCGGATCAGGTTGACCTCGTCGCCGCCGCGCGGGCCGTGCTCGACTTCCCACAGGCTGCCGTCGGCGGGATTGAACGCAAGGCCCTGCGGATTGCGGTGACCGAGGCTCCAGATCTCGGGCTTGGCGCCGTCGCGATCGGCGAACGGATTGTCCTTCGGCACGCTGCCATCGGGCGCGATCCGCACGATCTTGCCGAGATGATTGGCCAAGCTCTGCGCCTGATCGCGATAGGCGTAGTGCTCGCCGAGGGTAACGAACAGATCGCCACCGGCGCCTTGCGCGATCCGGCAGCCGTAGTGATTGCCGGACGACAGCGGCCCTTGCTGACGGAAGATCACTTTGACGTCGTCGAGCCGCGGCGCGTCGCCGTCGGTCAGTCGGGCGCGCGCCACCGCGGTGCGGCCGCCGCGGCCGTCGCGTTCGGCGTAGCACAGATAGATCGTATGGTTGGTCGCGATGTCCTTGTCGGTGGCGACGTCGAGCAGTCCGCCCTGACCCGAGGCCCACACCTCCGGCACGCCCCGCAGCGGCTTCGACACCTGGCCTTGCTGTGTCACCAGCCGCAGCCGGCCAGGGCGCTCGGTCACCAGCATGCGGCCATCGGGCAGGAACGTCAGCCCCCACGGATGCACCAGATTTTCCGCCACCGTCTGGACCGCCAGCGGTCCGGCGGACGAATCGAAAGTGGTGCTGGCGCCGCGGCTGGCTGTGATGATCAGCAGCGAGCCGAGCAGCGCCGTGGCGGCGGTCAGCGTGCCGGAAACCCAGACGATCGGTGCCTTCATCGCAATGCCTCGTCGCAGGATGGCCGTCGCGGCTGCGGGGCGGCGCGCGTTTCAACGCGCGGTGTCGGGAAAAGATCGTGACCGAGGTGATTGCCGCGCGAAAGCTGTCGTCATGCCGCAGCAAAGTGCGGCGACAGCAGCGTCAGCGCCAGAATGGCGCCGAGCGAGGCCATTGCGATCAGCAGCGACGCCGCCACGGCGCGCAGCAGGCGGGCAGAGGTGATGTGCGCGACGGGCCGGATGAAGCCGGGCGACGAATCCATGACTCGAAATCCTCGAACCAAAACGCCCGCGAATCACGCAGGCAGTTGGATTCTCCTGCAATCACGGGCGCTTGTGCGGCGCCGAGGCGCGCCAAACGCGACCAAATCGTGGCGGAATTGAAGCGGCGCGGCCGGCGTCAAGCCTCGGCGGCGAAGTTCGTGGCCTCGGCGACCGCCGTCTCCGGGGTCCAGTCCATGGTAATGAAACCCGGGGTTTGCTCCACCCGGCGCAGCCAGGCGTTGACCGCCGGAAACATCGACAAGTCGAAGTCGCACTGGTCGGCGACATGGGTGTAGCCGTACAGCGCGATGTCGGCGATGGTGAGCTGGCCGGCCGCGAAGTAATCGTTGGTCTTCAGATGGTTTTCCATCACCTGGAGCGCCGCGTAGCCGCGCTCCAGCCAATCTTCCAGCGCGTGGGTCTGCAGGTCGCGCCCGCCCTTGACCAAGCAGAGCCAGAAATACGCCGAGCCGATGTTCGGCTCCAGCGCATGCTGCTCGAAGAACATCCATTGCAGCGCTTCGGCGCGATCCATCCGCGTGTCCGGCGCCAGCGAGGTGCCGACGGCCAGATACCACAGGATCGCGTTGGATTCGGCGAGGTAGCGGCCCGGCGCGGTTTCCAGCAGCGGCACCTGGCCGCTCGGATTCTTGGCGAGGAAGTCGGGCGTGCGGCTTTCGCCGCGCAGGATGTCGACCTCGATCGCGCGGTACGGGGCATCGAGAAACGCCAACGCAAGGCGAACCTTGTAGCTGTTTCCCGATCGCTGCATCGAATAGAGTTTGTACATCCTGAAGGTCGCTTCGCTCTCCCCGCCGGCATCTGCCGCGCCCAACGCGGCTAAACAATGATGCCCCCCGGCAGGCGTCGCAAGCCCCAAGCGATGGAAAGCATCGAAATCCCATGCCGCATTGCGAAGGGGACTGTTGCGGCCCGAAAAACCCGCGGCGGCGACCGATTTGGTATTTTCGCTATGCGAAATCGGCGGTGAGGGCGGTCTGCCGCGCATGACTGGCAACAGCGCCTCCCGGCAGCCGTATCCCGGCGGTTGTACGGCGTTCCGGCAATGCCACCATTCCCGCAAGCTTCTTGCGATGCACCGAGCCGATGCTTAGTGTGAGAGCATTCCCGTCAGAAATGGAAGAGTCGCGCCAAATGCCGACTCATGACGGCTGCAAGGAGATGACGATGCCGTTCCTCGCCACCGCGCTCGATCGTGTGAAGCCGTCCGCGACCATCGCGGTCACGGACAAAGCGCGTGAGCTGAAAGCGGCCGGGCGCAACGTCATCGGACTGGGCTCCGGCGAGCCGGATTTCGACACCCCCGCCAACATCAAGCTGGCGGCGATTCACGCGGTCGAGGCCGGCAAGACCAAGTACACCGCGGTCGACGGCATTCCCGAGCTGAAGCAGGCGATCATCGACAAGTTTCAGCGCGAGAACGGCCTGACCTACAAGCCGAACCAGATCATCGTCGGCACCGGCGGCAAGCAGGTGCTGTACAATGCGCTGATGGCGACCATCAATCCGGGCGACGAGGTGATCATCCCGGCGCCGTATTGGGTCAGCTATCCGGAGATGGTGGCGCTCGCCGGCGGCGAGAGCGTACCGGTGGTCTGCACCGCCGAGTTCGGCTTCAAGCTGCAGCCGGCGGCCCTGGAAGCGGCGATCACGCCGAAGACCAAGTGGATCATCCTCAACTCGCCGTCGAACCCGACCGGCGCGGCCTATTCCCGCGCCGAGCTGAAGGCGCTGACCGACGTCCTGGTCAAGCATCCGCACGTTTGGGTGATGACCGACGACATGTACGAGCACCTCGTCTACGACGACTTCGAGTTCACCACTCCGGCGCAGATCGAGCCGAAGCTGTTCGACCGCACCCTGACGGTGAACGGCGTGTCGAAGTCGTATTGCATGACCGGCTGGCGGATCGGCTATGCTGGCGGCCCGGCTGAGCTGATCAAGGCGATGTCGACGATCCAGTCGCAGTCGACCTCGAATCCGTGCTCGATCGCGCAGTGGGCTGCCGTCGAGGCGCTCAAGGGTCCGCAGGACTTCATCGACGCCCACAACAAGGTGTTCAAGGAACGCCGTGATCTGGTGGTGTCGATGCTGAATCAGGCCGCCGGGATCGACTGTCCGCGTCCCGAGGGCGCGTTCTACGTCTATCCGTCATGCGCCGGCACCATCGGCAAGACCGCGCCGTCGGGCAAGAAGATCGAGACCGACCAGGATTTCGTGACCGAACTGCTGGAGGCCGAAGGCGTCGCGGTCGTGCAGGGCTCGGCGTTCGGGCTGGGTCCGGCGTTCCGGATCTCCTACGCCACCAAAACCTCGGATCTCGAAGACGCCTGCAAGCGCATTCAGCGGTTTTGCGGAAACTTGCGGTAAATATTTCATTAACAATCCGCAACGTTCACAGGATTCGTTCCAAAACTGACGAAGCGCCTTGTTTTGGCCAAGACGCTTCCTCTTTGTCGCCTTCGCAATCTCAATCCACATGTGGAGTGTGCTTCTATGTTTACCCTCAGACAGTTCGGAATCGCTGCGGTCGCGTTGATCGCCTCGGTCGCGAGCGCGAGCGCGCAGCAGCGCGTGCAGGTCGGCGTGATCGAATGCGCCGGCGGTCCGAACGTCGGCTACGTGGTCGGGTCGACCACCCAGCTCGAGTGCCTGTTCCGGACCGACGGCCGTCGTCCCGAGCCGTACATCGCGCATGTGCAGCGCATCGGCGTCGACCTCGGCTTCACCCAGACCACCGGCCTCGCTTGGGCGGTGTACGCCCCGACTCAGCGCGTCGGTCGCGGTGACCTCGGCGGCAGCTACGGCGGCGTCGGCGCCAACGCGTCGTTCGGCTTCGGCGTCGGCGGCAACCTGCTGATCGGCGGTTCGAACAACGCCTTCGCGCTGCAGCCGCTCAGCCTGCAGGGCCAGACCGGCCTGAACGCCACTGCCGGTATCGTCGACGTGCAGCTTCTGCCGGCGCCGATCGCCAAGAAGCACTACCGCAAGCATCGCCGTCATCATCGTCATCACTAAGTGACGGCGCTTACGGCGCATTTGATATAGTTTGCAGAAGGGCCCGTATCCGCGGGCCCTTCTTGCGTTTTAGATACGTTTTGCAATCGAACGTCGCGCGTTCGGACACATGGCCGCGCCTTCGCGGACCCGGCTGTCATTGAAGATTTGCCATTGCTGTGACTAAATGACGGCGATTGTTCGATCGTGTTCGAACGAATCGAGTCGTCTTCCGCATCACCTTCCTACGTCGGAGATTTTCGCCATGCGCCGCCTCTCGCTTTTCGTCGGACTCGCCGCCGCCGCGTTGACCGTCACCGCCGCCAATGCGCAGCAGAACCGGGTGCGGGTCGGCATGCTCGAATGCCGCGGTGGCGCCAGCATGGGCTTCATCGTCGGATCGGTGACCAATCTCGGCTGCGTGCTGCGTAGCGATGGCCGCCCCGACACGCCCTACGTCGCCACCATCCGCAAGGTCGGGCTCGACCTTGGTATCACCCCGGAAACCGCGCTGAGCTGGGTCGTGCTGGCGCCGGTCGAGCGCTTCGGCCCCGGCGACCTTGCCGGCAACTACGCCGGCGCACAGGGATCTGCCTCGGTCGGCGTCGGTGTCGGTGCCAACGTGCTGATCGGCGGCTCGTCGAATTCGATCGCGCTGCAGCCGGTCAGCCTGCAGGGGCAGACCGGCGTCAACGTCGCGGTCGGTCTGCAGGAGTTGGAACTGCGTCCTGGCCGCTAACTAACAGCGCGCTCTGGTTCAATTCCAGTTTTGCAACATTGTGCCGCGATGCGAACGCGTCGCGGCACTTATTTTTGAGTGTCCTTGATCCTGCTCAAGGTCGACATCATGGCGTCGTAATTTTTCGCGCTTGCCAAGTGTCGTGTGTTGCGAAAGCATCACGTCTTGCCGACCCAATCACGGGCCGAGCTCCAAAGTCAGGAGGCGGCGATGGGACAAGACGTCAGAAGTCCCCGTGGTCCCCGGTGCATTGCACTGGTGGGCCCATTCCAAAGCGGAAAAACCACACTACTCGAAGCGATCATGGCGCGGACCGGCGCCATCCCACGAGCCGGCTCGGTCGATGCCGGCACCTCGCACGGCGATTCCAGCCCCGAGGCGCGCCAGCATAAGATGGGGCTCAGCCTCACTGCCGTCACCACCCAGTTCATGGGTGAGAGTTACACCTTCCTCGATTGTCCCGGCTCCGTCGAATTCGCGCACGACATGCGCGCGGCGCTTCCCGCTGTCGATGCCGCCGTGGTGGTGTGCGAAGCCGACGAGCGCAAGCTGCCGCAGTTGCAGCTGATCCTGCGCGAACTCGAAGATCTCGGCATTCCCCGATTCCTGTTCCTGAACAAGATCGATCGCGCCAACAAACGCATTCGCGAAGTACTCGACAGTTTGCAGCCGGCATCCCGCATTCCGCTGGTGCTGCGCCAGATTCCAATTTGGAACGGCGAGCTGATCGCCGGCTACGTCGACCTCGCGCTGGAGCGCGCCTTCGTCTATCGGGAGCACAAGCCCTCCGAAGTGATCGATCTCGCAGGCGGCGATCTCGACCGCGAGAAGGAAGCGCGGTTCTCGATGCTCGAGAAGCTCGCCGATCACGACGATGCGCTGATGGAGCAACTGCTCGACGACATCCAGCCGCCGCGCGACGCGGTGTTCGATGATCTCGCCCGCGAGCTGCGCGAAGGCGTGATTTGCCCGGTGCTGCTCGGCTCGGCGCTGCGCGAGAACGGCGTGCTGCGCCTGTTGAAGGCGCTGCGCCACGAGGCGCCGGACGTCACCGAGACGGCAGCGCGACTCGGCGTCACCGCCGGCAAGGATGCGGTCGGCTACGTCTTCAAGACTCAGCATTTGCAGCACGGCGGCAAGCTGTCGCTGGCCCGGCTGTTCACCGGCACGCTCGCCGACGGCGACAATGTGCAGTCCTCCGCCGGTGAAGCCGCGCGCGTCTCCGGCATCCAGACCGTTGGTGGCGGGCACGACAGCAAGCGCTCGTCGGCCTCGGCCGGCGATGTGGTCGCGCTCGGCAAGCTCGACGCGATCAAGACCGGCGAGACCTTCGGCAACGGCAAGGCTGCGCCGGCCGCATTGGTCGAAGTCAGTGCCGCGCCGCCGGTGCTGGCGATGGCGCTCGCTGCCGCCGATCGCAAGGACGACGTCAAGCTCGGCCAGGCGCTGCAGCGGCTGAACGAGGAAGATCCCTCGCTCACCATCGTGCACGATCCGCAGAGCCACGAGATGGTGCTGTGGGGCCAGGGCGAGATGCATCTGCGCGTCGCGCTGGAGCGGCTCCGTGATCGCTACGGCGTGACGGTGAAGTCGCACGCGCCGGGAATCGGCTATCGCGAAACCATTCGCAAGCCGGTGACCCAGCGCGGCCGACACAAGAAGCAGTCCGGCGGCCACGGCCAGTTCGGCGACGTAGTGCTCGACATCAAGCCGCTGCCGCGCGGCGAGGGCTTCGCCTTCGCCGAGACCGTGGTCGGCGGCGCGGTGCCGCGCAACTACATGGGCGCGGTCGAGGAGGGCGTGGTCGACGGCCTGCGCGCCGGGCCGCTCGGCTTCCCGGTGGTCGACGTCCACGTCACCCTGACCGACGGTTCGTATCACAGTGTCGACTCCTCGGATCAGGCGTTCCGCACCGCGGCGCGGATCGGCATCACCGAGGCGCTGCCACAGTGCCAGCCGGTGCTGCTGGAGCCGATCCACACCGTCGAGATCGTTTGTCCGACCGAGGCGACCGCTAAGGTCAACGCCATCCTGTCCGGGCGGCGCGGCCAGATCCTCGGCTTCGACACCCGCGACGGCTGGCCGGGCTGGGACACGGTGCGCGCCACCATGCCCGAGGCCGAGATCGGCGATCTGATCGTCGAGCTGCGCTCGGCCACCGCCGGCGCCGGCAGCTTCACCCGCAGCTTCGACCACATGGCCGAGGTCTCCGGACGGACCGCCGACCAGATCGTGGCAGCCCACCGTCAGGCCGCAGCCTGATCGCGACGGCGTCGGGGGCGGGAGAGTTCTCCGCCTCGCGCTCACTAAAATATGAATGCTGCAAAGCGGCTGGACTGATGTTTAAAACATCACTCCAGCCGTTTTTTATTTGCCTGATGCAGCTTCAAGCATCATATTGCAGCCTTCAGACATCAGAATTCATGCTTCACCCATGATGACCGCAGCCCAATTGCGCGCCGCCCGTGCGCTGCTCGGCATCGACCAGCGCACGCTGGCCGAACTGTCCGGCGTTTCGCTGCCGACCATCCAGCGGATGGAGGCGAGCGAAGGCAACGTTCGCGGTGTGGTGGAATCCCTCACCAAGGTGATCGAGGCCCTCGAGCGCGGCGGCGTGGTTCTGATCGGAGATAATTCCCGCAGCGAAGGCGGCGGCCGCGGCGTTCGGTTCAAAGAGCCGACGCCGCCCCGCAACGAGGCCTGACGGTTTCGGTGCAGCGGCGGGGCGGACCAGGAGAAACGGTATGGATACCTCCCGGCGACTTGTGGCTGCGACCAAACCGAGCTTCCGCGAGCTGTTCACGCCGAAGCTGATCACCGCGCTGCGCGAGGGCTACGGCCTCGCCGATTTCCGCGCCGATCTGATCGCCGGTCTCACGGTGGCAATCGTGGCGCTGCCACTGTCCACCGCGATCGCGATCGCCTCCGGCGTCACGCCTGACCGAGGGCTGTATGCCGCGGTGGTCGGCGGCTTTCTGGTCTCTGCGTTCGGCGGCTCTCGCTTCCAGATCGGCGGCCCTGCGGGCGCCTTCATCGTGCTGGTGATGCTCAGCGTGCAGCGCCACGGCATCGACGGCGTGCTGCTCGCGACCTTCATGGCCGGGATGATCCTGGTGGTGGCCGGCTTCCTGCAGATCGGCACCTACGTCAAATTCATTCCCTATCCGGTCACGGTCGGGTTCACCGCCGGCATCGCAGTGATCATCTTCGCCAGCCAGATCAAGGATCTGCTCGGCATCGAGCTGGCGAAGGAGCCGGGGCCGTTCATTCCTAAACTGGAAGCGCTGGCGCAGGCGCTGCCGACCATGAATTTCTATGCGCTCGGCGTCGCGCTGACTGCGATCGTGCTGATTGTCGGGCTGAAGAAGCTGCGGCCGAACTGGCCGGGGCTATTGATTGCGGTCGCGGTCACCGCGGCGCTGGTGTGGGGCTTCTCACTACCGGTCGCGACCATCGGCACGAAGTTCGGCGGCATTCCGGAAAGTTTCCCGTTGCCGTCCTGGCCGGTGTTCTCGGTCGCCAAGGTGATCGAGATGCTGCCCGACGCGATCGCGTTTGCGCTGCTCGGCGCCATCGAGTCGCTGCTGTCTGCCGTGGTGGCGGACGGCATGACCGGCCGGCGGCATCGCTCGAATTGCGAGCTGGTGGCACAGGGCTTCGCCAATATGGGCTCGGCGCTGTTCGGCGGCATCTGCGTCACCGGTGCGATCGCCCGCACCGCCACCAACATCCGCACCGGCGCGCGCACCCCGATTGCCGGCATGCTGCATTCGATATTTCTGTTGGTGTTCATGCTGGTGGCGGCGCCGCTGGCGAGCTTCATCCCGCTGGCGACGCTCGCCGCCGTGCTGGCGATCGTCGCCTGGAACATGGCCGAGAAGCACGAATTCGCCACGCTGGTCCGCTCATCGCGCGGCGATGCGGTGGTGGTGCTGGCGACCTTCCTGCTCACCGTGTTCCGCGATCTGACCGAAGGCATCGTGGTCGGCTTCGCGCTCGGCGCGGTGCTGTTCATTCACCGGATGTCCGAGGTCACCGGCGTCGAGGCGTATTCCGGGCTGGCGCAGGAGGACCGGGCCGACGAGGGCGGCAAGCGCCGCGGCACGGCCGCCGACCTGTCGCTGGTCACCGATCCCGACGTCGTGGTCTATCGCATCACCGGCGCGTTCTTCTTCGGCGCCGCCGCCACCGTCACCTCGGTGCTGAACAACATCGCCGACAGCCACAAGGTGTTCGTGGTCGACTTCGCAGCAGTGCCGTTCCTGGATTCTACCGCCGCGAATGCGATCTACCGCGTCGCGCTGTCGGCGCAGCGCAAGCGCATCAAGCTGATCGTCACCGGCGCCTCGCCGACGGTCCGCCGCGCGCTGCTCACCCACGGCGTCAAGCCGCCGCTGGCGCAGTATCGCGCCGACATCGCCAGCGCAGTCGACGAGATCAAGGGCAAGACTGTCGCTCCCGAAGAGGGGCCGTCGCCGCAGCCCGCTTCCGCCTGACGCGCCCGACTTCCGTCGTGCGCGCGCGTTTTGCGATTGACGCTGGCGCGACGGCCTGATTTTCACGGAGGCGTTTCGAAGAACAAGGCTCGCTGGGGCGAGGAGGGCGGAATGGCTGCGATCAAGCGCGCGGCGTGTCTGATCGGCTGGCCGGCGGCGCATTCGCGCTCGCCGCTGATCCATCATTACTGGCTGCGTCAGCTCGGCATCGAAGGCGGCTATTCGATCGAAGCGGTGCCGCCGGAAGGCTTTGCCGAGTTCGTGCTGAACCTGAAGACGCACGGCTATGTCGGCGCCAACGTCACCATCCCGCACAAGGAGCGCGCGCTGCAGCTCACCGAGCCGGACGCGCGCGCCCGCGCCGTCGGGGCCGCCAATACGCTGTACTACGACGGCGATCTGTTACGCTCGACCAACACCGACGTCGAAGGCTTCATCGGCAATCTCGACGCCTCGGCGCCGGGCTGGGACCGCACCGCGCATGCGCTGGTGCTCGGCGCCGGCGGCTCGTCGCGCGCGGTGGTGTTCGGCCTGCTCGAGCGGGGCATCGGCCGGATCGCGCTCGCCAATCGCTCGATCGAGCGGGCGCAGGCGTTGCGCGATCTGTTCGGCGACCGTGTGGTGCCGATCGCCTGGAGCGACATCCCGGCGGCGCTGCCGGGCGCCGGACTTCTGGTCAACACCACCTCGCTCGGCATGAACGGCCAGCCGCCGCTTCCGATCGACCTGTCGGCGCTGCCGGCCGATGCGGTGGTGGCCGATCTGGTCTACGTGCCGCTCGAAACCGATCTGCTCGCCGCCGCCAAGGCGCGCGGTCTGCGCACCGCCGACGGCCTCGGCATGCTGCTGCACCAGGCGGTGCGCGGCTTCGATCTGTGGTTCGGCGCGCGGCCCCACGTCACCGCGGAACTGCGGGCGCTGGTCGAGGCCGATCTGCTTGGTCACAAATAGGATGGGCGTTTGCCGCGGCCGGCACTCGTTCCGTCATTCGTCCCGGGCGCCGGGCCGTGGCCGATAGCGTGGCAGTGACCAACCGCGCTGCAGCGCTGCGGCACGGATCAGCAACGCCAGCGCAAAGCCGGCGACGGTGCCGAATTCGCGGCTGGCCCCCAAAGCCGTCGACGCCTCGTAGGTCGCGGCACCGAGCAGCGCGGCGGTGACGTAGATCTCGCGGCGGAGGATGACCGGAATCTCGCCGCCGAGCAGATCGCGGATGATGCCGCCGAAGGTCGCGGTGACAACGCCCATCGCGACCGCGACGATGCCGTTGGCGCCGGCCAGCGCGGCGCGCTCGGCCCCGCTGACCGCGAACAAAGCCATGCCGATTGCGTCGAGCCACAACAACATTTTGTAGCGCGAATGTGGAATGTGCGCGGTGAAGAACACGATTCCGGAAACCAGCACGCAGGCCACCAGATAGGCCGGTTCGCGGATCCAGAACACCGGCTGGTCGAGCAGCACGTCCCGAAGCGTGCCGCCGCCGATGCCGGTCGCGGTGCCGAGCAGCGCGAAGCCGACGATGTCCATTTCCTTGCGCGACGCCACCAGCGCGCCGGTGACGGCGAACACCACCACGCCGAGCCAGTCGAGCATCGTCGTGACGGTCTCGAACATCGTGCGTCTCCGACCAGTCGCCGGTCCTCAGCGGCCGACGAACTTCGCCTCGCGCTTCTCCATGAAGGCCGCGATGCCTTCCTTCATGTCCTGCGTCTTGAACAGCGGCAGAAGCTGCAAGTACACATGATGGACGTGATCGGGGAAGGTCTCGTTCAGCCCCATCCGCATCATCCGCTTGGCCGCCTGCACCGCCAGCGGTGCGTTGCCGGCGATCTCCTTGGCGACCGCGCGGGCGCGGCCCATCAGCTCGGCGTCCGGCACCACTTCGTTGGCGAGGCCCCATTCCAGGCTCTCGCGCGCGCTCAGGGTCCGCCCGGTGAAGATCAGCTCGGCTGCCTTGGCCCAGCCGATCATCCGCGGCAGAAACCAGGTGCCGCCGCTTTCCGGAACCACGCCGCGCTTGACGAAGGCGGCTGCCAGCTTGGCTGATTCCGCCATGATGCGGATGTCGCAGCCGAGCGCGGTGTCCATGCCGTAGCCGGCCGCGCCGCCGTTGACGGCGCAGATCACCGGCTTGTCCATCGCCTGCAGCACGGTCGGCGGCGTGTTGCGCAAGTCGAGCGTGGTCGGAGACGACGCCGCGCTGAGGCCCTCGTCGCCGCGCTCCTTGTTGAGGTCGAGCCCGGCGCAGAACGCACGGCCGTTGCCGGTGAGGATGACGCAGCGGACGTCCGGGTCTTCATTGGCCTTGGTGAGCAGCGCCGCCAGCGTGTTCAGCATCGGCCCGGAGATGGTGTTCAGCCGCTCCGGCGCGTTCAGCGTGATCGTGGCGATGTGATCCTCGACCGCATAGAGCACTTCGCTGGAAGCGTTCTGCGGCGCGCGTTGCGTATCAGTCATGGATTTCCTCCGGTTGTTGTTCTTGTTGTTCGTTGTTTGTCGGTTCTCTCCCCGTCATTGCGAGGAGGCGAAGCCGACGAAGCAATCCAGCTCAGTGGATGGGGCTCTGGATTGCTTCGCTTTCGGCTCGCAATGACGGAAACCGAGTGCGGTCTCGCCGCTTACTCCGCCAGCACCTTCTCGTCGATCTCGTGGATCGAATTGACGCCGCACAGCCCCATCGTGGTCGACAGCTCCTTGCCGATGATGTCGATCGCCTTGGCGACGCCCGGACCGCCATATGCGCCGAGGCCGTAGATGTAGGCGCGGCCGATCATGCAGCTCTTGGCGCCGAGCGCGAGCGCGCGCATCACGTCCTGGCCGGAGCGGATGCCGCCGTCGAACATCACTTCGATGTGCGAGCCGACGGTGTGGACGATCTCCGGCAGCACCTCGATCGACGACGGCGCGCCGTCGAGCTGGCGGCCGCCGTGGTTCGACACCACCAGCGCCTCGGCGCCGACCTTCACCGCTTCACGGGCGTCCTCGACGTCGAGGATGCCCTTGATGATCAGCTTGCCCGGCCAGATCGAGCGGATCCAGTCGATGTCGCGCCAGTTCAGCGAAGCATCGAACTGCGACGCCACCCAGGCCGACACCGATTCCAGATCCTTGGAGCCGGGCAGATGGCCGGCGATGTTGCCGAAATTGCGCCGCGACGTGCCGAGAATACCCTTCACCCAGCGCGGCTTGGTGGCGATGTCGACGACGTTCTTGAACTTGAACAGCTGCGGCGGCACCGTCATGCCGTTCTTGATGTCCTGATGGCGCTGGCCGATCACCTGCAGGTCGACGGTGAGCACCAGCGCGCTGCACTTGGCGGCGATCGCGCGCTCGATCAGCGCTTTGGCGAAGCCGCGGTCGCGCATCACGTAGAGCTGAAACCAGAACGGCTTGTCGACATTCGCCGCGACGTCCTCGATCGAGCAGATCGACATCGTCGACAGCGTGTAGGGAATGCCGGCGGCCTGCGCGGCGCGGCAGGCATGGATCTCGCCGTCGGCGTGCTGCATCCCGGTCGAGCCGACCGGCGCCAGGATCAGCGGCATCGCGTATTTGTCGCCCAGGATGGTTGTGGCGAGATCGCGTTTGGAGATGTCGACCAGGATGCGCTGCCGGAATTTGATCCGCTTCAGATCTTCCACATTCGCCCGCAGCGTCTCCTCGGCGTAGGAGCCGTGGTCGACGTAGTCGAAGAACATCTTCGGCACCCGGCGCTTGTGGATCTGGCGGAGGTCTTCGATGCAGGTGATCTCTTTCATGGAATTGCCGTCCGCCTCTTGCCGTTGGTTGCGAGCCGCTCGTCCTGTAGCACGCGGGCGCCCTGTGCAAAATCGTCGCGTCGGGCGACGGCCGCACCTCGGAACAGGGCGCGCGGCGGCGCGTTGCCAATCGAGTTCCGAAAGGTTCGAGGAGGATCACCATGACCGACGCCAAGACCGCCGAAAAGCCGACCAAGGACGAGAAGAAGCTCGAAGAGCAGCTCAACGAGGGCTTGGAGGATTCATTTCCGGGCTCCGATCCGGTCAGCGTGACCCAGCCGGCGCCATCGAAACCGGATGGGGATAAGAGCCGGAAGGGTTAATCACTGGACCCTGCGCAAGAGTATATCCGATATATTTTTCAAAGAGTTACGCCGTCAGCTAAGGCTGGCGGCGTAATCTTTGATTACATTTTTTGAAGTCCCCGCAACCATTTTCGGCCTATAAGGCCGTTTCGCCGCACGGCAAGCCACGGATGAATCGTGGGTTTTTGGCCGTGAGCGGCAAGGGCGGGGGAAGATTTGATGAGCCGCAGATATTTCGGGACGGACGGAATTCGTGGCCGTGCCAACGGCCTGATCACGCCGGAGCTGGCCCTGAAGGTCGGCCAGGCTGCCGGCCTAGCGTTTCAGCGCGGTGACCATCGCCATCGGGTGGTGATCGGCAAGGACACCCGTCTGTCCGGCTACATGATCGAGAACGCGATGGTGGCGGGCTTCACCTCGGTCGGCATGGACGTGCTGCTGGTCGGCCCGATGCCGACGCCGGCGGTGGCGATGCTTACCAAGTCGATGCGCGCCGACCTCGGCGTGATGATTTCGGCGTCGCACAATCTGTTCGAAGACAACGGCATCAAGCTGTTCGGCCCGCTCGGCTACAAGCTCAGCGACGACGTCGAGAAGCAGATCGAGCTGATGCTCGACGATTCGCTCGACAAGAAGCTGGCGCAGAGCGCCAGCCTTGGCCGTGCCCGCCGCATCGACGGCGTCCACGACCGCTACATCGAATTCGCCAAGCGCACGCTGCCGCGCGAACTCAGCCTCGAAGGCCTGCGCGTGGTGATCGATTGCGCCAACGGCGCCGCCTACAAGGTGGTGCCGGAAGCTCTGTGGGAGCTCGGCGCCGACGTGATCTCGATCGGGGTCGAGCCGGACGGCTTCAACATCAACAAGGAATGCGGCTCGACCGCGCCGCAGGCGCTGTGCGCCAAGGTCCGCGAGATGCGCGCCGACATCGGCATTGCGCTCGACGGCGACGCCGACCGCGTCATCCTGGTCGATGAGCGCGGCCATGTGGTCGACGGCGATCAGCTTCTGGCGGTGATCGGCCAGAGCTGGAAGGAAGACGGCCGCCTCGCCAAGCCGGGCGTGGTCGCCACCGTGATGTCCAATCTCGGGCTCGAGCGTTTCCTTGCAGGCGAAGGCATCGCGCTGCTGCGCACCCCGGTCGGCGACCGCTACGTGCTCGAGCAGATGCTCAAGGAAGGCTACAACGTCGGCGGCGAGTCTTCCGGCCATATCATCCTGTCCGACTTCAACACCACCGGCGACGGGTTCGTCGCGGCGCTCCAGGTGCTGGCGATGGTGCAGAAGCTCGGCCGTCCGGTCTCCGAAGTCTGCCACCGCTTCGATCCGTTGCCGCAGATCCTGAAGAACGTGCGCTACCGCAGCGGCCGTCCGCTCGACGACGGCGGCGTGATCTCGGCGATTGCGGACGGCGAGAAGCGGCTGAACGGCCATGGCCGGCTGCTGATCCGCCCCTCCGGCACCGAGCCGGTGATCCGGGTGATGGGCGAGGGTGACGATCGCGACGTTGTGGAGGAAGTCGTCGACAGCATCGTCGACGCGCTCGGCAACGCTGCGGCCGCAGCCGCCTGAGGCTGAGTTGCCCGCCGCGGCTTCGCGGACGCGGCGCAACGCTGCCATCGCGAATCCGCGCTACACGCCAGCGGCGCTCGGAACTAATTTAGCAACGGTCGGCCAACGTGCCGGCCGTTCGTCGTTGTTGCGCCGCGCAATTCGGTCGGCGCTCCCAAGCCCATTTCAGGAAACGCCGTGAACAAGCCTGTCACCGTCGATGCGGATATCGCTGCTCCGGTCAATCCGGCCGAGATGCCGCTGCCCGAAATCACCAAGCCGGCGGCGCCTGCCGCGGCCGGGCCTACCTACATCGTGCTCGGCGGTATCAGCTTTTCGCATTTCCTCAACGACACCATGCAGTCGCTGATTCCGTCGGTGTACCCGATCCTGAAGGCGAACTACGCGCTCGATTTCGGCCAGATCGGCCTGATCACGTTGGCGTTCCAGTTCACCGCGTCGCTGCTGCAGCCTGTGGTCGGCCACATCACCGACAAGAAGGCACAGCCGTTCTCGCTGGCGATCGGCATGGGCTCGACATTTCTCGGCCTGCTGCTGCTCAGCGTCGCGCATTCCTATCCGGTGATCCTGATCGCCGCGGCGATGATCGGCCTCGGCTCGGCGGTGTTTCACCCTGAATCGGCGCGGATCGCGCGGCTCGCCTCCGGCGGCCGGCACGGCATGGCGCAGTCTGTGTTTCAGGTCGGCGGCAACGCGGGCACTGCGCTCGGGCCAGTGCTGGCGGCGCTGATCGTGGTGCCGTTTGGCCAGCCGTCGATCGCCTGGTTCTCGTCGATCGCGTTTCTCGCCATCATCGTGCTGTGGCGAATCGGCGTCTGGTACAAGCCGCAGGTCGCCGGCAAGAAGAGGATGGTGGTGCAGCCGCATCCGCATGCGCCGAGCAGGCGGCGGGTGATGGTGGCGCTGGTGGTGCTTGTGGGGCTGCTGTTCTCCAAGCAGCTCTATCTGTCGAGTCTGTCGAGCTACTACACGTTCTATCTGATCGACAAGTTCCACGTTTCGACCCAGACCGCGCAGATCTTCCTGTTCATCTTCCTGGCCGCCACTGCGGCGGGGGTGTTCTTCGGCGGCCCGCTCGGCGACCGGTTCGGCCGCCGCTATGTGATCTGGTTCTCGATCCTCGGCACCCTGCCGTTCACCTTGGCGCTGCCCTATGCGGGACTCACCGCCAGCGCGGTGCTCACCGTGTTCATCGGCTTCATCCTGGCGTCGGCGACGCCGGCAATCATCGTGTTCGCTCAGGAGCTGATGCCGCACCGGTTCGGCATGATCTCGGGGGTGTTCTTCGGCTTCGCCTTCGGCATCGGCGGCCTCGGCGCCGCGGCGCTCGGCGAGCTCGCCGACATCCGCGGCATCGATTTCGTCTATCAGGTGTGCTCGTTCCTGCCGGCGCTCGGGCTGCTGGCGGTGCTGCTGCCAAAGATGCCGCGCCACGCCCACTGACGCGACCGGGCAGAGAAGCCGGGTTCACCCGGCACCGATGACCTTCACATCACGGCTTCGGTTCCTGTTGGAACCGGAGCCGTTTTCGTTTGCTCGCTGCTCACGGCTCGGGCGTTTATCATTTGTTAGTCATGATGCGCCGTGCGGGTCTTCGCCTACTGATTGTTACCAGGGCCGGCGGTTCGTCACTAAATGTCAACCTTAAAAATTAGGGTTAAGTCGCGCTTAAGGAATTGATGGCATCGTGCGGTCCATAGGTTTCCGGGTGTGGGGCCTTCGTAATTGATCATTGGACCAAAGGACGAAGCCAATGCGTAGCGTGAAGATGTTGATGGCCGCCGGAGCGGCTTCGCTGATTGCCTCGGCCGCGATGGCGGCCGATATGCCGATTGCCCCTCCGCCTGCTTATGCGCCGCCCCCGGCCGAAGATTTCGGCGGATGGTATCTGCGCGGCGACATCGGATTCAGCAATCAGCAGGTCAAGGACGTTCGCAGCACCAATCCGACGGCTTACAGCCAGCTCACCTCTTTCAGCCAGCAGACCGGCTTCGACACCGGAGGTACCTATCAGATTGGCGTCGGTTATCAGTTCAACAACTGGTTCCGTGCGGACATCACAGGCCAATATCGTGGGCAGTCTAGCTTCCATGGGACCGACCTTCTGACTGGTGTTGCGACCTATCGTGGTAATTCGTGGAATTACAATGGTGTCGACGATTACAGTGCCACCAAGTCAGAGTGGCTGTTCCTTGCGAATGCCTATGCCGATCTAGGAACCTGGTGGTGCATAACCCCCTATGTCGGTGCCGGTGTTGGTGCGGCTCGGGTGACCATCGCTAACTTCGTCGACCGAAGTCAGACTAACCTCGCCTATTCGCCTGGCCTTGACACGTTCGTCTCCGGCAGCTTTCCGGGGGTCGCTTATGCCGAGACGGGGTCGAAATGGAATCTCGCTTGGGCCCTGCACACCGGTCTAGCCTACAAGGTTACTCCCAATCTGACCGTCGATCTTGGCTACAGCTACGTCAATCTTGGCAGCGGCGTGACAGGAAATGCAGCTCGGTATGATTCTCCCACGGCCGGGAACAAGTTTGAATTCAAGGACATCACCTCCCACGACGTGAAGCTCGGCGTGCGCTGGAATCTCGATGCCGGCCCGGTATACCCCGCCTCGCCGGTGCTGATGCGCAAGGGCTGATCGCTCTCCACTCGTTTACGAGTGTTAACGGCGCGGGAGCTTCCCGCGCCGTTTTTGTTTGTCCGGGGCCGTGCCCGACAACGAAGAATTAAGGTTAACGCCGCATGATCAGCAGCGTTGAAGGGTTGGTCGGGGGAGTGTGCGATGCGTAGAGTTGTGATGGCCGCGGCGGTCGGCGCGATGGCACAGACGGCGTATGCGGCGGACATGCCGGACTACGGCCCGCTGCGCGGCGCGCTGGTGGAGACTCCCCGGGTGGTCAACTGGGAGGGCTTCTATGTCGGCGGCCAGGGTGGCTACGGCACCTCCGACATGGATTTCACCAACTCGACACAGGGCGTCGCGTCCAACCTGCTCGTGAACACCGCCGTCGAGGGGACGCTCGGCGTGTCGTCGTGGCCGGTGCTCGGCAAGTCCTCGTCGCATGGCCAGGGCTGGGGCGGTTTCGTCGGCTACAACGCGCAGTGGGACGATGTCGTGCTCGGCATCGAAGCCAACTACATGCACGGCAATTTCGGCGGCTCGACGTCTGGCTCGATGGCCCGGCAGATCACCTCCGGTGGAGTCAACTACGGCGCGATCTACGGCGCCAACGCTGCGATCAACGTCCACGACGTCGGGTCGGCGCGGCTGCGCGCCGGCTGGGCCTTCGGCAGCTTCCTGCCTTACGCGTTCGGCGGCGTGGCGCTCGGGCAGGCGGATATCGTCCAATCGGCGTCGATCATCGGCACGGATTCCGGCGGCACATGGGTACTCAGCGGAAGCCAGGTCCAGAACAGCCATTTCATTTACGGCTACTCGGGCGGTCTCGGCGTCGACATGATGCTGTACCGTGGCTTGTTCGTTCGCGCGGAGTGGGAGTACCAGAAGTTCGCCGCGCCGATCAACACGGCGGTGTCCACCGTGCGCGGCGGCATCGGCTACAAGTTCTGATCGCCTAAATCTCTCGCGCAAATCTTGCTATGGATTGACGACGCCGGCTGCTGCTGATCGACTTGCTCGCGCAAGCGAGAGGAGCAACGATGCGGATCTACGGCGATCTCAATTCCGGCAATTGCCTGAAGGTGAAGTGGACCTGCGACCGGCTGGGTCTGCCGTACGAGTGGGTCGCCGTCGATACGATGAAGGGCGAAAGCCGGACGCCGGTCTTCCTGGCGCTCAATCCGGCCGGGCAGGTGCCGGTGGTCGCCTTCGACGACAGCCGCACGCTGGCGCAATCCAATGCCATCATCCGCTATCTCGCCCGCGGCAGCGACCTGATTCCGATCGATCCCTGGCACCAGGCCAAGGTGGACGAATGGCTGTTCTGGGAGCAGTACAGCCACGAGCCATACATCGCCGTGTGCCGTTTCCAGATGGTCTATCTCGGCAAGCCGGCCAGCGAACTCGATCCGGACAAGGTTCGCCGCGGCCACGCTGCGCTGACCCGGATGGAGCAGCATCTGGCGCAATCGGCCTGCCTGGTCGGCGATCGGCTGTCACTGGCCGATGTGGCGCTGCTCGCCTACACGCGGATGGCGGAGCAGGGCGGCTTTGCGCTCGACCGTTATCCTGCGGTGCAGCGCTGGATTGCCCGCGCCGAGACCGGTCTCGGCCTGTCTGCTCTTGATGGCGTCACAAGGCCTGCCTCCTAACTCGGGCCTTGTGACTGAGGCCTTGGCTGGGTCCGATGTGGCGGACATCCTGCCTCCGGTGGTGATGGCGGAAGGTCCGCGCCGGTCGAGCTGTTCACGCACGACAGCCGGAATCGCGGATAGCTTTTCGCCGCTCGGCCCAGCCTTCAACGCTCCCCCAAGCTTGAACGCGTATTTGACTGATTGAATTCCATAAAACTACATCATCCGAGTAGTAATACTGAATTCAGTTCTTAACCGCAGGGTAATGGTCGCCGAGCAATTTGGGACCATGACGAGCGCCATTGCACGACAGGCCCGACGGCGTCGGGCTAACGGCCATGGCAGGTTAGGGGACAGTTCGAGATGGCTCGACCACAGGTGAAGCCGACAGGCGTCGAATGCCCGTTCGACGAAGACGAACTAATCGTATCGAAGACCGACCTGAAGGGCCATATCACTTACGCCAACGACGTCTTCGTGCGGCTCGCGAAGTATCCACGCGACGAGGTGATCGGCGCGCCGCATTCCCTGGTCCGCCATCCCGACATGCCCCGCACGATCTTCAAGATGCTGTGGGATTCGATTCAGTCGAAGAAGGAGATCTTCGCGTATGTGGTGAACATGGCGCGCGACGGCGATCATTATTGGGTGTTCGCGCATGTCACCCCGACGCTGGACGCCCAGCGCAACGTCACCGGCTTTCATTCCAATCGACGCAAGCCGGATCGCGGTCAGATCACCAAGATCGAGGCGCTCTATCGCCAATTGCGGGACGAGGAAAACCGTCATCGCAACGCCAAGGACGGCATGATGGCCGGCTACGCGATGATGATGAACATGCTTAAAGATCGGGGTGTCGAGTATGACGAATTCATCTTCTCTATCTAGGGCGACGGTCGCTCTCGTCGTCGCCGTGACGGTGATGGTGGGGATGAGCGCCGTCGGGACGATCGTCGGCTCGCTCGGCTACGTCGTCGAACTCGCCGCGATGGGAATCGGCGTCGCGCTGATCGGCTATGCGGTCTGGCTGCTGCGCCGCACCTCGGCGGCGGTCGCCGAGATAGCCAAGGTGTGCGTCGAGGCCGCCCACGGCAATCTGGAGGCGCGTGTCCAGGGCCGCCGTGACGGCGGCGAGATCGGTCGGGCGCAGGCCGAGGTCAACAACATGCTCGACATCGTCGACGCGTTCGTTCGCGAGGCGTCCGCGTCGATGGAATATGTCAGCCAGGGCAAAACCTTCCGCAAGGTGCTGACCCGCGGCTTGCCGGGCTCGTTCAAGAACGCCTCGGTGGTGATCAACAGCGCCTCCGATTCGATGGACCGCCGGGTGCGCGAAGTAGCGAAGGAAGCGCAGTGCTTCGCGGCCGGCATGGACGACGTCGCCGGGTTGCTGACGACGGCGTCCACCGGGCTGAAATCCGACGCCGGTGCGATGGCCGAGGCGGCGGAGGAAACCAGCCGTCAGTCGGTCAGCGTCGCCTCCGGCGCCGAGCAGGCATCCGCCAACGTGCAGACCGTGGCCAGTGCGGCCGAGCAACTCACAGCCTCGATCGCCGAGATTTCGCGGCAGATCCAGCATTCCACCAACAGCACGCATCAGGCGGTGGAAGAGGCAGCGCAGACCACCGAGAAGATCAGGCACCTGGCCGATGCCGCGCAGCGGATCGGCGACGTCGTCAAGCTGATCAACGCGGTCGCGGCGCAGACCAACCTTCTCGCCCTCAACGCCACGATCGAGGCGGCGCGTGCCGGCGAGTCCGGCCGCGGCTTCGCGGTGGTGGCGGCGGAAGTGAAGGCGCTCGCCAGTCAGACCGCCAAGGCCACCGAGGAAATCACCGCGCGGATCGGCGAGATGCAATCGATCACCGACGAGTCGGTCGGCGCGGTCGAAGCGATCAGCAAGCGGATCACCGAGATCAATGAAGTATCAACCACCATCGCGTCCGCGGTGGAGGAGCAGGGCGCCGCGACGCGCGAGATCGCCAGCAACGTGCAGCAGGCCTCGTCCGGCACCGCGCTGGTAACGTCGAACGTCGTTGGTATCAGCCACGCCGCCGACGACACAGGCAAGATCGCGATGCGCGTCAATGGCGTCTCCGGTGAGATCGCCGGCCAGGTCGAGAAACTGCGCGCCCAGGTGAAGAGTTTCGTCGCCAAGGTCGCCTGAGCCGGGCCGGCGCGCGAAGCGAACCACGCACCCTCAGCGCCGCCGGCGGCCACGTCGGCGGTGCAGTGTTGTTCGGCCGACGTCATCGTCGTGTTGCAATTGCCCGACCGGGCATGCGACGGCGCCGAAAGTCGAAGTTGTCCGTGATCTCCCGGATGGCGAACTTCCTTGACATTCGAAGCCAAAGGACTATCCCCAGCGGCGGGAAACCTCTCCCCACCGAGAGGCAGCTATCTGGAAGGATAGACTATGACTGTAGCGAAGCCCGCTTCGCGGCCCAATGCGCCGCAATTCTCCTCCGGCCCCTGCGCCAAGCGCCCCGGCTGGTCCCCCGAAAATCTCAAGGACGCGCCGCTCGGCCGCTCGCATCGCGCGAAGGTCGGCAAGGCCAAGCTCAAGCTCGCGATCGATCTGACCCGCGACGTGCTCGAGGTTCCCGCCGACTACAAGATCGGTATCGTTCCGGCGTCCGACACCGGCGCCGTCGAGATGGCGCTGTGGTCGCTGCTCGGGCCGCGCCCGGTCACCACCCTGGCCTGGGAATCGTTCGGCGACGGTTGGGTCGGCGACGTCACCAAGGAGCTGAAGCTCAAGGACGTCACCAAGCTCAAGGCGGGCTACGGCGAAATTCCCGACCTCACCAAGGTCGATTGCAATACCGACGTCGTCTTCACCTGGAACGGCACCACCTCGGGCGTCCGCGTTCCGAACGCCGACTGGATCAAGGCCGACCGTGAAGGTCTGACCATCTGCGACGCCACCTCGGCCGCCTTCGCGCAGCCGCTGGATTGGGCCAAGCTCGATGTCGTCACCTTCTCCTGGCAGAAGGCGCTCGGCGGCGAAGCCGCGCACGGCATGCTGATCCTCTCGCCGCGCGCCGTGGCTCGCCTGGAGAGCTACACCCCGACCTGGCCGATGCCGAAGATCTTCCGCCTCACCAAGGGCGGCAAGCTGATCGAGGGCATCTTCCAGGGCGAGACCATCAACACCCCGTCGATGCTGTGCGTCGAGGACTACATCGACGCGCTGAACTGGGCGAAGTCGGTGGGCGGCCTCAAGGGCCTGATCGCCCGAGCCGACGCCAACACCAAGGTGATCACCGACTGGGCGGCCAAGACCCCGTGGGTCGACTTCCTCGCCGCCGATCCGGCGATCCGCTCCAATACCTCGGTCTGCCTCAAGGTGGTCGATCCCGCCATTGCCGCGCTGCCGGCCGAAGCCCAGGCGGACTTCGCCAAGAAGCTGGTCGCGGTGGTCGAGAAGGAAGGCGCGGGCTTCGATCTCGGCGCCTATCGCGACGCTCCTCCGGGCCTGCGGATCTGGTGCGGCGCTACGGTGGAAGCCGCCGACGTCGCGGCTCTAACGCAGTGGCTGGACTATGCGTTCGAGACCACCAAGGCCTCGCTGACTCAGGCGGCTTGATCGCCTCTAAACCTCTCCCCGCTTGCGGGGAGAGGTCGACCCGGCGGAGCGCAGCGTAGCTGGGTCGGGTGAGGGGGCGCTTCCGCATCTTGCGGACTCAGTAGCCCCTCACCCCAACCCTCTCCCCGCAAGTGCGGGGTGAGGGAGCGCGCCGCGACTCGTAGGACCGCTTCCCCTTTTTCAAGATCATCAGGATCACATCCCATGACCGCTCCCAAAGTCCTCATTTCCGACGCGCTGTCGGAAGCCGCCGTCCAGATCTTCAAGGATCGCGGCATCGACGTCGATTTCCAGCCGAACCTCGGCAAGGACAAAGACAAGCTGGCCGAAATCATCGGCAATTACGACGGCCTCGCGATCCGCTCCGCCACCAAGGCGACGGCGAAGATCCTGGAGAAGGCCAACCGGCTCAAGGTGATCGGCCGCGCCGGCATCGGCGTCGACAACGTCGAGATTCCCGCGGCGACCGCCAAGGGCATCATCGTGATGAACACTCCGTTCGGCAATTCGATCACCACCGCCGAACACGCCATCACCATGATGCTGTCGCTGGCTCGTGAGATCCCCGCCGCCGACGCCTCGACCCAGGCCGGCAAGTGGGAGAAGAACCGCTTCATGGGCGTCGAGATCACCGCCAAGACCCTCGGCGTGATCGGCTGCGGCAACATCGGCTCGATCGTCGCCGACCGCGCCCTCGGCCTGAAGATGAAGGTCATCGCGTTCGATCCGTTCCTGTCGCCGGAGCGCGCCAAGGATCTGGGCGTCGAGAAGGTCGAGCTCGAAGACATCTTCAAGCGCGCCGACTTCATCACCCTGCACACCCCGCTCACCGACAAGACCCGCAACATCATCGACGCGGCAGCCATTGCGAAGATGAAGAAGGGCGTCCGTATCATCAATTGCGCCCGCGGCGGTCTGGTTGACGAGAATGCGCTCGCCGAAGCCCTGAAGTCCGGCCAGGTCGCCGGCGCGGCGTTCGACGTGTTCTCCGAAGAGCCGGCCACCAAGAACGTGCTGTTCGGCCTGCCGAATGTGATCTGCACCCCGCATCTCGGCGCCTCCACCACCGAAGCGCAGGAGAACGTCGCGCTGCAGGTCGCCGAGCAAATGAGCGACTACCTGCTGACCGGCGCGATCACCAACGCGATCAACTTCCCGTCGATCACCGCCGAAGAAGCCCCGAAGCTGAAGCCGTTCATCGAACTCGCAGAAAAGCTCGGCTCGTTCGCCGGCCAGCTCACCGAGACCGGCATCACCAAGGTCACCATCACCTACGAGGGTGAGGTCGCCGAGATGAAGATCAAGGCGCTGACCTCGGCGGTGCTGAGCGGCCTGCTGCGGCCGATGCTGGGCGACATCAACGTCGTCTCGGCGCCGGTGATCGCCAAGGAGCGCGGCATGGTGGTGGACGAAGTCGTCCGCGCCGCCGAGAGCGATTACGAGAGCCTGATCACCCTGACGGTGGCCACCGAAAAGCAGGAGCGCTCGGTGTCGGGCACCGTCTATGCCGACGGCAAGCCGCGTCTGGTCGACATCAAGGGCATCCGCGTCGACGCCGAGTTCGGCGCCTCGATGATCTACGTCACCAACGAGGACAAGCCGGGCTTCATCGGCAAGTTCGCCAGCCTCTTGGGCGACGCCAAGGTCAACATCGCGACCTTCAACCTCGGCCGTCACAGCGAAGGCGGCGACGCCATCGCGCTGGTGACGATCGACGGTCCGGCGCCGGCCGATGTGCTGGAGAAGGTGCAGGCGTTGCCGCAGGTCAAGCAGGTCAAGCCGCTGACCTTCTGATCGTCCGACGTCGCGCCGGTTTCCCCGGCGCGATGTCCCGACGGCGAAACGCAGTTCCGGTTAACAACTGATTGATCCCTCCCCCTCGGGGGAGGGATTTGCTTTTGCGGCCCCCGTCCGCAAGTACGCAATTTGTGGCATTGCGTGCGCCGCAGTAACTGTCCGGGAACAATTTTCACGTAGTTGTACGAATGCAATGTTCTCGCATGTGGTGTCGTACCTCGGGGAGAGTTTCGTGAAGTTCAGTAATCTTCGTATCGCCCCCAAGCTGGGCCTGCTGGTTGCAGGCACCATGATCGGTTTGTGCTTGGCCGGGATTTTTGCTGGCGTGATGATGCAGCGGGAGATGCTCCACGCGCGCTTCGATCAGGCGAAAGCGATCACCGAGATGGGCCGCAATCTGGCGGTGGGCCTGCAGAAGAAGGTCGAAGCCGGCGAGATGACCAAGGAGCAGGCGGTCGCCCAGTTCGCCCGCGATGCGGCGATGCTCACCTACGACAACGGCCAGGGCTATCTGTTCGCCTACACCATGGACGGCGTCACCATCGCCACCCCGGACAAAAAGGCGGTCGGCACCAACCGGATGAACGTGGCGACCGGCGACCGCTATCTGGTTCGCGAGCTGCGCGACGGCGTCGCCGCCAAGGGCGACGTCACCCTGTTCTACGATTTCCGCCGCCCCGGCACCGACGAGAACATCCGCAAGATGTCCTACGGTCTGGCGATCCCCGGCTGGGACATGTTCGTCGGCACCGGCGCCTATCTCGACGATGTCGACGCCAAGCTGCGGCCGATCTTCTGGACGCTGGGCGGTGCGATCTTCGTCATCGCGCTCATCGCCGGCCTGTTCGCGGTGCTGATCGCCCGCGGCATCACCCGTCCGCTCGCTCGGCTCGGAACGCGGATGGCTTCGCTCGCCGATGGCGAATTGGAGCAGCCGATCCCTGGCATCGATCGCGGCGACGAGGTCGGCGGGATGGCCAAGACCGTGCAGGTGTTCAAGGACAACGCGCTGCGCATCCGCGATCTCGAACGCGCCGAGGAGGCCGCCAAGGAGCGCGCCGCAGCCGAGCGGCGCAACGCGATGGAGCGGCTAGCCGACGAATTCGAGCACAGCGTCAACGGCGTGGTGCAGTCGGTGACGTCCGCGACCTCCGGCATGCAGCAGACCGCGCAGTCGATGACCGCGACCGCGACCGATGCCAGCGCCCGCGCCGCGACCGTGTCGTCGGCCTCGGCGAGCGCCTCCAACAATGTCGGCACGGTCGCGTCCGCCGCCGAAGAATTGTCGGCGTCGGTCACCGAAATCTCGCGGCAGGTCGAGCAGTCGCGCGAGATCGCCAGCAAGGCGGTCGACGACGCGGCGCAGACCAACGAGACCGTCAAGCTGCTCTCCACCGGCGCCGAGAAGATCGGCGAGGTGGTGCAGCTCATCCACTCGATCGCCTCGCAGACCAATCTGCTGGCGCTCAACGCCACCATCGAGGCGGCGCGGGCCGGCGAATCCGGCCGCGGCTTCGCGGTGGTCGCCAGCGAAGTGAAGGCGCTCGCCAGCCAGACCGCCAAGGCCACCGAGGAAATCTCCGCCCAGGTGGCGGCGATGCAGTCCTCGACCAGCAACGCGGTGCAGTCGATCGGCGGCATCACCGCGACTATCGCGCAGATGAGCGAGATCACCATGGCGATTTCGACCGCGGTCGAGCAGCAGGGCGCCGCGACCCGCGAGATCGCCCGCAACATCCAGTCGGTCGCGGCCGGATCGAACGAGATCAGCATGCATATCGGCGGCGTCACCGAAGCGGCGACCGCGACCGGCTCGGCCGCCGACCAGGTGCTCGCCAACGCCCGCGAACTTGATGCCCAGTCCGGCGAATTGCGCCGGGCGGTCGACGACTTCCTCGGCAAGGTCCGCGCCGCCTGACCATCGGTCGCTTCGGCTTCCGCCGATCACGTCGCCCCGGGCAGATCTGACGGTCTGCCCGGGGCTTCGTCGTTCGATGAGTTAGTCGATCGGGAAACTACCCTCGGGTTCCTACTGGGAGCACTTTAAACCGATTAGAGACTCTGCCGCCGTAACGCTGCTTGACCGATCGGTCTCAGGTACGCGGGAGCTCCCTACTGTGAAAGTCACCAATCTGCGCATCACGCCGAAGCTCGGGATCCTGGTCGCCGTAGCGATGCTCGGCCTCCTGGCGTCCGGTCTGTTCGCCGCGTCGATGCTGCAACGGGAGATGCGCGACGGCCGTTTGGAGCAGACCAAGGCGCTGGTCGACAGCGTGCTCAACATGGCGATCGGGCTGCAGAAGCAGGTCGCGGACGGCAAGCTGACCAAGGACCAGGCGATCGCCGAGTTTCAGCAGCGCGCCCGGACCATGACCTACGACGGCTCCAACGGTTACTTCTTCGCCTACCAGATGGACGGCACCACCGTGCTGATGGCCGATCCGAAGATGATCGGCACCAACCGGCTCGACGTCGAGACCGCCGGGCGCAAGATTGTCCGCGAGCTGCGCGACGGCGTCGCCGCCAAGGGCGATGTCACGCTGATCTACGAATTCAAGAAGCCGGGCGGCGACGAATTGCTGCGCAAAGTGTCCTACGCTGTCGCAATTCCCGGCTGGGACATGTTCGTCGGCACCGGCGTTTACCTGCAGGACATCGATGCCAAGATGCGGCCGATGATGCTGTGGCTCGGCCTCGCGATCCTCGGGATCGGTGCGGTCTGTTCAGTGGTCGCCTGGGCGATCAGCCGCAGCATCACCAAGCCGCTCGGCGCTCTCGGTGCCCGGATGAAAGCCCTCGCCGAAGGGCAGCTCGATGCGGCCATCCCGGGCGTGGAGCGTCGCGACGAGGTTGGCGAGATGGCCGCCACCGTGCAGGTGTTCAAGGACAATGCGCTGCGCATGCGCGGCCTCGAGCAGCAGGAGCAGGAGGCGCAGCGCCGCGCCGCCGCCGAGCGCGCCGCGTTGATGCGCGGCATCGCCGACGAGTTCGAGTCTAGTGTCAACGGCGTGGTGATGAGCGTCGCCGACGCCACCCGGCAGATGCAATCCACCGCGCAGTCGATGACTTCGACCGCGGCGGATGCCTCGACCCGCGCCGCGGCGGTCGGCTCCGCCTCGGACTCCTCGTCCAGCATGGTCGGCACCGTGGCGGCGGCGTCGGAGGAGTTGTCGGCTTCGGTGCAGGAGATCTCACGTCAGGTCGAGCAGTCGCGCTCGATCGCCGGACGCGCCGTGAGCGACGCCGAACTGACCAACGAAACCGTGATGCAGCTATCTGTCGGTGCCGAGAAGATCGGCGAGGTGGTGCAACTCATCCATTCGATCGCGTCGCAGACCAACCTGCTGGCCCTCAACGCCACCATCGAGGCGGCGCGCGCCGGCGAATCCGGCCGCGGCTTTGCGGTGGTTGCCAGCGAAGTGAAGGCGTTGGCCAGCCAGACCGCCAAGGCCACCGAGGATATCTCGGCCCAGGTCGCAGCGATGCAGGCGTCGACTTCGAGCGCCGTGCAGTCGATCGGCGGTATCACGGCGACCATCGGCGAAATCAACAAGATCACCATGGCGATCTCGACCGCGGTGGAACAGCAGGGCGCCGCCACCCGCGAGATTGCTCTCAACATCCAGTCGGTGGCGGCCGGCGCCAACGAGATCAGCGATCATATCGGTGGGGTGAGTTCGGCCGCGGCTGCGACCGGCGATGCCGCCGCTGAGGTGCTGTCGCATGCGGAGGCGCTCGGCGGCCAGTCTGTTGCGCTGCAATCGTCGGTCGAAGACTTCCTACGCAAGATTCGCGCGGCCTGATCGTAACGCTTGAACTTTTTCGGCGATGGTGATGACAATAGATAGCTGGGGGGGATGCGTGAATGTCGGGAGGTAGCGCATGCCCGTGATGCTGCAAGGCACCATCGCATTCGAGCCGGAATTCGTCGGGAATCTGGCGTGGTTGACCCGCGCTCTGATCGCACGCGACATCGATCCTGACGGTGTGACGATCGCCAAGACCACGGTGGCCGCGGCCACGCGTCCCACCGACCTGTGCTACGCCTACAGCGTCTCGACTGGCGACGATGAATTCCTGGTGATCGAATCCAGCGACGATCGGTTCCTCGAGAAATTCCTGCACCGCATCGAACAGGCGGACGTCGCGCCGCCGCTGCCGGCCAAAGGCATGTTCGCGCGGCTGACCCGCTGGATGTCGTCGCCGGCGTGAAGACGACGGGCGCGGTTCGGAGCGCCGAACGCCGAGCCTCCTGTCGCAACGTCGTTCCGGGGCGCGCAGAGAGCGCGAACCCGGACTCTGGAGATGTTGAAGCGACGCCTCTGATCATCACCGCGAGGTTCCGGGTTCACGCGCTGATACGCGTGCCCCGGAACCACCCAGTGCTTTTCTTCGCCTTGAGCGCTTACTTCGCCTTCAGGAAGTCGGCGACTTCGAGCAGCACGAACTCGTTGTCGTCGGCCTTGTTCGGATCGCGGCTCGACGAGAACGGCAGGTTGTTGTCGTTGCCGACGATGATGTGGCTGTCGTCGACCTTATCGACGTTCTCGATGGTGAAGAACGGGAACGTCAGCACGCCGTCGGTCAGCGGCTTCTTCGCCTTCTTGTCGGGATCGCGGATGTTCATCAGATCGATGAAGCCGATCTTCTTCACCGGCTTGCCGGCGCCGGCATCGGTCAGTTCGATCTTGTAGACCCGCTTGAACTTGGCGAGATTTGCGAAGCAGTCGGTGCCCGGCTTGCCCTCGGGGCATGCCTTGTCCTTGGTGCCTTCGCCGTTGTCGCGCTCGATCACCAGGCCGTGGGTAGCGTCGATCATGTTGAAGTCACCGATCGCGTTGCCGTTCTGCTCGAACACGTAGGTCCAGGAGCGGCCGGTGAACTTTTTCTGCGCGACGTCGAATTCGAGGATCCGCGCGGCTTCCTTGCCGTCGACCTTTTCCCAGTCCTTCTTGTCGGCGTCCCACAGCGGTCCTTCGAGCAGGCCGTACAGGAACTTGCCGTCTTTGGAGGCGGCGAAGCCTTCATAGCCCTTGGAGCGCTTCAGGTTGACGCCGGTGTAGGTTGCACCGGGCGCGCCGGGCGACTGCACCGACCAGTGATCCGGCGACTTCACCGGCTTGCCGTCGGCGGTAGTCTCGTAGACGCCGATCACCTTGCCGGTCATGTCGGCCTCGATGATGTAGGGGCCGAACTCGTCGCCGATCCAGAACCGGTCGCCGATGATCTGGAAGCCTTCGGTGTCGAAATCGGCGCCGGTCAGATAGCGCTGGTCGGTGTCTTCGTGGACGATGCGGAACGGCACCTTCTTGTCCGGATCGTGCAGGAACACGGTGCCGACGCGGTCGACCTTGCTGCCGGCCCAGTCCATCTTCAGATGGCTGAGAAACAGCATGGCGTCGGCCGAGTTGTAGCGCGAGCCGAAGCCGTTGTCGGTCAGCACCCAGAAGCTGCCGTCATCCATCTTCTTGATGCCGGAGTGCCCCTGCAGCGGCTGGCCCTGGAACGGCAGCGACACGCCGGTCGGCCGGCCGTTGGACTTGCCCTCGATGCTGCCGAGCGCTTCGACCCGCTTGCCGGTGGTGTACTTGCCCGATGTCTTCAGATCGTCCGGCGCATCCTTCGGCGCCTCAATGAACGAGGTCGCCGGCATCACGGCGTGGCCGGCGAGGGTCGCCGGGAATTCGCCTTCGGATTGCGCCAGCGCGGCGGACGTCGCCAGCGCAAAGACCGCGACCGAACCGAGCAGTAATTTTCGCATGAACAGCCTCCTGTAATGGAAGCCGGTCTTTTGGCCGCGCGACGTCACAGCGGCCTGACGGATCGATGAAACGGCGATGACTTGCCCTG
Source organism: Rhodopseudomonas parapalustris (assembly GCF_053772255.1). NCBI lineage: Bacteria > Pseudomonadati > Pseudomonadota > Alphaproteobacteria > Hyphomicrobiales > Nitrobacteraceae > Rhodopseudomonas > Rhodopseudomonas parapalustris. Next base: position 38,626 of record NZ_JAMKBZ010000024.1, on the reverse strand, counting down.
CGACCGATTGGCCGCCCCGCCCCGCCCCGCCGCGGCTTCGGCTTTGACAGAGGCGGGCGGCAACTCTATTTAGAAGCGTTCTAAATTGATGAGCGGTGCGATGAAGGCGTTTTCCGACCTGACCGAGCGCGAAATTCTGGCGGTGGCGATCGCCAGCGAGGAAGAGGACAGCCGGATCTATCTCGCATTCGCCGAAGACCTCGCCGAGCGCTATCCGGACTCCGCGCGCGTCTTCACCGAAATGGCGCAGCAGGAGAAGGGCCACCGCCACATGCTGCTGCGGATGTACGAGGACCGGTTCGGCCCCAACCTGCCGCCGATCCGCCGCGAGGACGTCAAAGGCTTCATCCGCCGCCGCCCGATCTGGCTGACCCGCAATCTGCCGCTCGACCGTATCCGCAAAGAGGCCGAGACGATGGAGTTCGAGGCGCAGCGCTTCTATGAGCGCGCCGCCGAACGCGCCACCGACGTCCATATCCGCAAGCTGCTCACCGACCTCGCCGAGTTCGAAAAGCGCCACGAGCAGCGCGCGGTGCAGCTCACCGACAAGATCCTCACCCCCGACGCCCGCAAGGCCGAGGACCACGCCGCACGGCGGATGTTCGTGTTGCAATACGTCCAGCCGGGGCTCGCCGGCCTGATGGACGGCTCGGTGTCGACGCTGGCGCCGCTGTTCGCGGCCGCTTTCGCCACCCATCAGAACTGGCCGACCTTCCTGGTGGGGCTCGCCGCCTCGATCGGCGCCGGCATTTCGATGGGCTTTGCCGAAGCGCTGTCCGACGACGGCTCGATGACCGGCCGCGGCTCGCCGTGGCTGCGCGGCGGCATCTGCGGACTGATGACCACGCTCGGCGGTCTCGGTCACACTTTGCCGTATCTCGTCCCCGATAGCTGGGCCAACGCGTTCTGGATCGCGACCGGCATCGCCGCCCTGGTGGTGTTCGTCGAATTGTGGGTGATCGCCTACGTCCGCGCCAAGTACATGGACACGCCGTTCCTGCAGGCCGTGTTCCAGATCGTACTCGGCGGCGTCATCGTGCTGGCCGTGGGCATCCTGATCGGTGGCGCATAGCTGGGCACGTTCGCCTTCGACGTAAGTATTGGTGTGGAGCGACTTGTCCTCGTAACCGCACGAGGCGTTTACTTAAGTAATTCAAAACAAGCCACGAGCAGTGTGGGGCCCTCCAGGAGTTCCCCATGTCGTTCTCGTTCAATTCCATCCGCAAGATTCAGGTGAAGATCGCGCTGGTCGCAGGCCTCTGCTTGACCGGCGCCAGCCTGATCCTGATCGGCTACAGCGTGCTGTCCGCGCAGAGCACGCATCAATACGTCGCCGCCGAGGTGATGAAGCTGGTCGATCAGCAGACCAAGGAAAGCCTGCTCAACCGCGCCACCGCCAAAGCGGCCGAGATCAAGGCCGAGCTCGACCTCGGGCTCGACTCCGCACGCAACATGGCGCACGCCTTCGAAGTGCTGGCCGATCCGAACAATGCCGGCACCACCGACGGCAACCGCCGCCTTCAGCTCAACGCCGTGCTGCGCAATACGCTGGAAAAGAACCCGGCCTTCAACGGCACCTACTCGGCCTGGGAGCCGAATGCGCTCGACGGCAACGACGTCGCCTTCAAGGGCCGGCAGACGATGGGCTCGGACAGCACCGGCCGCTTCCTTCCCTACTGGACCCGCAGCGCCAGCGGCTCGATCGCGCTGCAGCCGCTGGTCGAATACGACAGCCAGGAGCGGCACCCGAACGGTCTGGTGAAGGGCGCCTGGTTCATCAATCCGAAGGCGACCGGCAAGGAGAACATCCTCGGCCCGCTGCCCTACATCGTGCAGGGCAAGGCGGTGTTCCTGGCGACGATGTCGGTGCCGATCAAGATCGACGGCAAGTTCGTCGGTGTCGCCGGCGCCGACTACAATCTCGACTTCGTTCAGAAGCTGGCGCAGCAGAGCAATGGCTCGCTGTTCGGCGGCAAGGGCAAAGTCGTGATCCTCAACGACACCGGGCTGATCGTCGCCAACAGCGCCAATCCGGAATCGATCGGAAAGAGCGCGGTCAGCGCCGATCCGCGCTGGGCCGAAAGTCAGGCGATCGTCAACGAAGGCAAAGGCAAGGTGCTCGACGATCCCAAATGGGACAACGTCGAGATCTACGCGCCGATCTCGGTCGGTCGCACCGGCACGCCGTGGTCGGTGCTGATCTCGGTGCCGCGCAACGTCGTGCTGGCCTCCGCCCACGAGCTCGACACCGCGCTGAACGATCGCGCCAATTCGGCGATGTTCTGGCAGCTCGGCACCGGAATCCTGGTGGTGGTGATCGCCATCGCGGTGATCGCCTTCGCGGCCCGCAGCATCGCCCGGCCGATCGGCGACTGCGCCACTTTCGCCGACGGCATCGCCAAGGGCGATCTCGACCAGAGGCTGGCGATCGAACAGGCCGACGAGGTCGGCGTGCTCGCCGCTTCGCTGCGCACCATGCAGGGCGAACTCAAGCGCAGCATCGCGCAGCGTGCCGAGGATCAGGCCAGTGCCGATCAGGCGCGGCGCCGCGACATGAACGACATGGCGGACAAGTTCGAATCGGCGGTCGGCAAGATCGTCGAGACGGTGTCCTCCGCCTCCAGCGAGCTGGAGGCCTCGGCCACCAGGCTGACGACGACGGCGGAGCGGTCGCAGCAACTGACCTCGATGGTCGCCACGGCGTCGGAAGAGGCCTCGTCCAACGTTCAGTCGGTCGCCACCGCGACCGAGGAGATGTCGGCCTCGGTCAATGAGATCAGTCGTCAGGTGCAGGACTCCTCGCGGATCGCCAACGAGGCGGTGGGGCAGGCGCAGCGAACCAACGACCGGGTCGGAGAACTCGCCAAGGCCGCGACGCGGATCGGCGACGTGGTCGAACTGATCAACACCATCGCCGGCCAGACCAACCTGCTCGCGCTCAACGCGACAATCGAAGCCGCGCGTGCGGGCGAGGCCGGCCGCGGCTTCGCCGTCGTGGCCGCCGAGGTCAAGCAGCTCGCCGAACAGACCGCGAAAGCCACCGGCGAGATCAGCGCGCAGATCAGCGGCATCCAGTCGGCCACCGGAGACTCGGTGACGGCCATCAAGGAGATTACCGACACCATCGGTCACATCTCCGAGATCGCCGCCTCGATCGCCTCCGCGGTCGAGCAGCAGGGCGCCGCCACCCGCGAAATCTCGCGCAACATCCAGCAGGCGTCGCGCGGCACGAGCCAAGTCACGACCAACATCGCCGACGTCGAGCGCGGTGCCGGCGACACCGGCACGGCGTCCTCGCAGGTGCTGGCGGCGGCGCAGTCGCTCGCCGGCGACAGCAGCCTGCTGCGGCGCGAAGTCGCCCGATTCCTCGATACGATCCGTGCCGCCTGACGTGGCTGTCGTCAGTAACGGTTACGACCAGGGCGCCGCCGTTTCGCACGACGGCGGCGCCCTGGTATTTCAAGGCTAGCAAGTAACCCGCAACTTGCGTCTTCGTCCCGTGTCGCTGAGGATTCTTACGTAGTCCGCGATTAACGAAAATTGATACTCGCGCAGGTAGTGTTGAGCCGTTGCGATCGTTGCGCGGGAACCAACCCGGAGAGGCGTGAGCCTTTTCGACGAGGGATGCTGCATGGCCATGCGCCGTGCGGTCCGGCCGCAAACTTCGCCGTTGGTGTTGGAGTTGTGCCGGGAGTTTGCAATGAACTTGAGAATTCGCGTCATGCTGCCGACCGTGGTGTTGGTGCTGGCGGCCACGGCCATGGTCTTCGCCGGGCTTCAGGCTTATGACGCATTCGTAAGGCGTCAGCAGTCCGAAGCGTTTCTCGAGGTCACCAAGATCTCCGAACTCCTGCTCAAGAGCGCCGGACGCTGGGCGGTCGAGCGCGGCCTCAGCAATTCGGCGTTGCATGCACCGGGGCCGGCCGACGACAAGCGCCGCAGTGCGATCGCGCAGGCGCGGACCGTGGGCGACGCGGCGTTCGACGAGGCGCTGGTGCTGATGCGCGACGTGCCCGAAATGAGCGCTGCCCAAGGTGCCATCGCTGCCGCCGGACAGGCGATGTCGACTCACAAGGCGCTGCGCGCTCGAATTGACGATGCGATCGCCAAGCCGGTGGCCGAACGCGATCCCGAGGTGATGCGGACCGCATTCGCGGCGATCACCGGCATGATCGACGTTGCCGCAACGTCATTGCGGCAGAGCATGGAAACGTTGACGGAGGCGCCGTCGCCGAAGTTGGCGAAGCTGATCCCGATCCGCCATCTGGTGGCGGTCATGGCGGAGAACGCCGGCCGCGAACGTGGCTATCTCGGCGGTCTGGTCAGCGCCAAGGCGAAACTGTCATCCCAGAACATCCGCGACCTCGCCGGCTTCCGCGGCCAGATCGATCTGGCGTGGCCGATCGTTGCGGCGATGAAGCAGCGCGTAGACACCGCGGCCATGGTCGGCAACGCGCTCGATGGCGTCGAGACTGGTTACTTCGGCAGCTACGGCCAGACCCGCAACGAGATCCTTGCCGCCGGCGACAGCGGAGCCTATCCGATCAACGGTTCCGATTACTTCGCTCGCGCGACCGCCGGCGTCGACACTATTCTCCGGCTCGCCGACGCGATCAGTTCGACGGCGGTCGCCGAGGCCGAAGCCGATGCCACCCGCAGTACGTCGCACCTGATATTCTGCCTCGCTGCGCTCGCAGCCGCGGCCGTGCTGGTGCTGGTCAGCCTGTGGATCACTTTCTTGCGTGTGTTGCGGCCGCTGGCCCAACTCGGCGGCGCCCTGCGCAAGCTTGCCCAGGGGCAGCTCGACGTGGCCTTGCCGGGGCTCGATCGCAACGACGAGATCGGCGAGATGGCGCATGCGATTGAGGCTCTCAAGGTCCACGCCGCCGCCAAGGCCCGCGAGGAGGCCGAGGCAAGGATCCGGCAGGACGAACTGGTCGCCGCGCAGCGCCGCGCCGAGATGCAGAAGCTCGCCGACGATTTCGAAGGCGCGGTCGGCGAGATCATCGAGACCGTGTCGTCGGCATCGACCGAACTCGAAGCTTCTGCCAGCACCTTGAGCCGCCACGCCGCGATGTCGCAGGACCTCACTGTCAGGGTCGCCAGCGCCTCGGAAGAAGCCTCCACCAACGTGCAATCGGTGGCGTCCGCGGCCGAGGAAATGACCGCGTCGGTCGAGGAGATCAGCCGGCAGGTGCAGAGCTCGGCGCAAATCGCCCAGGAGGCGGTCGAGCAGGCGGCGCAGACCAATCACCGGGTCGAGGAGTTGTCGCTGGCGGCGACCAAGATCGGCGACGTGATCGAATTGATCAACGCCATCGCCGGCCAGACCAACCTGCTCGCCCTCAATGCCACCATCGAGGCGGCGCGCGCCGGCGAGGCCGGTCGAGGCTTCGCCGTGGTGGCCGCCGAGGTCAAACAGCTCGCCGAACAGACCTCGAAGGCGACCGGCGAGATCGGTCAGCAGATCTCCAGCATCCAGGCGGCGACCCGTGAGTCGGTCGACGCCATCAAGGCAATCAGCGGCACCATCGAGAAGATGTCGGAGATCGCCTCGACCATCGCCTCGGCGGTGGAAGAGCAGGGCGCGGCGACGCGCGAAATCTCGCGCAACATCCAGCAGGCGGCCGAAGGCACGCGCGACGTGTCGTCCAACATCGTCGAGGTCGAGCATGGCGCTAGCGGCACCGGCTCTGCCGCCGGCGAGGTGCTGCATGCGGCGCAATCGCTCGCCGGCGAGAGCAACCGGCTCAAGGCGGAGGTCGGCAAGTTCCTGCACACGGTGCGCGCGGCGTAACGGCCGCGCGTCGCCTCAGCGCCGCGCCGCGATGAACACGCCGGCCACCACCATGGCGTAGCCGGCGAGGTGGAACAGCTCCGGCTTCTCGCCGAGCAGCACGATCGCCATCACCGAGCCGAACACCGGCATCAGATGCTGAAACGGAGCCGAGCGGTTCGGCCCGATCAGCGCGACGCCGCGATTGAAGCACAGATAGGCCAGCATCGACGGAAAGATCACCACATAAGCGAGCGTGCCTGCGGTGATCCAGTCGGCGCTCGGCCTCACGCCGCTGGCGTATTCCATGATCGCGAACGGCAGCAGCAACAGCGCGCCGCCGCCGGTGGTGACCACGATCAGCGACAGTGGATGCGTCGCCGGCCGCTTCGGCATCAGTGCCGAATACAGCCCGAATGCGCACAGCGCGCTGGCCAGCATCAGGTCGCCGCGGTTGAGTTCGATTCCCGCCAGCGCCCCGAAATCACCGCGCAGGATGATGGTCAGGACGCCGAGCAGCGACAGCGCGATGCCGATCGCCTGCATCCAGGACAGCCGGACGCCGAACAGCAGCAGCGACCACAGCGCCACGAACAGTGGCCCCGACGATTGCATCAGCAGCGCGTTGAGCGCCTGGGTATATTGCAGCCCCCAATAGGACAGCGCATTGTTGATCGCGAAGCCGGTGGCCGACAGCGCGATCATCAGTTTCCAGTGTACGAACAGCTTGCGCCAGTCGTGCCGCAGATGCGGCCAGGCGAACGGCAGCAGCAACAGCATCGCGCCGATCCAGCGCGCGCAGGACAGCGTCACCGGTGGCACATGGCCGGCGACGGCGCGGCCGAGCACGATGTTGCCGGCCCAGAACAGCGAGGTCAGGCTGAGCAGCAGATATGGCTGGTTGGCGAGCCAGCCGAACATGGAGCGGAACCGGGCGATCAAACGGGGGCCGAAGCAAGAGAGCGAGGCAATCTTGGTGCCCGAATTCACCTCGCCGCAAAAGAGGCGCGCGGCGGATTGCTGGCATGCGCGGCCGGCTCGACCGCCGCGCGGGTTCCATCATGCGGCGCAGTGCCGAGACGGTGCGACGCGACGCGGTCCACTGCCGCAAAAGAATCGGCTACCACGTCGCGGGCGATCCGCGCATCTTGTGCCGGAAAGTCGAATGGGGCGCACATGAGCATCGACGAGTTGAACATTCAAGGCTTGACCGAACTGCAGCGTGACGATCCGGGGCCGGTGGTGATGGTGAACCTGATCAGGTTCAGCGAGCAGGCCGGCGACGGCGACGGCACCGGTTGGGACGCTTACTTGCGCTACAGCTCGCAGAAGGTGGCGCTGGTGAAGAGCTACGGCGGAATCCTGCTGTGGAACGGCAACGCCAAGGCGGTGGCGTTCGGCAACGCCGATCATGGACGCTGGGACTACGTCTCGCTGGTGTACTACCCGTCGGTCGAAGCGTTCCTGGGAATGATGCAGTCGCCGGAATATCTCTCCCAGTGCGAGCCGCATCGGCGCAACGCCTGCGCCGAGCACCTGATCCTCTGCACCCGGGAAGCCTTCAGCAAGTTCCACATCCCCGCCAAGTGATCGCAGCGCGCGAGGCGCGCGTCGTCGTCCGGCCGCTTGCTCAGGCTTCCTTCGGCTTGCGCGCGGCGACGATCACACCGGTCAGCACCAGCGCGTAGCCGACCGCGTGATACAGATGCGGCTGCTCGCCGAGAAACACGATCGCCATCGCCGAGCCGAACACCGGAATCAGATGGAAGAACGGCGCCGAGCGATTGGCGCCGACCAGCCGAACGCCGCGGTTGTAGCACAGATACGCCATGATCGACGGGAACACGGCGACGTAGAACAGCGCGCCGATATTGGCCCAGTCGAATGCCGGCAGCGGCTTGGTGGTGATTTCCCAGATCTCCAGCGGGATCAGAAACAGCGCGCCGCAGCCGAAGGTGAAGGCGAGGAACGACAGCGCGTGCATTTGCGGCCGCTTCTGCGTCAGCGCGGTGTAGAGCCCGAACATCGCCAGCGCCCCGACGAACATCAGGTCGCCGATGTTGAGTTCGATCGCGGCGAGTTCGGCGATATTGCCGTGCAGGATGATCACCACGACGCCGACCATCGAGGTGGCGATGCCCAGTGCCTGCATCAAGGTGAGCCGCACCCGCAGCACGATCAGCGCCCACAGCGCGACGAAAAGCGGTCCGGTCGATTGCAGCAGCAGCACGTTCAGCGCGGTGGTGTACTGCAGCGCGGTGTATTGCAGCGTGTTGAAAGTGGAGATGCCGATCACCGACACCGTCACCATCAGGACGAGATGGCGGCGGATCACCTTCCAGTCGGCGATCAGATGGCGGAAGGCGAACGGTGCGACGATCAGGAACGCGCAGGCCCAGCGCAGGAACGACAGTGTCACCGGCGGGAAGTGGCCGGCCACGGCGCGGCCGACGATGGCGTTGCCTGCCCAGAACAGCGAGGTGAGGCTGAGCAGCAGATAGGGCTGATCGGTGATCCAGCCGAAGCGATGCGAGGTTTCGGCAGATGGTGTCGTCGTGGTCATGGGGCGGCCCGCAAGTCGGAGGCGGCGCACGCTACGCCTTGGCCGCACGAGCCGAACGTCGCCTCCCTTTGAGTTTGTCCAAGCAATACGGCTTTTCGCACCGACCACAAGCCGGCTGCACGCATTGCGCGCATGCGGACGGCCGGATTCGGGCTGAATATTTCACGCCGATTCCGCAGTTTTCTTCAGCTTGCCGATGCAGCGGAGCATCCGCGCACCTCGGGCGGCGACCAGTTGGTCCTGAGCGGAGTTGGACGCGCACCAAGCCCGCGACTATTTGTGCAGTAGACCTCAACTATTGTTGAGGTTGTATCGAGGTGGCTGGCTCGTTCGTCCTGGCCCGCCACAATGCACGCCGCTCCGCTATGGCGGCTGCCGGTGCCGAACGCGCGTTTGGATGCGGTTTGGAGCCGGCGATGACCGACACCTTGCGACCCCTGCCCGATACCCGGCGCCACCTCGCGCCGGTGCTGATCGTGATTCCGATCCTGGCGTCGATCTTTATCGGGATCTATCTGTGGCGTGTGGCGCGGCTCGCGCCCGCCTCTGCCGAGCATGTCCGCCCGCCGGTCGAGGTCTCCGCCTTGACGATCGAGCCGGAGCCGCTGCCGCAATCGCTCGAAGCGACCGGCTCGCTGCAGGCGGTGAACGAGCTGATGCTGGCGCCCGAGGTCGCCGGCCGTGTCGTGGCGATCCGGTTCGAGGCGGGTATGACGGTCGAGGCCGGTACGCCGCTGGTCGAACTCTACGATGCGCCGGAGCGGGCGCAGCGGGCCGATGCGATTTCCCGCGCGCAATTCGCGCGGCTGCAGCTCGACCGCGCGCGCCGGCTGGTCGCGACCAACAGCGCGACGCAGCAGCTCCTCGACCAGCGTGTGACCGAGCTGGAGCAGGCCGACGCCGCGGTTCAGCGGATCGAGGCGCTGATAGCGCAGAAGACGATCCGCGCGCCGTTCGCCGGGGTGCTCGGCATCCGCCGGGTCAATCTCGGTCAATACGTCAATCCCGGCGATGTCCTGGCGACGCTGACCGCGCTCGACCGGCTCTACGCAAATTTCACCTTGCCGCAGCAGGAGCTGTCGAAGCTCGGTCTCGGCGGCGAGGTCACGGTGCGCACCGACGCCTATCCGGGTCAGGACTTTGCGGCGCGGATCAACGCGATCGAGCCGATGGTGCAGCAGGACACCCGCAACGTGCGGGTTCAGGCGACGCTCGGCAATCCGGACCGCAAGCTGCGGCCCGGCCTCTACGTCACTGTCCGCATCGCGCAGCCGCTGCGGCCATCGGCGATCCTAGTGCCGGCGACCGCGATCCAGACCAGTGCGTCGGGCGACAGCGTCCTCGTCATCCGAGACGGCAAGGCCGCGCCCGTGCCGGTCACCACCGGTCAACGGGTCGGCGACCGCATCGTGGTCGAAACCGGGCTCGGCGGCGGCGATGTGGTGATCACCAGCGGCCAGCTCCGCGTCCAGCCGGGCGCGCCGGTCAGCGTGGCCGCTTCGGCGGCCGCGTCGCGCCCTTGACCGGTGGGGGGCGGCGTCATGCGGTTCACCGATCTCTTCATTCGCCGGCCGATCCTGTCCGTGGTGGTCAGCCTGCTGATCCTGATGGCGGGCGCGAGCGCGTTCTTCTCGTTGCCGGTGCGGCAATATCCCAACCTCGAAAGCGCGACGATCACCGTCGATACCCAATTTCCCGGCGCGACCCAGGAGGTGATGCAGGGCTTCGTCACCACCCCGATCGCGCAGGCGATCGCCTCCGCCGACGGCATCGAATATCTCACCTCGACCTCGACCATGGGGCAGAGCCAGGTCAAGGCCAAGCTCGTGCTCAACGCCAACTCCGATCGGGCGATGACCGACGTGCTGGCCAAGGTTCAGCAGGTCAAGTATCGGTTGCCGACCGGCGCTTATGATCCGGTGGTGACCAAGATCACCGATGGTGCCTCCGCGGTGCAGTACCTCGCCTTCGTCAGCGACACCCTCACAATCCCGCAGATCACCGATTTCGTCACCCGGGTCGCTCAGCCGCTCGTGACTTCGGTCAAGGGCGTGGCTTCCGCCGACCTCGCCGGCGCGCAGGCGCTGTCGATGCGGGTGTGGCTCGATCCGGTCAAGCTCGCCGCCCGCAACCTGACGGCAGGCGACGTTTCCGCGGCGCTGCGCGCCAACAACGTGCAGGCCGCGCCCGGCCAGCTCGAGAGCGGCAGCACCGTCACCAACATCACTGCGGCGACCGACGTCACCACCGTCGGCGACTTTCGCGACATGGTGATCAAGACCGGCACCGACGGCCTGGTGCGGCTGCGCGATGTCGCCGACATCGAAATCGGCAGCCAGAACCGCAACACGCTCGGCTGGGCGAGCGCCCGCCGCGCCGTGTATCTCAAGATCGCCCCGACGCCCGACGGCAATCCGCTGGAGATCGTCGCGGCCACCAAGGCGCTGATCCCGGCGATGCAAAGCGTCGCGCCGCCGGGCCTCACGGTCGAGAACCAGTTCGACGTTGCCCACTTCGTCAATGCCGCCATCGAGGAGGTGCAACACACGCTGATCGAGGCCGGTTTGATCGTCGTGGTGGTGATCTTCCTGTTTCTCGGCTCGCTACGCGCCGTGATCATTCCGGTGGTCACCATCCCGCTGTCGCTGGTCGGAACCGCGGCGCTGATGCTGGCGTTCGGATTCTCGCTCAACCTGCTGACGCTGCTGGCGATGGTGCTGGCGATCGGCCTCGTCGTCGACGATGCCATCGTGGTGGTCGAGAACATCCATCGGCACATCGAGGAGGGGCTGTCGCCGATCGACGCGGCGCTGGTCGGCGCCCGCGAGATCGTCGGCCCGGTGATCGCGATGACGATCACGCTCGCCGCCGTCTATGCGCCGATCGGCCTGATGGGCGGCCTGACCGGAAGTCTGTTCCGCGAGTTCGCCTTCACGCTGGCGGGCTCCGTGGTGGTCTCCGGCCTGATCGCGCTGACGCTCTCGCCGATGATGAGTTCGTGGTTGCTCGGCGGCAAGCAGGCCCAGAGTCGCTTTGCCACCATGATCGAGCATCGCTTCGCGGCGCTCGCGAACGGCTATGGCCGGCTGCTCGCCGCGACGCTGGCGATTCGGCCGGCGGTGCTGCTGGTTGCCGGCACCATGCTGCTCGCGATCGCGGCGCTGTTCTTAGGTGCCAAGCGCGAGCTCGCACCGCAGGAGGATCAGGGCTACGTCTTCACCGCGGTGCGGGCACCGCAATACGCCAATCTCGACTACACGGCGGCGGCGGCCGGACAGGTCCAGCAGATCTTCCGTTCGATGCCGGAATACAACGCCAATTTCTTCGTCGTCGGCACTGACGGCCTTAACAACGCGTTCGGCGGCATCATCCTCAAGGACTGGAGCGAACGCCAGCGTTCGGCCACCGACATCCAGGCGGCGCTGTACCGCGCCGTCGGCAGCGTCCACGGTGCGTCCGTCACGCCGTTCCAACCGGCGGCGCTGCCGGCCTCGACCGGCGGTCTGCCGTTCCAGATGGTGCTGCGTTCGCCCGCCGGATTCGACACCATCTACCGCGAGATGGAGGCGCTGAAGGCGGCGGCGTGGCGCAGCGGCCTGTTCGTATTCGTCGACAGCGATCTCGCCTTCGACAGCCCGACCGCGCGGATCCGCATCGACAGCGCCAAGGCCGGCGAGGTCGGCGTCACCATGCAGGCGATCGCCGACACCCTCGCGGTGCTGGTCGGCGAGAACTACGTCAACCGCTTCAATTATTACGGCCGATCCTACGACGTCATCCCGCAGGTTCGTCGCAGCGATCGGCTGACGCCGGAGACGATCGGGCACTATCAGGTTCGCACCCGCTCCGGCGAGATGATCCCGCTCTCGACCGTCGCCTCGGTGTCGGTGACGCCGAGCGCCAACCGGCTGCCGCAGTTCAACCAGATGAACGCGGCCACGCTGTCGGCGGTGCTGCGGCCAGGCGTCACGATGGGGCAGGCGGTGGCGTTCATGGAGGCGCAGCCACGGGCGCCCGGCGTCACCATCGACTGGCTCGGCGACAGCCGGCAATACGTTCAGGAAGGCAATCGCCTCACCATCACCTTCGGCCTCGCGCTGATCGTGATCTTCCTGGTGCTGGCGGCGCAGTACGAGAGCTTCCGCGATCCGCTGGTGATCTTGGTGACGGTGCCGCTGGCGATCTGCGGCGCGCTGCTGCCGCTATATCTCGGCTACACCACCCTCAACATCTATACCCAGATCGGGCTCGTCACCCTGATCGGGCTGATCTCCAAGCACGGCATCCTGATGGTGGCGTTCGCCAACCAGATTCAGCGCGAGCAGGGGCTCGGCCGCCGCGACGCCATTCTGCAGTCGGCGAAAGTGCGGATGCGGCCAGTGCTGATGACGACGGCCGCGATGGTCGCCGGGCTGGTGCCGCTGCTGTTCGCCGAGGGGGCGGGCGCCGCCAGCCGCTTCGCCATCGGCATCGTGGTAGTGATGGGCATGCTGGTCGGGACGCTGTTCACGCTGTTTGTGCTCCCGACCTTCTACACGCTGATCGCCGCCGACCGGCATGCCGGCGCAGGAGGCGGGCAGCGCCAGACGTCGGCCGAGTCCGACGCCGTCTCCGCGTAATCCCATGCGCAATCGCAGCACGAGTGCGTTCGAAGCCGTGCGTCACCGCGCCGGGTCGTGCCATCGGCACGCATTCGGTATGCGTTGGACCATGCAGGTTGTAGAGAGGCGTTGGACTCAGCCGCCTTCGCAGAGTTTTCCGAGATGACCGAGGCTGCCACCAAGATCGCACTGACCGTCGGCGAAGCTGCCAAGCGGAGCGGCGTGGCGGTTTCGACCCTGCATTTCTATGAGGCCAAGGGGCTGATCCAGAGCTGGCGCACCGAGGGCAACCAGCGGCGCTATCATCGCTCGGTGCTTCGCCGCATTGCCATCATCCGCGTCGCTCTGCTGGCCGGTATTCCGCTGACGACCATCCACGGCGCGCTGATCGATCTGCCGCACGATCGCGTCCCCTCCAAAGCCGATTGGGCGCGTTTCGCCAAGGCGTGGAAGGCCATGCTGGAAGTACGCATCGTCGGCCTGACGCAATTGCGCGACCAGATCACGAGTTGCATCGGCTGCGGCTGCCTGTCGCTGGAGGAATGTCCGCTGCGAAATCCCGGCGACGAACTCGGGCGTAGTGGATCTGGACCCAGGCGGCTCGGCGCGAAACCCTGAGACGTCGGAAGCGTCGGGCTGGAGCTGTCGTTGCCGGCCGCGCGCGCCGCACCAGTCGCGGCGCGCGGGCGGGGCTCTCACGCCGACTCGGTCGTCTTCTTCAGCTTGCCGATGCCGAGAATGTCGAGCATCGCCTTTTCGTAGAACGGCTCGCTCTCGCCGCGGCTCATCTTGCGCATGAAGTATTTCTCGAACGCGATCTTGGCGTTGTGCACCCACACGCCGGACGACGACCAGTTGACGTTGCGCGGCGGCAGCTGCGGCTGCGCCACGAAGGCGACGCCGGAATCCCCAAAATCGGCCAGGCACACCGCGTTCCAGGTCGCCTGATGGGTCGGCTCCTGGCCGTCGAGCAGTTGCCGGATGTTGTGCGCGGTCGCGGTCACCATCGATTCGATCATGAAGCCGGTCTTCGGCACGCCGCACGGCACCGGCGTCGGCCCCATCGGTGGGATCGCGACGCAGACGCCGACCGAGAACACGTTGCGATATTTCGGATTGCGCTGGTGCTTGTCGATCAGCACGAAGCCGCGCGGATTGACCAGCCCCTCGATGCCGCGCAGCGGCGCGATACCGCGGAACGACGGCAGCAGCATCGAGAAGCCGAACGGCAGTTCGACCGTCTTCTTCACCGAGCCGTCGTCGGCGATTTCTTCGGCCGTGATCTTGCCGGGCTCGACCTTGGCGATCCGGGTGCTGGTCATGAACTTGATGTGATGCTGGCGCATCTCAGCTTCGAGCAGGCCCTTGGTGTCGCCGACGCCGTCGAGGCCGAGATGGCCGATATAGGGCTCGGCGGTGACGAAGGTCATCGGCACCTGGTCGCGGATCTTGCGGCGCCGCAGCTCGGTCTCGAGGATGAAGGTGAACTCGTAGGCCGGGCCGAAGCAGGACGCGCCCTGCACCGCGCCGGTGACGATCGGGCCCGGGTTCTTGCAGAACTGCTCGAACGCTTCGGCCGCCGCCGTGGCGTGGTCGACGTGGCAGATCGAGGTGGTGTAGCCCTCGGGGCCAAGCCCCGGAATCTCGTCGAAGGCGAGCTCCGGTCCGGTGGCGATGACGAGGAAATCGTAGCCGATCACGCTGCCGTCGGCGAGGGTGACGCGGTTCTCCTCGGGCTCCAGTTTGGTCACTGGAACCGGCTTGTAGGTGATGCCGCGCTTGGCGAAGGTCGGCGCCAGATCGACCTCGACCGCCTCGCGGGTCCGCCACTTCACCGCGACCCACGGGTTGGACGGAACGAAGTGATAGATCGGGTCCTTGGTGACGACGGTGATCTCGTCGTCACGCCCGAGCAGGTCCTTCATCTCGTAGGCCATCACGACGCCGCCGAGACCGGCGCCCATGATCAGGATGTGTGCCATCGTCGCCAACTCCTTGTTGCCGCGGGCGCGCGTTGTGCCGCGGCGATCGCGTTTTCCTCGTGAGTGCGGCGGCAGCTCGCCATTGCTTATTGTTGTCTGCGCGGGCCTGTCGGCCAATACTTTCGTACATTCGAATATTCGAATTATGACAGATATCGTCGCGCCCGCAACCCCCAAAAGGTCGGGGGCGGCGGACGCGTCGGTGGTGGACGCGCGCGGTGGCTCAGGCGACGCTGGGTTCCGGGCTGTTGTCGAGCACCGCCAGCGCGGTCTCGCCGATCTGGCGCAGGTCCGAGGTGAAGCGGGCCGCGAGCGCCTGCATCGGCAGGTTGGAGCGCAGGCACGACATCTCGATCCGGCGCACATCGAGCCGGCGCGCCTCGGCGATCATCGCCGCCATCAGCAGCCCGCCGATGCCCTGGCAGCGCCATTCGGCTTCGACGCTGAAGGCGGCTTCGGCCAGGTGATTGGCGCGGTCAGTCTCGAGCAGTTCGCAGGCGCCGCGGATCTCGCCGTCTTCGAGATAGCCCAGCACCGGGCGGCCGTCCGACAGCGCCGCGCCGGCGTGAAACAGGACGTGGAATTCGGAGACGTCCTCGAAGAACCGCATCCGGCGCGCGTCGGCATCGAGCCGCATCAAGTGATTGCAGTAACGATCGGCGTCGGCCGGGCCGAGCGGCCTGACCTCTCCACGTCGTTCACCCGTTGCGGTCATCGGACGCCCCTCCGGCGAGTCGTGCCGCAGCATAGTCCTCCGCAGTCGCGACACCAACCGGACCGCGCAAACCTGCGCCAGCGATGAAGTATCAAATTACCAGATGCGCGCTGCGAGGCAGGCGGCGGCGTCAATCCGCCGCGATCGGCCGCGCCACGGCGCCGAGGGCGGTGACGGCGGCCTTGGGGTCGAGCTCGATCTGCAGGCCGCGCTGACCGCCGTTGAGATACACCGTGGTTTCGGCGAGCGCGGCTTCGTCGATCGCCACCGGCACGCGCTTCTTCTGTCCGAACGGCGAGATGCCGCCGACATGGTAGCCGGTCAGCCGTTCGGCATCGGCCGGCTTCATCATCTTGGCGCTCTTGCCGCCGAGCGCAGCCGCCAGCTTCTTCATGCTGACTTCCTTGTCGGACGCGATCACCGCGCACACCGGTTTGCCGTCGAGCTCGGCCATCAGCGTCTTCAGCATCCGCTTCGGCTCGACCCCCACCGCCGCTGCTGCCGCCAGCCCGATCGCTTCGGCGTTCGGATCGTAGTCATAGCTGTGCAGCTTGAACGCGACGCCGAGCTTGTCGAGCATCTGGGTGGCGCGGGTGGATTTCGACATGGCGGGGACTCGGGGGGAGTTAGCAGGACGGCGCGGAGAGGCCTCGCGCGCCGCGGTGCACATTGTCACTGCGCGCGAGCGGACGCAATGCAACGCGATCATGCCCCCACACACCGTCATTCCGGGGCGCTCGCGCCAGCGAGCGAACCCGGAATCGCGCGGCCATGGGGCACGGCGGGTCGGCCTGCACCTCCGGTTTCCGGGTTCGCGCTGACGCGCGCCCCGGAATGACGGATGGGTCGTGACGACGCGCGCAGCGGCCGTTACTTCGTGCCGGCCCTGCCGTCATTCCGGGGCACGCGCGTCAGCGCGTGAACCCGGAATCTGGAGGTGTGAGGCATGGCGCTGGGGCTTGCATCTCGGGATTCCGGGTTCGCTCGCTTTGCGAGCGCCCCGGAATGACGCGGGTGGGGCTAAATACTTGTCGGCTTGTCGCAGCGATCGTCGCGCCACTACGCCTCATCCCACTCCGGCGAAAACGCCGGGGTGACGAAACGCTGGTTCTTCGGCAG
Organism: Rhodopseudomonas parapalustris; assembly: GCF_053772255.1. Lineage (NCBI taxonomy): Bacteria > Pseudomonadati > Pseudomonadota > Alphaproteobacteria > Hyphomicrobiales > Nitrobacteraceae > Rhodopseudomonas > Rhodopseudomonas parapalustris. Next base: position 21,870 of record NZ_JAMKBZ010000024.1, on the reverse strand, counting down.
CTTGGCGATCACCGCCTTGTCGTCGAAGTCGAGCTTGATCTTCAGCGCGCCGAGATTGCTTTCCTGGCTGGCTTTGCCACGCGCTTTCGGGATCGCCATCACGCCGTCCTGCTCCAGCAGCCACGCCAGCGCGACCTGCGCCGCGGTGGCGCCGTGCTTGTCGGCGATCTGCTGCAATTCCGGATACGAAGCGAGACGGCCCTGCGCCAGCGGCGCGTAGGCGGTGAGCGGAATGCCCTTGCTCTGCAGATAAGGCAGCAGCTTGGTCTGACCGAGCAGGACGTGGTACTCGACCTGATTGCAGGCGATCGGTGCGCCGATCTTTTCCACCGCCTGCTTCATCAGCGCCACCGGGAAATTGCAGACGCCGATCGCGCGGGCACCGCCTTCGTCCTTGATCTTCAGCAGCGTCTCCAGCGCAGCGCCGAGATTCATCTCGGGCGCCGGCCAGTGGATCAGATAGAAATCGATGTAACTGGTCTTCAGCTTGCGCAGGCTCTGGTCGAAGGCCTTGCGGATCGTGTCCGGCGCAAGGTTGGTCCACCACACTTTGGTGGTGAGGTGGATCTGATCGCGCGGCACATCGGTGTCCTCCAGCGCGTCGCCGACGAAATCCTCGTTGGCGTACATCTCGGCGGTGTCGATGTGGCGATAGCCGAGGCCGAGCGCGGTCAGCACCGCCTCGTGGCAATCCTTGCCCTGCAGTTTGAAGGTGCCGAGCCCGAGCTTGGGCACGTCGAGTCCTTGGGTCTTGATGCTGTCCATCTGGTCTCCTGAAAGCGCCTTCGCGCGACGTCGATGTCGGTTCGCGGAAGAAAACGTGTCGAGCAACTAAAGGTCCGGTTGTCTGTCGATCGGATTCTGAAATGCGCCGAGCGCGAGCGCGTGGGAAGGGCGGCGCCGGCCCTCAGATAGGGTCAACGCCTCGTGAATGCGAATGCCCGACATCTGCATCAGATTTTACCAATCGGAAGTGGTTGTAGCTTACGCTTCTGCGCAACTGACGGGAGTGATCGTTCCAGGATGCTGCTTCGCGGGTGCGGGGCGGCAGTCTCGCGGGCTGCTTGCGTCGGTGCGTCGGCCGAGGATTTCGACCTGCACAGCGATTGGCCGCGACAACGAAGTTGCGGCGAGATGAATTACACGGAGCCGCGCGTGACCTATGGCGATCGCAAAGACCCTCGTGTCCGCTTCGAGAAGGCGCTGGATTCGGTGATGATCGCCGTCGACGGCACCTGGCGGCGCGACTGCGCCGTCGCCGACATCTCGCAAACCGGCGCCAGGCTGATCCTGAAGGCCTCGATGGCCGGTCTGAACCTGCGCGAGTTCTTCCTGGTGCTGACGCCGAACGGCACCGCGTATCGGCGCTGCGAGCTGGTTCGGGTGGAAGGCGATACCATCGGGGTCCGCTTCATCGCGGTCCGCAAAGGCGCCAAGCGGGCGCCGGGGTTGCGGGCGAGCGTTTGACACCCGGGCAGGACCGCCAAGGCTCCGCCTAAGGGCCTCGCACAGCGGCGGATTTCAGAGGGGATACAATGCTTTGCAGCGCCGTGGGACGGGCGTTTCGCTTGCGTCGCAGGCCGGCTTCCGTTATCCGGTGCCGTGCCTCGCGTGCGAGCGGCTGCGGTCGCGTTTGCCAGGGCGCGCGAGTCCGATCCGTCATCGTCGCCACCGGCGCGCCGCGATCGTGCTTCATCCGGTAGAGTGACAGGGGAACCTTCTCGAAATGGCCAATGTCGTCGTGGTCGGCGCCCAGTGGGGCGACGAAGGCAAGGGAAAGATCGTCGATTGGCTCTCCGAGCAGGCCGACATCGTGGTGCGTTTCCAGGGCGGTCACAATGCCGGCCACACCCTGGTGATCAACGGTGCGACCTACAAGCTGGCGCTGCTGCCGTCGGGCGTGCTGCGGCCGTCGAAGCTGGCGGTGATCGGCAACGGCGTGGTGTTCGATCCGCAGGCGTTCCTCGACGAGGTCAAGAAGCTGCAGGGCCAGGGCGTTGCGATCTCGCCGGACAATCTGCGCATCGCCGAGAACGTCACGCTGATTCTGCCGCTGCATCGCGAACTGGATTCGCTGCGCGAGAACGCCGCCAAGGCCGGCGCGATCGGCACCACCCAGCGCGGCATCGGCCCGGCCTATGAGGACAAGGTCGGCCGCCGTGCGATCCGGCTGATGGACCTCGCCGATCCGGACACGCTGCCGCAGAAGATCGACCGGCTGCTGGCGCACCACAATGCGCTGCGCCGCGGCTTCGACCTGCCGGAATTCGACGGCGCCGCGATCTTGAAGGACCTGCTGGCGCTCGGGCCGCAGCTTCTGCCCTACGCCGAATCGGTGTGGCGGCTGCTCGACATCAAGCGCCGCGAGGGCAAGCGCATCCTGTTCGAGGGCGCGCAGGGCGCGCTGCTCGACGTCGATCACGGCACCTACCCCTACGTCACCTCGTCCAACACCGTTGCGGCGCAGGCGGCGACCGGCACCGGCATGGGCCCGGGCGCCGTTGGCTACGTGCTCGGCATCTGCAAGGCCTACACCACGCGGGTCGGCGCCGGTCCGTTCCCGACCGAGCTGACCAACGAGATCGGCGAAGAAATCGGCCGTCGCGGCAAGGAGTTCGGCGTCAACACCGGACGCAAGCGGCGCTGCGGCTGGTTCGACGCGGTGCTGGTGCGGCAGACGGTGCGGACCTGCGGCATCCACGGTCTGGCGCTGACCAAGCTCGACATTCTCGACGGCTTCGACAGCGTCGAGGTCTGCGTCGGCTATCGCCTCGACGGCAAGGAGATCGATTATCTGCCGGCCGGCGAGGGCGCCCAGGCGCGGGTCGAGCCGATCTACGAGACCATCGAGGGCTGGAAGGAGCCGACCGCGAACGCAAGGTCGTGGGCCGAGCTGCCGGCCCAGGCGATCAAATACGTTCGCCGCATCGAGGAACTGGTCGGCTGCCCGGTGGCTTTGTTGTCCACGAGCCCCGAGCGCGAGGACACAATTCTGGTGCAGAATCCGTTCGAGGCTTAATAAGATGTTACCCAAAGACATCGAAAATTGAGTCGAGATGGCTGATTACTATCCGCTGATCGCACGCGCTATCGCGAGTCTGGACCCGAGTGCTCCCGGCGAGCAACGGCGCGCGATCTACGAGCGGGCCCGCGCCGCGTTGATCGCGCAATTGCGCGGCGTGCAGCCGCCGCTGACCGAATCCGAAATCACCCGCGAGCGCCTGGCGCTCGAGGAGGCCGTGCGCAAGGTCGAGTCCGAGGCCGCACAGCGCGCCCGCGATGCCGCCCGTGCCGAACTCAAGGGCCGCGGCCGTCCCGCCGATGCGCCGCGACCCGGCGATGCGCTGCGCGCTTCCAGCCGTCCGCTCGGCCGTCCCGGCGATCCGCCGCCCCAGGTCAATCGCGGCGCTGCGGCGGGCGCGATGCCGGAGCCGGAGTTGCCACAGGCGGTGCGCCCGCGCGCGCCGGACGATGCGCCGATCCCGGAAGAGGCTCCCGAGCCGCGTCCGTCCCGCACGCTGCGGGTCGATCCGCCGCCGATTCCGCCGGAGCCGGCGCTGCCCGGCCGTGGCCCGGCCGTGCCGCCGCGTCGCGCCGCTCCGCCGAACCAGCCGCCTCCGCCGGCCAATTCCCCCGGCCTGCGCGGCTTCAGCGACGTCACCGCCGATCTCGACGGGCTCGGCAATGCGGCCGCACAGGCCAACCGTGCCGCCCGGAAGACCTACGCCAACGTCGCGCCGTCGCCGGAATTCGATCGGCTCGAACCGACGATGGAGAACCGCGCCGATCCGGATGCGGCGTATTCCTACGATGAATCGATCGACGAGGCGGCGCGCTATGCGCCGCCGGCCGCCGCGACGCGGGCTCCGGCCGAGCCGAAGCGCAAGGCGGTGCGCGGGCCGTCGAAATTCCCGCTGCGGATCGCGCTGGTCGTCGGCGTTCTGGTGATGCTGATCGGCGCCGGCCTGGTCTGGGGACCGGGTGTTGTGACCAGCCTGATGACGCTGATGCGGTCGTCGCCCTCGACCGAGACGGCTGCCCCGGCGACGCCGGCAGCGCCGACCGAGCGGCCGAAGATCACCGACCGTGTCGGTCAGCCGTCGACCGAGCAGGCCGCCCCGGTGGCGCAGCGCGTGGTGCTGTACGACGAGGATCCGAGCGATCCGAAGGGCAAGCAATATGTCGGCTCGGTGGTGTGGAAGACCGAGCAGGTGAAGGGGGCAAGCCCCAAGGGCGGCGCCGACCTCGCGGTGCGCGCCGACATCGACGTGCCGGAGCGGCAGTTCAAGATGACGATGTCGTTCCGCCGCAACACCGACTCGTCACTGCCGGCCAGCCACACCGCGGAATTGACCTTCATCCTGCCGGCCGATTTCCAGGGCGGCGGCGTGTCCAACGTGCCCGGCATCCTGATGAAGTCGAACGAGCAATCGCGCGGCACGCCGCTCGCCGGGCTCGCCGTCAAGGTCACCGACGGCTTCTTCCTGGTCGGCCTCAGCAACGTCGAAGCCGATCGCTCGCGCAACCTGCAGCTCCTCAAGGAGCGCTCCTGGTTCGACGTGCCGATCGTCTACAGCAACGGCCGCCGCGCCATCATCGCGATCGAAAAAGGCGGCCCCGGCGAGCGCGCCTTCAACGAAGCCTTCAAAGCCTGGGGCGAGTAGCGCCAGGCTTTTCGCGCCCGCGCCTTGGGCGTTGGCATTCCGGTGGTGACGCCTTCCGCGTCCGCCTCATTCCGTGCCGCTGTCTCCCCTCACAGTCATTCCGGGCACGCGCGCCAGCGCGTGAACCTGGAATCTCGCGCAGGCAACTAACAACACCCGTCATCGCCCGCTTGCGCGGGGATGACGTCATAAGCAAGCGGTCGCCCGTGATGGACAGCTTCGCGCGCCCCGCAGAACACTGCGAGATTCCGGGCCTGCGTGCTTCCGCACGCATCCCGGAATGACGGTGCTGTTTGGCGAGCGGGTGGGGAGGAGCGTGAGGGGCGTTCTGCGCCATCACGCCCCCCCGAATCAAAACGCGCCGCGGACGGCCGCGACGCGTGCGAGGGGCAGGCGTGAGAGGTGGACTATGGTGCGCCGTCGGCGCCGGCACGCACCGCGTCGTCGACCAGCTCGTGTGCGTCAGTGACGCCGCGCGCGGCGTTCTGCACGATGATTTGCGCCATCATGGCCTTGGTGGCCGGCGTGCGGTGCTCCGCTGCGATCTGCTCGACCGCGATATCGAGCACTTCGCGCAGCGTCGCGACGTATTCGGGATCGAATTTCGGCGGTTCGTTGGCAGTCATCGTGACCTCCTTCAGTTGCGGCGGGCACCATGTCGAGCCATTGCGGCCCAAGTGCGGAGCGGCGATGAAGTTGCAGTGACGGAGGCGATTTTTCCGTGACCTTACGGACTTGTCATGAACGCAGAAACCCTTGCGGCGCAGCGGTTATTGCAATTCGTCAAGCCTGCGCGACAACGCCGGATTTCGAGCAAATCCAAACTGCCGGAAGGGAGCTGACCCGGCGCCGCGGCTTTCGTCGGGATCGGCAACGCCGAGGCCGGGTGATTTCAACCGCAGCGAGTCGTCGCGCGGGAATTCGTCGTGTGGGACTCGGTGCTTCGCATCGGTTGGCCGGGCGATCCGGCACCGCCCAAACAAAACACCCGCCGGTGCCCCCGCACGAGGGGCAACGACGGGCGTATTGTCAGCGTCGAAGAAGTAAAAGGCTTACTTCTTGGCGGCCGGAGCGGCCGGCGCCGGCGCCGCAGCGGCCGGGGCGGCGACGGTGGCGCCGTTCCAGTACTTCGGGAACCAGGTGGTGTTGCTGAGAACAGCGTAGTGCACCAGGATGGCGATCACGGTGACGCTGCCGAGCAGGAGCGGCAGGCCCACGCCCGGGTTCACGACGGTCCAAATGCGACCTTGATTCATGTTCGATACTCCTTAGTGCAGCCAGGGCGAATAAACATACGCCAGGAAATGCGCGACGATGGCGATCGCACCGAAGATGCGCGTGCCGTCTATCACATGCTTGTGGAGCTCTTCCGACTCCGCGATCGTCAGACCGGTCGGCCAGACCTTGTTCGGATCGTCTGCCATTGTAAAACCTCCAGAGAGACTTCGATCATTGCGTGCGGATCGCACGCTTCAGTGCTGCTAGCAGCGACCGGGACGCCCGATCCGGCTGGACTGTCCGCGACCACCCCCCTCGAAGGCTGCCGCGCCATCCCGCAGACCGTTTGGTCCCGGCTGAGACCTCCGTGACCGTGCCACCCATCGTCCGGTAGCGTACCGATCACATCGTTCTCTCGCTCGGTCACATTATCGTGACACCCTCTCTTGTCAACTTGACATGACACGGACCGCTGTCCGGTTCATGCCGGACAGCGTGTCCGCGATCAGCGGCAAGGATGGGCGCGCAGCGAGCGACCGGTACTGCCGGTACTGCCGGTGCGGCTGGGACGGCTAGGCCGGGTGGTTCGGCTCATGCTGCTTGCCGTGGCTCTGCCCGTGGCCGCCATGGCGCGGCGGCCGATACGAGATCACCGCGCAGGCGATCGCCAGGATCAGGATCGCGCCGCTCTCGTACAGCAGGTTCGCCGGCGGCTGGTCCTTGCCCTGCAGGATCAACAGCCGCGAGATCGCTGTGATGGCGATGAACATCGGCAGCGTGATCGGGATCTTCTTGCTCTCGTAGTACACCGCGACCATCGCGATCACTTCGACATAGATGAACATCAGCAGCAGCTCTTTGAGCGTGACGCGGACGTTGAGCACGGTTTCGTAGACTTCCTGCGCCATCGCCACCACGGCGAAGGTGCCGATCAGCAGCAGGAAGGTGTTCTCGATCAGTTGGAAGCCCTTGCGGATCAGCGGCATCGGCGGGGCGGGAGTCGGCAGCTCGTTCATCGGGACGGTCCGGTTGTGGCGCGGCTTGCGCCTGAAGCCGCGGATGTAGCGAATCGACCGCACAGCGTCTTTGACTCGGTCCCGCGCTGCGGAAAAACGCCGCTGCGGCGGATCGCGCCCGGCGCGCATCGCTCACGGAATCGGCTGCGCCCGCTCGACGACCGCCTGCTGCGCACGGGTTTCGATCGCGCCGCGGCCACGCACCGCGCGGACTTGTGCGATCGCCTCGGTCGCCGGCACGCCGAGCTCGACCAGTAGCCGCGCCGCGATCATGCCGGCGCGGCCGAGCCCGCCCTTGCAATGCACCAGGACGTCGTCGCCGGCGCGCAGCCGCTGCCGGATCAGCCGGCCTTCGGTGTCCCAGCGCCGTTCGAATTCCGCCGTCGGCGGGTGATAGTCCGGGATCGGCAGATGCAGCCACTGCATCGCGCGGCGCTCCACCTCGAGGCCGAGCTCCGGCACTTTCAGCAGCTCCAATTCGCGCGGCTCGACCAGCGTGATCACCAGCCGCGCGCCCCAGCTTCGGATCGCGTCGAGATCGGCGGCAAGATCGCGCGCCCAGCCGCCGGTCAGCGCCGAGGCGTCGTGCTTGCCGGGGCAGAAGGTGATGCCGATCCGCCCGAGCGTCGGCCCGGCGCGCACCTCGGCAATCTGTAACGGATGGGTTTGGCTGGTGCGCAGCGGCGCCATCACTCCTCCATGGTGTCGAACGCGCGGACGCGGTTGATCGCTGCGCCGCTGGCGGCGACGCGGCGGATCAGATCGGCGCGCCGCGCCAGCAGTAATGCGGTCAGCACGCGCGCCTCGTCGGTGTCGCCGAGCACATCGCCGACCACCGCGCCGATCGCGGGTTCGGTCAGCCGCGCCACCTTGGCGACGGAGGCGGCGAGCGCGTGCCGGCTCATCGCGCCGAATACACTCGCCGCCACCGCGTTGGCGCGGGCATCGCGCAGCGTGTCGAATTCGATCGCCTCGGCGCCGAAGTCGGTCTTGCGCGCGCCGCGGGCCCGATAGGCCAGCGCGCCGCCCTGATCGATACGCACCACGCCGCCGTCGCGCGTCACCAGCACGTTGTCGAGATCGACGCCGAGCACATCGCGATTGGCCAGCCAGGCATCGACCGCGAAATCGCGGCAGACCTCCGCGGCGACGCCGTTCTCCGGATAGGCCAGTGCCTCGCCGAGCGAGGCGCCGCGCAGCATTGCGCTCGCCACCGCAAGGCCGCCGCCGCGCCGCACCAGCTCGACCTCGGCGACGTTGGTGCCGGCGAGCCGATACAGACGATTGGCCAGCACTTCGCTCCGGGCGTGAGCGTCGCTCGCCGGAGTTTTGACGTACCAGGCGCGGCCTTGCGGGTCGGCGAACAGGCCGCCGGCATTGGAGCCGGCCTGGCCGCCGATCGGCGTCCATTCTCCGGCGTCGCGCAAGGCCGCCGCGCTGTCGCTTGTCTCCGGCATGAGCTCCCCGAGCCGCCCAGTCTGCTCGCGCGCATGATTTGCGCGAAATCAAGCGACATCGCGCCGCCCGCCGATTAGCGTAACGCCGCCGCTGGCCTGCGCAACATCGACCAAACGCTGAAGACCCGGGAGGCGAGGCGATGTCGTTCTCGAAGCTGTTGGACCTGCTGACCGGGCGCGACGCGCAGCGGACTGCCATCGATTGGGACGCCAAATACGGCACCGACACCCGTTCCATCGTCGAGCTGCACGGGCTCACCATCGGCCACGACAGCCGCCGTTTCGGCGAGCGCTATCAGGCCAGCGATCCGTCGGTGCTCGGCGACGCGGTGGCGTTCATCGGGCTCGATCCGCGCCTGTATCGCTTCGTCGATCTCGGCTGCGGCAAGGGCCGGATGCTGATCGTCGCCGCCGAGCTCGGCTTCAAATCCTGCGTCGGCGTCGAATTCGCCGACGAGCTGGCGCAGACCGCGAAGGCCAACGCCGCGGCGGCCGGCTTCGACACCATCTCGGTGGTGCACGGCGACGCCGGCGCCTACGCGTTCCAGGACGAGCCGTTCGTGCTGTATCTGTTCAACCCGTTTTCGCACCAGATCATGCAGCGGGTGCGCGACAACCTGCTCGAGCTGCGCCGCGCCGAGTATTACGTGATCTACAAGAACCCGCGCGAGCGCCGGATCTTCGACGAGATGCCGGCGCTGCGCTATCTCGGCACCCCGCCCGCGCACAAGGGTGCATGGGGCGTGCATGCGTGGGGACCGCGCGGCTCGTCAGGAAAGAGTTCGTAGGATGGGTTGAGCCGCAGGCGAAACCCATCGCTCCGTCGTCTGCGTCGTGATGATGGGTTTCGCTGCGCTCAACCCATCCTACGCGTGTGCGTGGCGCGAGATTCCGGGCTCACGCGCTGACGCGCGTGCCCCGGAATGACTCGGTGGAGCCAAACGTGCTCCTCTCCACCCGCCGTCATTCCGGGATGCGTGCGACCGCACGCAGACCCGGAATCTCGCAGTTGTTACGAAGGAAGATGCGGTGGAGATTGCGGCGGTCGCGTGCACGAGCGCGTCGAGTAGTTCGTAGGATGGGTTGAGCCGCAGGCGAAACCCATCGCTCCGTCGTCTGCATCGTGAGGATGGGTTTCGCTGCGCTCAACCCATCCTACGGTGTCAATCACCCGAACGCGTAGCCGGAGATCCGCTTGTTGCCGATGGCGTCGTGGAACACGCGGCGGCCTTGGTCGGGGCCGGCGGCGCCGGCGGCGACCATCAGCGGGATCAGATGTTCTTCGCGCGGATGGCAGGCGCGGGCGCCGGGGGCGCTGGCCCACTGCGCCAGAAGGTCGTTGCGGACCGCGGCATCGGGCGCGGTCGCAGCTTCCGTGAGCCAGTGATCGAACGCCACCGACTCGGCCTCCTGGCCGTCGAAGAAGGTCGAGAGGTTGTGGAAGCTGTTGCCGCTGCCGATGATCAGCACATTGTCGTCGCGCAAGGGAGCCAGCGCGGCGCCGATCGCTAGATGCTGAACGGGATCGAGATCCTGCTGCAGCGACAGCATCACCACCGGAATCGTTGCCTCCGGATCGACGATCAGCATCGGCACGAACACGCCGTGGTCGAAGCCGCGCGCTGCATCGGTCGCGGTGGCGATGCCGGCATCGCCGAGCAGCTGCTGCACCCGCGCGGCGAGTGCCGGATCTCCCGGCGCCGGATAGCTCAGCCGATAGGTGTGCTCGGGAAAGCCGTAGTAATCGAACAGCATCGGCGGCGCCGCCGAGGTGCTGACGGTCGGCAGCGCGGCCTCCCAATGGCCCGACACCATCAGGATTGCGCGCGGCCGCGCCGGCAGCGAGGCGAGCACGCCGGACAGATAGCTGCGCAATCCGTCATAGGCGTGCGGGCCGAACCGCCGCGGCGGCTCCATCCAGAAGCAGGGGCCGCCGCCGTGCGACAGGAAGATGGTGGGTTGACGGGGCATCGTCGCAATCTCCCTGAAAGATAAGGTATCAGCGCCGCGTCACAGCACGCGGCAGGCGTCCTCGAAAGCGAGCCGCGGATTGCGCGGAAACAGCTTCTCGGCATCGCCGTAGCCGATATTGCACAGGAAGTTCGATTTCCAACGGCCGTCGGGGAAGAACTCGGCGTCGAGCGCTGCCTGATCGAAGCCGGACATCGGCCCGGCATCGAGCCCGAGCGCGCGGGCGGCGAGGATCATGTAGGCGCCCTGCAGCGACGAGTTGCGCTTGGCGGTCTCGGTGATCAGCTCCGGCTTGCCGACGAAGCCGCTGCGCATGTCGCGCGCCGGAAACAGTTGCGGCAGCAGGTCGTGGAATTCGGTGTCGTAGGCCACGATCACGCAGCACGGCGCCTCTTTCACCTTGTCGACATTGCCGGGCGCGACGCTGGTCAGCAGCCGCGCCTTGGCGTCAGTGCTGCGCACGAACACGAAGCGGCCCGGATTGCTGTTGGCCGCGGTCGGCGCCCATTTCAAAAGGTCGTACAGCGCGTGGATGGTGTCGTCGGTCACCGGCTTGTTGGTCCAGGCATTGTGGGTGCGGGCCTGGACGAACAACTGGTCGAGGTGGGGAGCGTGCAGCGTCGAACTCATGGGGCGTTTCTTCTGTCGGACGAGGGCAGGTGCGCCCGCCGCCGGATGCGGCGAGCGCGGGAGGCGATCAGTTCTGCTTTTCGAACGCGGCGCTGATCTCGAGGCGGACCTCGTCGCTAATCAGCGGCACATATTTCGTCACGCCGAAGTCGCTGCGTTTGATCGTGCCGGTGAGATCGAAGCCGATCGTCACCTTCTTGTTCAGCGGGTTGACGCCGGCGCCGTGCAGCCGGGCGTCGAGCGTCACGGTCTTGGTGACGCCATGCAGCGTCAGTTCGCCGGTGACCTTGGCCTGGCGCGGCCCGGTGACAGCGACCTTCTGCGACTTGAACAGGATCTCCGGATGCGCCTTGGCGTCGAGCCAGTCGGCCGCCGTCAGCTCCGCGGTCAGCTTGTCGACCGGGGTGTTCACCGAGGCGGTCGGCAGCTTGATGTCGAAGCTGCTCTTGGCCGGGTTGGCGGCATCGAGCTGCAGTGTGCCGGAGACGTCGCCGAACCGGCCGCGGAAGTCCGAGAAGCCCATATGCGAGATCACGAAGCCGACCTGGGTGTGGTCCGGGTCGATCGCATATGTGCCGCTCTCCGCCTTAACCGGCTCGGTCTTCGCCGCCGGGGCGTTGGCGCCGGCTTTAGGGGCGGTCTCGGCGAACGCGGCGGGCGCGACGGCCAGCGCGGCGGCCAGGATCGGAAACAGCAGGCGTCGTTGGATCATAGGTGTCCTCCAGTTTGGCAGTCCTCCTGACTTAGGAGCCGCTGCCGCCTGAAGAAAGAGATGAAGTCTTGGTGATCTTCATCTAAAATTTCGATGATGAACGACAGCCTCACCCTCGACCAGATCCAGCTCCTGCTCACGGTGGCGGACGAAGGCAGCTTCTCCGGCGCCGCCCGCAAGCTGCGGCGGGCGCAGTCGGCCGTCACCTACGGGGTGCAGAAGCTGGAGCAGCAGATCGGGGTGTCGCTGTTCGATCGCTCCGGCTACCGGCCGGTGCTGACCGAGGCGGGGCGCGCGCTGCTGGCGCGGGCGCGGCGGATCGCCGAGGAGGCGGCGGCGTTTCGCGATCAGGCCCGCAGTCTGGCCGGGGGCCTGGAGCCGGAACTGACGCTGGTGCTCGACTCGATGTTTCCGATGCCGCGGATGGTCGCTGCGCTGCGCGCCTTCACTGACGCCTTCCCCACGGTGCCGCCGCGGATCTTCGTGCAGTCGCTCGGCGCCTCGGCCGAGCTGGTGCTGAACGGCACTTGCGTGATCGGCCTGGTGCCGCAGCCGTTCAGCGACCAGCCCGCGCTGAAGCACTATCCGCTGTCCACCGTGCAGCTGTTGCCGGTGGTGGCGCAGGATCATCCGCTCGCCGCGATCGAGGGGCCGATCCCGACCGACGTGCTGCGCCGCTACGTCCAGCTCGTGCTCACCGACCGCTCGGCGCTGACCGAGGGGCGCGACTACGGCGTGCTGTCGACCCAGACCTGGCGGCTCGCCGATCTCGGCACCAAGCACGCGATGCTGCTGGCCGGGCTCGGCTGGGGCAGCATGCCGACCCATCTGGTGGCGGACGATGTCGAAGCCGGCCGGCTGAAGCTGATCCAGCCGCTCGAATTCGAGGACCGCACCGCCCAACTGGTGATGACCGCCGCGCACCTCGCCGCCCGCCCGCTCGGCCCCGCCGCGCAATGGATGCTGAACTACCTGCGGGCGCAGAGCCCGCGCGGGTGAGGCGCCGACCGCCTCAGCTCTTGCCCGGCGCCGCGAAGGTCCGGTCGGGCGACAGCTCGGAATCGTAGGCCATTTCCATCACGATCTTGAACAGCCGGTCGCAGCGTTCGTCGGGCGCGAAATGGGTGTCGTCCTTGATCCAGCCGAGCGCCTTCTCCCAGCTCGGCGAGCGGCCGATATAGGCCATCGTCCAGTCCGGGAATTCGCGGGCCTCGACCTCGGCGGCGGTAATTACCTGGATCTTGTTGTGACGCGGATCCTTGCGGATCACCGCGAAGATCCGCTCCACCGCATCGCGCGGCCCCTCCAGCACCTGGGCGAAGAACCCGCAATTGAAGATCAGCGCGCCGGTAATTCCGAGCTTGTGGTTGTGGCGGCGGGAGGCGTTCAGGATCGTCTCGATCTCGCGGCCGACATCCGCGACATCGCCTGCGATCCGATTCTCGCTGACATACAGCAAGCGGTACAATGGCGAAGCGTCAGCCATCATCGCGCCGGTCGAGACGGAGCAACCCCATCAGCTAGCCCTCCCGATCCCATTGAGAAGCGCCGCGTCCGCGCTTGCCTTGCGCGGCGTCAAATCTGCTTGCGCTTATCCAGTCATTCCGCGGCGCTTGTGAACGCGTGCGAAGCCTGGAATCCCGCCGTGCTGCAAAGATCGACTGCCGCTTCCAGCCGCCGCTCAGCTCAGCATCGGCCACAGCCGATACGCCACCGCCACCGCGAGCACGATCGCGGCCCAGATCAGCGCGTGGTTCAGCCATTGGCTGGTGCCGGTCCGGCGCAGCACGCCGCGGCCGACGAACAGCGTCAGCGCCGACAACATCGCGACGCTGACCACCGTCGAGGAATCGAACAGCGCGCCGCCATAGGCGGTGTCGTTGACGATCGCCGCCACGCCGCCGGTGACCACGATCGCGATCAGAAGCCAGAAATAAGCCATGCGCGAAGTGTCAATCGCATCGCGCGACTCTGTCAATGCGGGGCAGCGACGCGGGGGGCAGGGCGCCCCGCACCTCCAGCGTATCGCGACACGACGTCCTCTCCCCGCGTCATTCCGGGATGCGCGTCACCGGCGCGCAGGCGCGGAATCCATCACCACCGCCGTTTGCGTTCCGGCGCATGCGCGGTGTCCATGAAGAGGGCGGATCACGCTGCGATAATCCGCCCCCTACGAGTTTGACGTAAGGGCCATGCCGCAGATCGCAGCACGCTCCCTCTCCCGCTTGCGGGAGAGGGCTGGGGTGAGGGCGACGCGGGTCGTGAGTCCAGTGTGGAGTCCGCATGAGTCGAACGAAATGCGGGACGAAGCGCGTGGGGCGGGTTAGCCAAAGGCGTACCCCCCGATGCGCGACGTCCATGAAGACGACGGACGACGCGACGCTCCTCTGCCCTGCGGGCTGATCCAGCCGTCCGCGCCGAACGCGCTTCAGGCGGCGGCGGATGTCAGGAGGCGCGTGGCCAGCTTGTGGACTTGTCGGACGCCCTGGTGATCTAGATCCCAGGTCACGATTTCGCTGCGGATCAGATCGGGGTGCTTCTTGCTGATGTCGCGCAGGGCATTGCCGACCGATTTGCGCAGGTACTCGCTGTCGTAGTTCCGCAGCGGCGACAGCAGCGCGACGGCGGCTTCGGGATGGGCGCGGAAGTAGGGCCGCGCCGTCCATATCCGCAACCCCTCGGTCACGGCGCGCCTTGTGTTGGCGGATGCCGCCGACAACCACTCCCGGATGGTCGGCAGCGCGGCCTCATAGCCGGTGTCCGCGCAGAACCGGTCGAACGCTTTGGCCAAAATCTCCTGCACGCGCCAATCGTCGTCCAGGCTGACGCGCTGTTTCAGCACGGCGAGCGCATCGCCGTCGAAGGCCGCGAGACGCCCGAGAATCAACGTCGCCACACAGCGGGCCTGATGGACCTCGGATCGCAACAGCTCCACCGCAATCTCTTTCGCCCCCGCCGCATCGCCGGACGCGATCACTTCGTCGGCCGCCAGCTCAAGATCCTTGAACCCGTTCGCGGTGCGCCTGGCTCGTTCGATGATCGCCGTTGTGATCCGCATCATGGTCTCGGTTTGAGCTGCGTGGCACACTACCGCGATCGTGGTCGTGCTTCCATGCGCCGAGCTTGGAATCGTTCGGTGCGGCGATGATGCTCGCTCAGCGGGTAGGGCGGGTTAGCCGAAGGCGTAACCCGCCGATACGCGACGCCGGTGAAGGCGGCGGATGACGCCGCGCTCATCCGCCCCACGGACCGTCAATGCATGGCAGCAACGCGGGGGCGGTCACTTCGCATGTCCAGAGCATCGCGAAACGACGTCTTCTCCCCGCGTCATTCCGGGATGCGCGCCACCGGCGCGCAGGCCCGGAATCCATAACCACCGCCGTTTGAGTTTTGCCGCACCGATGCAACGCCGCGCCCTTACAGCATCCACAGTGAGTATGGATTCCGGGCTCGCGCTCCGCGCGCCCCGGAATGACGTGGAGAGAGGATTGTACACTGAGGCTAAGCAGGTCATTCCGGGGCGCTCGCGAGGCGAGCGAACCCGGAATCTCGCCGTTGTGGCAAGGATCGCCGCGACGCGATCAGAGCGTAGGGCGAGTTAGCCGAAGGCGTAACCCGCCGATGCGCGACGCCAATGAAGAGGACGGATTACCCTTCGCTAATCCGCCCTACGAGCTGCCGATCAGAAACCGGTATCGTCGAGTAGGGTGACTTGCGCGTCAATTGTGCTTTGCTATGCTGCAACCATTGAGTGTTTTGGAGCATTTGAAATGAAATCTATCGCGGCGGAGCCCACATTGGATGAGTTGTATCGAATGGTCTCCTATATCTACGTCGATAAGAATACCCACAGAACATCGACGGCAACCTTTGCTCACTTTGTTGAAGTGTGCGGGATGCTCACGATCCATGATCGAAAGAAGAAGCGCGAAGGACTTGAGGTAACTGATGCGCTCTGCAAGGCGTTGGGTTGGTATTTTCCTCTACTGGCGAAGATGCGAGTGCGCAGTGTAGAGGAATTGGTCTTTCGGAAATTTCCGGGGGTGTGCCCCTATTGTAGATTGGCTCCTCACAAGGAGGTCGATTGCAAGCTCGTGCGAGGAACAAACCCTACGGTCAATCATCAAGAGGTCGAAAATTTCTATAAGAGAAACTGGACTAATAGGCCAAAGACATTAGACGGCTGGCAGGAAATGTTCCAACAAATCTATCCACGGTCGTTGGAAGAGCACGGAAGAAGTACTATCGGTCTGCTTGAGGAGCTAGGCGAATTATCTGAGGCGGTGAGGGTGTTTGAGCGACATCCCAAATATTTCCTGGGCGAGGCTGCAGATACCTTCTCCTATATCATGGGTATTGCCAATGAGCACACGATGAGGCTCGCGCAAGAGGGGCTCTCGTTTTCATTTTCGAAGGAGTTTGTCGCCCGATTTCCGGGGCTTTGCATTCAGTGTGGTTCAAAGACGTGCGTATGTCCGGCTGTTCCGGAGGCCACTGTCGGCCGAATGGCTAAGGAGCTTTCCATTGGGGAGGCAGAATTGCCATTCTTGAACGATGTTGAGGAGTTTACTGAGCAAGGGAAGATTGTTGCACACAGAGTTCTGGAGTCGGTTGGAGGACTAGAAGGGTTAACATCGAAACTCCCCTTCGATCGCGGCGATGCCAATCGAGCATTGGTATCTTTGTGTCTAAAGATCGCAGATGCTGTCGCTGAATCAAACCCCCGAGTTGCAGAACGATTAAGGTCGGAGGCCTTATCAATTAGTGTTTCTGCGCAACTTCCGGGGACGCCTAAACAGCCGATTCAGCTCGATGGATTGCTGAACCAAATCCAGGAAATCTGGCGGAGTTTAGGTAGCGATAGTCGCAGCGATATCCGTGGAACGGATGGGTTGGTCGGAGAGCTTGGTGAGATTCTTGATACCGTAAGAATTCTCTTTGTGTATTGCACGCCGGCGGACGTAGATTCGCTCAGGGTGCATGGCGAATATAAGATTCTAACTGATCTAACTAAATCAAAAGAGCGATCGTTCAAGTTGTTACTTGCGCCGCTTCCGGCGGCAACCGCGACGGATTTTCGTCGGGCTTTACTTGATGGAAAGTACGACATTATTCATTTTGCTGGGCATTCCGACTCGGAGAATTTGATATTTGAAGATGAGTCAGGAAATTCCACCCCGGTTCCGCTGAAGGCTATCGCTGAAGTTATTGAGAATCAGGGTAGTGCGAAGGCGGTGATCCTGAATGCTTGTGGGTCAGTTGTGTCGCTTACGGATACGATATCGCCGATTACGATCGGAATGGACGACTCTATAGATGATGGTGCGGCCATCGAGTTTTCGCGTGGCTTCTACGACGGCCTCGTGAGAGGGCGAAGTATTGGTGACGCGTATCGAGAAGGTGTGAGCGCGGTCAAGATGGCCAACTATGACTCGTCGCAGATTCGCATTATGCATCGCGGCGCGGTGTAATTCAGCACATAGGGCTGGTTAGCCGATGCCTAACCCCCGTACGTGGCGTCAACGGAAACAGCGGATGACGCTGCGCTCATCGCCTACGGCCTCCCGACTTGTCGTTTGACAACATTCCGTACCTGGATTATATTCCCATTCATCCCGCCCCATCGAGGGGCGCGTTGCCGGGACGCTGGTCGTCGCGGGGCGGGGTGTGGCGCCTGCGGGTGTGGGGTGGACGTCGCCCTGTACCTCCGGGAGGCTGAGGGTCGCCGTCCGCCGCTACTACGAGCGGCCGCCGCGACAGAGGCTGGACGGGTACGGTAGAGGCCGGGGAAAGCCCGCAAGCTCGCCGTGTCCCGGAAGCACGGTCCTTCAGCCAAAAGTCGCCACGGTGGAGCGTCGAAAGACGTTTCCGCGGCGCTCGCGCTTCGGCGATCCGAGGCATGAGGCCGCGGGTCCTACCAAAGGCGCGTCTTTCGGCGCTCCACCTCCCTCGGCCCGATGGCCGACCGGAGGCCCCCTGAACCCATCACTCACGCAAGGCTTTTGCGGGCAACGCCGCCGCATGCGTGCGCGCCCGCTGGTATCAACATCAGGAGGGAGCGATGCCGACTTGGCCGACCGAATACCTTAGCTGGGATCACGCGCGGCTGGTTGCACTCGAGCAGCAGGCCAGTGCCAAGCGGGCGCGGCTTCGGCTCGAAACCGACATGCTGGCGGCACGCCGCGCGCTGCAGCGCGCGCTGGCAGATGAAGCGCAGGCGCACAAGCGCTGCCCCAAGAAGGACTGCCGCCGGGCGCGCGGCTGCCGCACGCCGATGCTCTGCGCCGTCGTGCCGATGGAGCCGCCGACCGAGCCGCAGTGGAAGATGATCGACACGCTGTACACCAACCTGCAGCGCCGCCGCCGCGATCAGGCGCTGGCGCGGCTGCAGGACGGCGAGCGGATGCGCGATGGGCGCAAGGCGGGGAGCGGGCGATGAGGGCGCTTCGCGCTGATGCCGGCCGCGGAGCGGCAACGCGCTCCATCCGTCATCCTCCGCGCAGGCGGAGGATCGAGTATTCCAGAGAGCCTGCGGTCAGCAACACGCGCTCTGGGATCCTGGGTCGCCCGCCTGCGCGGGCGATGGCCGTGAGGGTGGGCGGCTCAGAAGCCGCCGTCTTCGTCCTCGTCGTCCTGCTTCTTGCCGCCGATGGTCTTGAGCTTGGCGAACACCGCGTCGACGTCGAGATCGTCCTGGCTCTTGCCGGAGGTCGCCGCTTCGTATTCGGCTTCCTTGCGGGTGGTCTCGGAGGCCGGCAGCAGGGTGGCGCCGCCGTATTGCTGGTCGATCGGCTTTTCCTTGGCGGCGCGCTGAACCTCGAAGTCGAGGTCGAGCTGCGAGCACAGGCCGAGCGTCACCGGGTCCATCGGGGTCAGGGTCGCGGCGTTCCAATGGGTGCGGTCGCGCACGCTCGCGATCGTGGTCTTGGTGGTGCCGACCAGGCGCATGATCTGCGCGTCCTTCAGCTCGGGGTGGTTGCGCACCAGCCACAGGATCGCGCTCGGGCGCTCGTGGCGGCGCGACACCGGGGTGTAGCGCGGGCCCTTCTTCTTGGCGGCCTGCGGCAGCACCACCTTGCTCTCGGCGAGCCTCAGGCGGTAATCCGGATCGCCTTCGCCCTTTTCGATCTCGTCGCGGGTGAGCTGGCCGGTCGAAATCGGGTCCATGCCCTTGATGCCCTGGGCGGCGTCGCCGTCGGCGATCGCCTTGACCTCCAAGACGTGCATCTTGGTGAAGTCGGCGACCTGATCGAACGTCAACGCCGTGTTGTCGAGCAGCCAGACGGCGGTGGCCTTCGGCATCAGCGGTGCGTTGCTCATGGCAAATCTCCTTTGTCCCTTGCCCCTCCGGATTCGTCCTGAGGCAAGGCGGGGTCGTCGAGGATGACGGGAATTGCCGCTTATATATGCCGTCCGGGCCTCGCCGCGCAAGGAGCCTTGCTAAAGTGCAGGTGATCCGGCCTTGACAGGGCCTTAAACCCGGCCCAATTCCTACACCGTTCGTCCGATGCGCAGCGCCGATGGCGTGCGCCCGTTTTCCGCCGGTTCTGCACGGCGCCCAGGCCCCCCGGATCGTTGCCAATGCTCGCCAAACCGCCGCTGAAAATCGTCCTTTGTTCGCCGCGCGGGTTCTGCGCCGGGGTGGTGCGGGCGATCGATACCGTCGAGCGGGCGCTGGCGATGTACGGCGCCCCCGTCTACGTCCGGCACGAGATCGTCCATAACAAATACGTGGTCGACAGCCTGCGCGCCAAGGGCGCGATCTTCGTCGAGGAACTGGAAGAGATTCCGGACACCAAGGCCCCGGTGGTGTTCTCCGCCCACGGCGTGCCGAAATCGGTGCCGGAAGACGCGATGGCGCGGAACTTCTTCTCGATCGACGCCACCTGCCCGCTGGTCACCAAGGTGCACCGCGAGGCGGCGATCCATTTCAAGCGCGGCCGCGAGATCCTGCTGATCGGCCATTCGCATCACCCGGAGGTGGTCGGCACCCTCGGCCAGTTGCCGCCCGGCGCGGTGACGCTGATCGAGACCGCGGCGGATGCTGCGGCGTATCAGCCCAAGGACCCCGACAACCTCGCCTTCGTCACCCAGACCACGCTGTCGATCGACGACACCGCCGGCATCGTGGCGGTGCTGCGCGAGCGCTTCCCGAACATCGCCGGGCCGCACCGCGAGGACATCTGCTACGCCACCACCAACCGCCAGGCGGCGGTGAAGAAGGTCGCGCCGGTGGTCGACGCCATGATCGTGGTCGGCGCGCCGAATTCGTCGAACTCGCAGCGGCTGCGCGAAGTCGCCGAGCGCGAGGGCTGCAAGGTCGCGGTGCTGGCGCAGCGCGCCTCCGATCTCGACTGGAGCCAGTTCGAGGGCATCAAGGTGCTCGGCCTCACCGCCGGGGCCTCCGCGCCCGAGGTGATCGTCGAGGAGATCATGGGCGCCTTCGCCGAGCGCTTCGATCTGTCGGTCGAGACGGTGTCGGCGGCGGAAGAAAACGAGTTCTTCCCGGTGCCGCGGGTGCTGCGTCCCGACGCCGCGGAATAAGTCCGGCCGGGGCGGAGACCTCCACCGGGGCGCCCTTTCATCGCGCCCCGTCTTGGTCTAGGAAGCCGCCAGATTTTTCCTTCTGATCGGATCACGACATGGCGGTCTACACCGACGTCGCCGCCGACGAGCTCGCGGATTTCCTGAGCCGCTACGACATCGGCGACCTGCTGTCCTACAAGGGCATCGCCGAAGGCGTCGAGAACTCCAACTTCCTGCTGCACACCTCGCGCGGCTATTTCATCCTGACGCTGTACGAAAAGCGCGTCGCGCGCGACGATCTGCCGTTCTTCCTGTCGCTGATGACGCATCTGGCCGGAAACGGCATCAACTGCCCGCAGCCGGTCGCCGATCGCGAAGGCCGGTCTCTGGCGACGCTCGCCGGCCGTCCGGCGGCGATCATCGGCTTCCTCGACGGGGTGTGGCCGCGCAAGCCTTCGGTTGTGCATTGCGCCGGCGTCGGCGAGGCGCTGGCCAAAATGCATCTGGCCGGCCGCGGCTTTGCGATGAAGCGGGCGAACGCGCTGTCGGTCGCCGGTTGGCGGCCGCTGTTCGCCGCAGCCGAAGCGCGCGCCGACGAGGTGCAGCCGGGTCTGCGCGATTTCCTCGCTGCCGAGTTGAGCTACCTGGAAAGCGGGGTGTGGCCGAGCGATCTGCCGCAGGGGCTGATCCATGCCGACCTGTTTCCCGACAATGTGTTCTTCATCGGCGACGATGTCTCCGGCATCATCGACTTCACCTTCGCCTGCAACGATCTGCTGGCCTACGACGTGGCGATCTGCCTGAACGCCTGGTGCTTCGAGGCCGATCATGCCTTCAACGTCACCAAGGCGCGGGCGCTGCTGAACGCCTACACCCGCGAGCGCCCGCTCGACGCGGCCGAGCAGGCGGCGCTGCCGCTGCTGGCCCGCGGCGCCGCGCTGCGCTTCCTGCTGACCCGCCTGGTCGACTGGCTCAACGTGCCGGAGGGCGCGCTGGTCAAGCCGAAGGACCCGATGGAATACGTCCGCAAGCTGCGCTTCCAGCAGAATGTCGCCGGAATTCGCGACTATGGGGTCGAGATCGCAGGGGCGGTGGCGTGAGCGAGGACGCAGTCAGGCCGGTGATCATCCACACCGACGGCGCCTGCTCCGGCAACCCGGGCCCCGGGGGGTGGGGCGCCATCCTCAAATTCGGCGACACCGAAAAAGAGCTCAAAGGCGGCGAGCCGCAAACGACCAACAATCGCATGGAGCTGCTGGCGGCGATCTCGGCGCTGGAAGCGCTGACGCGGCCGTGCACGGTGGATCTCTATACCGACAGCCAATACGTCAAGAACGGCATCGGAAGCTGGATCCACAACTGGAAGCGCAACGGCTGGAAGACCGCCGACAAGAAGCCGGTGAAGAACGTCGATCTGTGGCAGCGTCTCGACGGCGCGCTGAAGAGCCACCAGGTCCGCTGGCATTGGGTCAAAGGCCACGCCGGCCATGCCGAAAACGAACGCGCCGACCAATTGGCGCGCGACGGGCTCGCGGAAAATCGGACGAAGTCGCGGGTGAAGTAATCGCTTCACCGTCGTCGTCACCCGCGCATGCGGGTGATCCAGTATCCCAGAGAACCTGTTAGTTCAGCACGAACGCCCTGGAGTACGCGATCGCCCGGACAAGTGTTCAGCC
>NZ_JAMKBZ010000023.1:0-79162 GCF_053772255.1 Rhodopseudomonas parapalustris | reverse complement strand
AAACTTCACGGACGACTAACTCAGTAGTCCGGCAGCGTTAGCGACCACACATGCGCTGTGAATAGCGGGGGTAGCTCGGTGGAGGATTACTTATAGTATTCAAATATCAGCATCGAAGCGTTTGGTCGGCGCTCTCCGCTCCGAGAAATCCTCCTAATAGATCAGCGGGTTAGCGTCAGAAGCGAAGTTCCGCGGCCCGCTTTTTCCACCCTAATCCACCACATTTAGTATTTGATTCAGCAACCCGCACTATTGCTTGACGGGTCAGACGAGGTTCCCATACCTTCGCTGCAACCGAAACTAAGAAGCCGCCAAACCCTTGCACGGTTCGACGGCTCCGAAGTTTCGGCCCGCCAATCACCCAGGAGACGGGCAAGGCGGGACACTGAGCAGTAGTCAGCACGCCGATAGAATCGGAGTTATTGCCAGTGGTCAAGCCCGTCCCCACGTTGTTAACGGAGATGGATAATGAACACTGCGACTGCGATTAAAACCTGTCAGATCAAATGCATCCGCAAATCTGATCGGTTCAACCCCCACGAACGCATCACTCATGTAGGCGGATATGAAGATGCGCCGTGGCGCATCACTCAAGAGGATGCCATCCGTCTTATTGACGCGCGCGAATGGCGTTTCTGGGTCAAGCCTCCCAACGGAGATGCTGTTTGGGTTACCGTTGCCGTGAGCCGCTTCGGCAACAAGTATCTGAAAACTGAAGCTGACGGAGAGCAGCCCAACAACCTGCTCTCCCTTCCCGAATGCCCGTGATCGGACATAACTGAAACTAACGGGGCCGCCTCTATCGTTTGGGGCGGCCCCTTCTCCACCTCGGAATCTCCTAAGCTACGCATCTCGAAACCTCGCGTCCAACTTACAGACGCTCGTTATATCGGCGACTGGCGTTTTCTCCCCCTTTGCGGGGAGGGTCGCATAGGTGCCCTTCGGTCACCGTGACTTAAAATTGCGCCGATGCGCGGCATCGGCTAGGGCGAAGCGGAGGCCGGGGTGGGGTGCCGCGAGCACTGCGGCTCGTGGCCCCCCCACCCCCGACCCCTCCCCACAAGGGGGAGGGGAGATTTGACGCCGTGCCTCACGCCATCATAGTTGGCAGTTAGTTCGCTGCCCCATCCCCCGTCATTCCGGGACGCTCGCGTCAGCGAGCGAACCCGGAATCTCGATGCGATGGAAACGAACGGGTGCGCAACAACGTCGAGATTCCGGGTTCGCGCTGCGCGCGCCCCGGAATGACGGTGTGTGTAAGGACGGTGAAGGCGCGAGTTGTTACTTATAAATATCCTTGTAGGTGTCGCGCAGAACGTTCTTCTGGACCTTGCCCATGGTGTTGCGCGGCAGGTCGTCGACGAACAGTACCTTCTTCGGCATCTTGAACTTCGCGAGCTGGCCGTCGAGGCCCTTCAGCACCTGTGCTTCGTCGATCGTGGCGCCTTTGTCGCGCACCACGACGGCGGTGACGCCTTCGCCGAAATCGGCATGCGGCACGCCGATCACGGCGGATTCGACCACGCCCGGCATGGCGTCGATCTCGCTCTCGATTTCCTTCGGATAGACGTTGAAGCCGCCGGTGATCACCAGATCCTTGCCGCGGCCGAGGATGTGGACGTAGCCGCGCTCGTCGATCTTGCCGAGGTCGCCGGTGATGAAGAAGCCGTCGTCGCGGAATTCCGACTTGGTCTTTTCCGGCATCCGCCAATAGCCCTTGAACACGTTCGGGCCCTTCACCTCGATCATGCCGATCTCGCCGCGCGCCAGCTCCTTGCCGGTTTCCGGATCGGTGACCCGCGCCGAGACACCCGGCAGCGCCGGGCCCACCGCGCCGGGGACGCGGTCGCCGTCATACGGGTTCGAAGTGTTCATATTGGTCTCGGTCATGCCGTAGCGCTCGAGCACGGCGTGGCCGGTGCGCGCCTGCCATTCGCGGTGCGTGTCGGCGAGCAGCGGCGCCGAACCTGAGATGAACAGCCGCATATGGCTGGTCGATTCCTTGGTTAGCCGCGGGCTCTGCAGCAGCCGCGTGTAGAACGTCGGCACCCCCATCAGCACGGTGGCACGCGCCATCAGGTCGATGATCCGGTCCGGGTCGAGCTTGGGCAAGAAGATCATCGATCCGCGCGCGAACAGCGTGACGTTGCTGGCCACGAACAATCCGTGCGTATGATAGATCGGCAGCGCGTGGATCAGCACGTCGTCCGGCGTAAAGCGCCAGTAGTCGACCAGCGTCAGCGAGTTCGACGCGAGGTTGTCGTGGCTGAGCATCGCCCCCTTGGAACGGCCGGTGGTGCCCGAGGTGTAGAGAATCGCGGCGAGGTCGTCGTTGCTGCGCGCAACGGTGGCGAAATCCGCGCTCGCCTGGGCCGCGGCCTCGGTCAGCGATCCGTTGCCGTCGGCATCGAGCGTCTCGACCGTCGCGCCGACCTTGGCGGCGATCGCCGCAATGCCGCCCTGCTTGGACGGATCGCACACCACGATCCTGGGCTCGGCATCGGTGATGAAGTAATCGAGCTCGTGCAGCGTATAGGCGGTGTTGAGCGGCAGATACACGCCGCCCGCACGCACCGTGGCGAGATACAGCACCAACGCCTCTACCGACTTCTCGGTTTGCGCCGCAACACGGTCGCCGACCTTCAGGCCGCGCGCCACCAGCACGTTGGCGACGCGCCCTGCCCGCGCCACCAGATCGGTGTAGCTGATCTTGTCGCCAGCGACGGTTTCGATCGCGAGCTTGTGCGGGTCGTCGAGCTTGTCGAACAGGCGGGCGAACAGGTTAGCGTTCATGTCGATGTTCCGGAGCGCGTCAGGTTATCGGGAAAGCGCCGTTGGATACCAAGAACGCTCCGACCAGCGCAACGGCAGAACCGCGCGCCGGCGCGCCGAAACGAACAAGACCGCGTTCAGTTTCACCCTGCGACAAAAAAGATTCCCTGAAACGGCGCCGAAAACCTGCCGTAGCTCGCCGCGACCAGATGACGAACCACTGCGGGTTCGCACCGGGGTCACCAACCTCGCCCGCGACGGTCGCGGGCTGCAATCACTTTCGGGAGAAACCAATGTCGAAGCGAATTGCCCTGCTGACCGCCGCCGCTTTCAGCGCTGTCGCGCTCACCGCTACCGTGAGCGTCCCGGCCTCCGCCGAATCCGGCAAGATGATGAAGAGCTCCGGCGACACCGTGATGGTCGGCGGCGCGCCGATGTACCCGTCGAAGAACATCGTCGAGAACGCCGTCAAGTCCAAGGATCACACCACGCTGGTCGCCGCCGTCAAGGCTGCCGGCCTGGTCAAGACGCTGGAGGGCAAGGGCCCGTTCACGGTGTTCGCGCCGACCAACACGGCATTCGACAAGCTGCCGGCCGGCACCGTCGACACGCTCGTGAAGCCGGAGAACAAGGCTCAGCTCACCAAGATTCTCACCTACCATGTGGTGCCCGGCAAGCTCGAAGCCGCTGACCTCACCGACGGCAAGAAGCTGAAGACCGTGGAAGGCGAAACCCTGACGGTGAAGCGGATGGGCAACCAGGTGATGCTGATCGACACCAAGGGCGGCAGCTCGACGGTGACGATCCCGAACGTCAACCAGTCGAACGGCGTGATCCATGTGATCGATACCGTGCTGATGCCGTCGTAATCGCGGCTCACCTTCGCAGCGCTCAATGTCCCCCAAGGCGCGGCGGAGACCGCGGCGACCTGCCGCGAACGAGGGCGCGGGCCGGGCAACCGGCTCGCGCTTTCGTGATCCCGCTCGCCTGTGACGGCGCAATGATCGAAAATCGGCAGTAACGAAACAGGTGCATTGCCCGTAATATTCGGTGTAAGCGCTGGCTTTCAGGAATAGGGCCGATGTCCACCACTGCACTGACCGATCCTGCCCCCACCACCGCAGCGGCCCCCGAGTCCGGCGCGGCTCTGCATCCGATATGGGTCCGGGTGATGCACTGGATCAACGCCGCCGCGATGCTGGCCATGATCCTGTCCGGCTGGCAGATCTACAACGCCGCCCCGCTGTTCGACTTCCAGTTCTCACGAAGTCTGACGCTCGGCGGCTGGCTCGGCGGCGGGCTGTTGTGGCACTTCGCGGCGATGTGGGTGCTGGTGATCAACGGCGTGCTGTACGTCATTCTCGGCTTCGCCACCGGCCGGTTTCGCCGCAAGCTGTGGCCGATCTTGCTCTCGGCCATCGCCTCCGACCTGTCGCAGGCGGTCCGACTCCGGCTGTCGCACGACGACCTCCACCGCTACAACGCGGTGCAGAAAGCGCTGTATGTCGGCGTGTTGCTGGTCGGCGTGGTGATCGTGGCGTCCGGCCTCGCGATCTGGAAGCCCGTGCAATTCCATTTACTGACCGCTCTGCTGGGCGGCTACGACACCGCGCGCTACGTGCATTTTGCCGCGATGAGCGCGATCGTCGCGTTCTCGGCGATCCACATCGCGCTGGCCGCCCTGGTGCCGAAGGCGCTGCGGGCGATGATCATCGGACGCTGAACTCGAAGCAGATTCTCCGTCGTTGCGAGTGCAGCGAAGCAATCCACCCCACACGCACTGAACTGGATTGCTTCGTCGCTGTGCTCCTCGTCATGACGCCAAGAGGACAAGGATATGCTGCGCATCAAACGACTGCTGATCCCGGGCGTCGACAAGAAGCTGCTGGTTCGCGATGCCGCCAAACTGATGCCGGATGTCTCGCGGCGGCGGTTTCTGGCCGGCGGCGCAAGCCTCGGCGCCCTGACGTTGCTGACCGGGTGCGACGTCGTGGACGGCGACAGTGCCGAGCATCTGCTCGCCAAGGTGTCGAAATTCAACGATGCGGTGCAGGCGGCGATTTTCAGTCCGACGACGCTGGCGCCGACCTTCAGCGAGACGGAGATCACCCGGCCGTTTCCGTTCAACGCCTACTACTCACTGGACGAGGCACCGACGATCGACGGCAGCGAATGGAAGCTGGAGGTTTCGGGGCTGGTCCAGAACAAGAAGAGCTGGACCTTGCAGGAGCTGACGAAGCTGCCGGAAGTGTCGCAGATCACCCGGCATGTGTGCGTCGAAGGCTGGAGCGCGATCGGCCAGTGGAGCGGCGTGCGGCTGCGCGATTTCCTCGAGCTGATCGGCGCCGACACCAAGGCAAACTACGTCTGGTTCCGCTGTGCCGACGACTACACCTCGCCGATCGACATGCCGACCGCGCTGCATCCGCAGACCCAGATGACCTTCAAGTTCGGCGGCGAAGTGCTGCCGCGCGCCTACGGCTATCCGATGAAGATCCGGATTCCGACCAAGCTCGGCTTCAAGAACCCGAAATACGTCGTGTCGATGGAAGTCACCAACGACTACAAAGGCGGCTATTGGGAGGACCAGGGCTACAATTCGTTCAGCGGGTTGTAAGCACCCGCCCCGTCATTCCCGTGCTCGCGCGATAGCGCGCGAACCCGGAATGGCTCGCGAGAGTTTCATCACGTCCCAACAGTCGCAAAAAGTTCCCGGTCAAATCCGCGGCCAATCGCGTGTTGTGGGCGCTGTGGCGGCGATGTTAGCGTCCCGCTCACGGATTCAGAACACACGTCACGGGAGGTCCTAATGATTCTGCGAGCTTTGTTGTTCACCGGCGCGCTGCTCGGCGTCACCACGGCGGCGATGGCGGCAGACAGCGCCAAGGCAACGCTGAAAAACGCCGAAGGCGCCGAGGTCGGCACCGCGATGCTGACCCAGGGCAGCAAAGGCGTCACCATCAAGCTGGCGCTGAAGGGATTGCCGCCTGGCGAACACGCCTTCCACATCCACGCGGTCGGCAAATGCGAGCCGCCGTTCACCTCGGCGGGCGGCCACTTCAATCCGGAGAACAAGAAGCACGGCAAGATGGCCGAGGGCGGCGCCCATGCGGGCGACATGCCGAACCTCGACGTGCCGGCCTCCGGCGCGCTGAGCATCGACGTCGTCAACGATGCGGTGACGCTCGCCAAGGGCAAGCCGAACTCGGTGTTCAAGGACGGCGGTACTGCGCTGGTGATCCACGCCGGCCCCGACGACTACAAGTCCGACCCCGCTGGTAATGCTGGCGGCCGCATCGCCTGCGGTGTGATCGAGGAAGCGAAGTAACGCGGGCAGGTCATTCCGGGGCACGCGCAACGCGCGTGAACCCGGAGTCCCGACGAGTTCTGCGGGGACATAAGTCCCACCAACCTCCGGATTCCGGGTTCGCTCGCTATGCGAGCGCCCCGGAATGACTCTCCCCTTAGGCTAATCGCGCAGCGGCCGCTGGAACGCTGACAGCACCGCGCCGAGCGCCAGCGTGGCGGCCGAGACGGCGAGCGCCGAGGACAGCGAGCCGATCGCGTCGGTGATGGCGCCGACCACCAGCGGGCCGACGGTCTGGCCGATTCCGAACGCGATCGTCAGCGCGGCGATCGCGCCGGGCCAGGCGGCCTGCGGATAGTTGAAGCGCACGAAGGCCGTGGTCGAGGCCACCACCGCAAAGAACGACACCCCGAACACCAACGCCGAGGTCGCCAGCATCAAGGGCGACAGGCTGAACAGCGGCAGCACTGCGCCGACCGCATTGACGGCCAGAATGATGGTGGTCGACAGCCCGCCGCGATGCAGCGCCATCACCCGGCGCCACACCCAGGGCGTGACGAAAGCGCTGATCCCGATCAGGCACCAGAACGCGCTCTGGGCTGCTGCGCCGCCGCCGGCGTCGCGCACATAGGCGATCATGAAGGTCATGTAGGCGATGTAGCCGGCCCCGAACATGAAGTAGCCGGCCAGATAGATCAGCACCGGGGCGATTCGGAACGGCGCGGCGCGGCCGCCGCCGAGACCGGCATCGACCCCGATCGGCGCCAGCAGCACCGGCAGCGTCATCGCGGCCGACAGCGTCGCCAGCACCAGCCAGCCGAGCCACCACGAGCCGGGGCCGGCCGCCTGCAGCAAAAACGGCGCGATCAGCCCCGACGACAGGATGCCGATGCCGGGGCCGGCGTAGAACAGGCTGAGCAGAAACGCCGAGCGCGCCGGCTGCGCCTGCGCGATCGTGGTCGCCAGCGCCCCGCCAGCCACGAAGGCCAGCGCCGCGCCGATCCCGGCGATCAGCCGTGCCGCCGACAGCAGTGCGAAATTGCCCGACAGCGCGCACAGCGCCAGCGAAGCGACGCAGGCCAGCGTACCGATCCGCACGATCGCCGCCATGCCGAACCGGGCGACCAGCCGGGACGTTACCAGCGCGCCGATCAGATAGCCCGCCGCATTGATGGTGTTCATGAATCCGGCGGCCGAATACGACCAGCCGAGGCTGTCGCGCATGTCCGGCAGCAGCAGCGAATAGGCAAACCGGCCGATGCCGAGCCCGACGGTCGGCGCAAGCGACAGGATCAGGATCAGGCGCGCGGGATGAGCGGGCGCCGCCTCGGTGCGATCAAGCAGGGTCAAGGAAAGGTCTCCGGCGCGGTCATTCTGACAGCGAATGCGCCCCACCCGCAACACGCAGCGGCGGCAACACTGTCTTGCCAAGCCGGCACCAGCGATCTAGCACTCGGCCCGCGAATTCCTCACGGCGTCATTGCCGGGCTCGACCCGGCAATCCAGCTTCTTGCGAGACGGATGGATGCCCGGGCCAAGCCCGGGCATGACGACCTCCATTGATATCGAGGCTCATATGGCAACGCACAAACTGCTTCTTCTCCCCGGCGACGGCATCGGCACCGAAGTGATGGCCGAGGTCAGCCGGCTGATCGACTGGCTCAACAAGGCCGGCATTGCCAGCTTCGAGACCGAGCACGGCCTGGTCGGCGGCGCCGCCTATGACGCCGACAAGGTGGCGATCACCGACGCCACCATGGCGCTGGCGCAGGCTTCCGACGCGGTGATCTTCGGCGCGGTCGGCGGCCCGAAGTGGGACGGCGTGCCCTACGACGCGCGGCCCGAGGCCGGCCTGCTGCGGCTGCGCAAGGATCTGGCGCTGTTCGCCAATCTCCGCCCGGCGGTGTGCTACCCGGCGCTCGCGGAAGCCTCGAGCCTGAAGCCCGATGTGGTCGAAGGTCTCGACATCATGATCGTGCGCGAGCTGACCGGCGGCGTCTATTTCGGCGAGCCCAAGACCATCACCGACCTCGGCAACGGCCAGAAGCGTGCAGTGGATACCCAGGTGTACGACACCTACGAGATCGAGCGGATCGGCCGGGTCGCGTTTGACCTCGCCCGCAAGCGCCGCAACAAGGTCACCTCGATGGAGAAGCGCAACGTCATGAAGACGGGCGTGCTCTGGAACGAAGTGATCACCGCCGTGCACGACCGCGAATACAAGGACGTCCAGCTCGACCACCAGCTCGCCGATTCCGGCGGCATGAATCTGGTCAAATGGCCGAAGCAGTTCGACGTCATCGTCACCGACAATCTGTTCGGCGACATGCTGTCCGACATCGCGGCGATGCTGACCGGCTCGCTCGGCATGTTGCCGTCGGCCTCGCTCGGCGAGATCGACGCCAAGACCGGCAAGCGCAAGTCGATGTACGAGCCGGTGCATGGCTCGGCGCCCGATATCGCGGGCAAGGGCATGGCCAACCCGGTGGCGATGCTGGCCTCGTTCGGTATGGCGCTGCGCTATTCGCTTGACATGGGCGCGCTCGCCGACAAGCTCGACGAAGCAATCGCCGCGGTGCTGGCCAAGGGCCTGCGCACCGCCGACATCAAGAGCGAAGGCGCGACCGTGGTGTCGACCTCGCAGATGGGCGAAGCGATCGTCGCCGAGCTGCAGGCGCTGCACGCCTGACGACCTGGTTCGCGGACATGGTCCACGAAGCCGTCTTCAAAGAAATATGAAGAACCGCCGGGCCAGTCCCGGCGGGGACGTCGAACAGAAAATGAAAACGCCCGCCGGATCGGCGGGCGTCGTCGTTTCTGAAGCTGTCCCGGCCAGCGGCAGATGCCGCGGGCGGATCAGTACAGCGGGAAGCCGATCGGATAGCCGCCGAGATCGGACGCCGGGTTGAGCGGCTGACGATCGGTCGGGCGCTGGCCGTTCTCGCGGGCGAACGAGTAGCCCGGCGGGAAGGCGTAGTCGGAGAAGTGGCGTTCGCCGGGCTGCACTTCGGTGCCGGCGTCGAGCCAGGACCGCTTGGTGACGTACACCCGAGTGCGCGGGCCGGCCTGATAGACCCGATTCGGGCCACGGGCGCCGTAGCGGATCTGGTCGGAGGTGTACCCTCGCTTCTTCGGCGCGGCGTCGGCAGTGCTGGCGCCGATCACGGCAACAGCGGCTGCCGCGAGCAGCACCGGCAACAGTCTGGCGGCAGTGAATTTCACGAGCATCGGTGTCCCCATCGGCAGGCGCATTCCAGTTTCACCCTTGTAGCCGTCGCCGCATACCCGCCACAAGGTCAATCCGGCAACACCAAGCGACAATCCTTCAATCCCCGACGCGCCGAAATGTTGCATGAACTCCAGCGCGTTAACCCGGCCGACAACAATCGTCGCACTACAGCCTTCCGCGCAGCACGGGATCCTGCACCCCGGTCACCCAGTCGGCCCGGTCTGCGGCGGTCGGGAGCTGATTCGGTGCGCAGCCACTGCGGCGCAGCTCCGCCTGGGCGAACGCCGCGGCCGTTGCGGCATCGCCGCTCAGCAGCACCAGCCGGTCGAGCAGGCAAGCCGCGGCCGCCCGGCGCTCCGGACCGGTCTCGCCCCGGCAGGAGAAGCCGGAAATCCGCAAGCCCGCCGCCTCGATCGGTTTGACGAAGCCGACGCAGGCACCGGCCGGCCGGTCGCCTCCGGCCAGGCTGAACAGCGGCACCGGCCCGAATTTGGTGTCGATCACCCCGGCGGTCTCGATCGCCGCCGTGCCGCCCGGGTCCATCCGGCTCGCCAGATCGGCTTCCGCCGTCGGACCGGGAGCCTCCCCGCCGATCCGGTAGATCTCGATCTCGGCGGCGGCCGGCTCGCCGGGTGCGGCGAAGCGCAGGATGTCTTTGCGGCCGCCGGCCGGATGGCGCAGAATTTCGGTCGTCTCGGTCTTGCCCGGCCAATCGAGCTGGCTGACCGCGAACGCCGGATGCGAGCGGTCCGCCGCGCTCCAGCCCGGTCCGGCCTCGGCAGTGGTCGCCGCGGTGAGCGCGGCGTCGGTCAGAGGATTGGCGGTGTAGAAGACGATCAGCCCGATCAGCGCCAGCGCGCCGACATAGGCCAGCACCCGCAATACCGTGTCCCGGCATTCCTCGGCGAAGCTGGTCAGAGCGGGGTGAATCCGGGAGTAGGAGGCGGCGCCGCGGAGGGCCGGGTTGCTTCGCATTGCGCGGGCTCGAATGGGTACTACGTTGTGTCCGCGGCGTTTCTCGCATAGAAGCGCTGACTTCTCCTTGCTGCGGCTTGCCGCAGCGGAGCAAATTCCTTCGGAGAGTGAACGATGGGTTACAAAGTCGCGGTAGTGGGTGCGACCGGCAATGTCGGGCGTGAGATGCTCGGCATTCTGGACGAACGCAAGTTCCCGGCCGACGAGGTGGTGGCGCTGGCATCGCGCCGCTCGGTCGGCGTCGAGGTGAGCTACGGCGACAAAACCCTGAAATGCAAGGCGCTCGAGCACTACGACTTCAGCGACGTCGACATCTGCCTGATGTCGGCCGGCGGCAGTGTGTCGACCGAATGGTCGCCGAAGATCGGTGCGCAGGGCGCGGTGGTGATCGACAACTCCAGCGCGTGGCGGATGGACCCGGACGTGCCGCTGATCGTTCCGGAAGTGAACGCCGCGGCCGCCGCCGGCTTCACCAAGAAGAACATCATCGCCAATCCGAACTGCTCGACCGCGCAGCTCGTGGTGGCGCTGAAGCCGCTGCACGACCACGCCAAGATCAAGCGCGTGGTGGTGTCGACCTATCAGTCGGTGTCGGGCGCCGGTAAGGACGCGATGGACGAATTGTTCTCGCAGACCAAGGCCGTCTACACCAACAGCGAGCTGGTGAATAAGAAGTTCCCGAAGCGGATCGCCTTCAACCTCATCCCGCAGATCGACGTCTTCATGGAAGACGGCTTTACCAAGGAAGAGTGGAAGATGGTGGTCGAGACCAAGAAGATCCTCGACCCCAAGATCAAACTGACCGCGACCTGCGTACGGGTGCCGGTGTTCGTCAGCCATTCGGAATCGGTCAACATCGAGTTCGAGAACCCGATCAGCGCCGACGAAGCGCGCGAGATCCTGCGCAAGGCGCCGGGCTGCCTCGTGATCGATAAGCACGAGCCGGGCGGCTACGTCACGCCGTATGAAGCCGCCGGCGAGGATGCGACCTATATCAGCCGCATCCGCACCGACCCGACGGTCGACAACGGTCTGGTGCTGTGGTGCGTGTCCGACAACCTGCGCAAGGGCGCGGCGCTGAATGCGATCCAGATCGCCGAAGTGCTGATCAACCGCAAGCTGATCACCGCCAAGAAGCAGGCGGCATAACTTTGTAAGGCGGCCGCGGCGTACCAACGCCGCCCCGCAGATACAGGATCACAAATGGCCGGGCTCGCCCCGGCCATTTGTTTTCCCGCGGACGATCGGTACTGACGAAGGCACGCCGGCGCGCTAGGCTACGCTTCGCCTCATTGTCGCAAAGCGTGCCATGACCGAACAACCTCCCGCTTCGAAATCCAGAACACCCGGTAGCCGGGTCGAGCGCGGCTTCGAGACCGTGCTGTTCAACAGCCGTTGGCTGATGGCGCCGTTCTATTTCGGCCTGGTGATCAGCCTCGCGGTACTGCTCTACAAATTCGTGATGCTGCTTTACGAATTCATCGTGCACGCAACGCTCGCCAAGGAATCCGACATCATCCTCGGCGTGCTCAGCCTGATCGACGTGTCGCTGACCGGCAATCTGGTCCTGATCGTGGTGTTTTCGGGCTACGAGAACTTCGTGTCGCGGATCGACCCCGGCGATCATCCGGACTGGCCGGAGTGGATGACCAAGGTCGATTTCGCCGGACTGAAGCAGAAGCTGCTGGCCTCGATCGTGGCGATCTCGGCGATCCAGGTGCTGAAGGCGTTCATGAACATCGACAGCTACGACCAGACCAAGCTGGCCTGGCTGGTCGGCATCCATCTGGTGTTCGTGGTCTCGACCCTGATCATGGCGCTGTCCGACCGCTGGGGCCACGGCGACGACAAGGGCGGCCATTAGGCACCTTCCGCGGGACCTCGCTCGCTGCACAACGTCATGCGCGGGATTGAGCCGCGCATTCATCCCGCGCGAAGCGCCGGGAACGATGAGCTGATGAGCTTCCAAACGATGGATTTCCGGGTCGAGCCCGGCAATCCATCGTGGTCCGTCTCACACCACCTTCACGGCCGGCACGAACTGCTTGCTGTCCTGATCGAGCACGAACAGGTCACCGTCGGCGACGCCGAAGTAAGCACCGTGGAGCTGCAGACGGCCGCGTTCGACCAGGATCTGGACGCAAGGGAACGTCATCAGGTTCTCGAGGCTGCGGAACACCGCGGCCTTTTCGATCCGGGTACGAAACTCCTGCACGCTCTCGTGGTCACGCTTTTCGACCACCTCGCCGGGCTTGGTGAACATCTGCATCCAGCGGCCGATGAAGTCGCTCTCGGTCAGCGGCGGGGTCTTGTCGGTAAAGGCTTTGATACCGCCGCATTGGGCGTGGCCGAGCACCACGATGTGCTTCACCTTCAGCACCTGAACGGCGAATTCCAGCGCCGCCGAAACGCCATGGGCACCGCCATCGGGCTCGTACACCGGCACCAGATTGGCGACGTTGCGGACCACGAAGATTTCGCCCGGGCCGGCGTCGAAGATCACCTCGGGCGAGACACGGCTGTCGCAGCAGCCGATCACCATCACTTCCGGCGACTGTCCGCGCTCCGAAAGTTCGCGATAGCGGGTCTGCTCGGTCGGCAGCCGCTGGTTTCGGAACGCTTCGTAACCCGAGATCAGGGACGTCGGAAAAGAGGTCATCGGCGCGGTCTCTCCAAGGGTTGGAACATTAGCGCGTATGCGAGCGGGATCGATGCGACCAGGATACGCGCGCGCCTGATCCCGCACCGATAATCACAGGATGCGGCCGCGAACAAGCCTTCCGGCCCGAGGGCCGAGATGCTATCGCCTCGGCCGATTTTCGTTTTGCCAGGGGGGAACCATGATCCGACCGCGCCGCAGCCTGTTGTTCATGCCGGGATCGAACGCGCGGGCGCTCGAAAAGGCCCGGCTGCTGCCGGCCGACGGCCTGATCCTGGATCTCGAGGACGCGGTGGCGCCGGACGCCAAGGATGCGGCGCGCGATCAGATCGCCGCGGCAGTGGCGGCCAAGGGCTACGGCAAGCGCGAGATCCTGGTGCGGATCAACGCGCTCGATACCGCCTGGTGGCAGGACGACATCGCGATGGCCGCAAAGGCCGGACCGGACGGCATTCTGGTGCCGAAGGTCTCGACCATCGAAGACATCGCCACCGTCGGCAACAAGCTCGCCGAGCTCGGCGCCGATCCGTCGATCCGGGTCTGGATCATGATCGAGACCGCGCGCGGCGTGCTGCATGCCGAGGAGCTGGCCGCCCAGAAGCACGACGCCAAGTCGCGGCTCGAAGGCTTCGTGTTCGGCCCCAATGATATCTCGCGCGAGACCGGCATCCGGATGCTGCCCGGTCGCTCCACCATGCTGTCGATGATCACGCATTGCGTGCTCGCCGCCCGCGTCCACGGGCTGATCGCGCTCGACGGCCCGTACAGCGACATCGGCAATGTCGACGGCCTCTCCGAAGAGTGCGCGCAGGCCCGCGACCTCGGCTTCGACGGCAAGACGCTGATCCATCCCGGCCAGATCGACGCCTGCAACGCCGCTTTCACGCCGCCGGCGGACGACATCGCCCAGGCCCGCAAGATCCTTGCGGCATTCGAACGCCCCGAGAACCAGGGCCGCGGCGCGATTCAGCTCGACGGCCGCATGGTCGAACGCCTGCACGCCGAAATCGCCAAGAAGACGATTGCGATCGCGGATGCGATCGAAACGGCGGGCCATTAGGCGCCACGGACACCAATCAGCCGAGAGTCATTCCGGGTCGCGAGCGCAGCTCGCGAACTCGGAATCCCGAGATTGTTGTGCGACCGGCGGTGCTTTGAATGTCGAGATTCCGGGTTCGCCGCTGTGCGGCGCCCCGGAATGACGGGACGCGTGGTTGGCGCGTCCGCTCAGGCGGCCCGCACCGACGCCAGGAAGTTGCCGACCTCGGCGCGCAGGCGGCTGCTTTCGCTCGACAGCGACTGTGCGGCCGACAGCACCTGGACCGAGGCGGCGCCTGTCTCGCGGGCGCCGGCCTGGACGCGGGCGATGTCGGCGTCGACCTGCGAAGTGCCGTGGGCGGCGTGCTGGATGTTGACCGCGATGTCCTTGGTGGCCACGCCCTGCTCTTCGACCGCAGAGGCGATCGAGGACGAGATCTCCGACATCTGGCCGATGATCGCGCAGATCTCCTTGATGGCCGCCACCGATTCGTCGGTCGCCGCCTGAATGCCGGTGATCTGCTGGCCGATCTCGCCGGTGGCCTTGCCGGTCTGTTCGGCCAGCGCCTTGACCTCCGACGCCACCACCGCAAAGCCGCGGCCAGCTTCGCCGGCGCGCGCCGCCTCGATCGTCGCGTTCAGAGCCAGCAGATTGGTCTGACCGGCGATGGTGCTGATCAGATCGACGACATCGCCGATCCGCGCGGCAGCGGCGGACAATTCGCCGACCCGTTCGTTGGTCCGGAGCGCCTGATCGGCGGCTTCGGTCGCAACGCTGGCGGAGGTCTGCACCTGTCGGCCGATCTCGTGGACCGACGCGGTCAGTTGCTCGCTCGCCGACGCCACCGACTGCACGCCGGCGGAAGCCTCCTGCGACGACGAGGCGACGCCGACCGCGAGATCGAGCGAACGCGCCGCGGTCGAAGACAGCGAATGCGCCGCAGCCTCCAGTTCATTGGCGGCCGACGACACGGTCTTGATGATCTCTCCGACCGCGTCTTCGAAACTGTCGGCGAGCCGCGCCATGTCGGCCTTGCGCCGCTCGGCGGCGAGGTGCTCCTGCCGGCTCTGTTCCGCCGCCTCCTGATTGGCCTTCTGCTCGGCGTTGGTCCTGATCGAGGTGATCGCCTTGGCCATGCCGCCGATCTCGTCGCTGCGGCCGGCGCCGGGAATGACCACGTCGAGCATGCCGGCGGCCATCGCCTGCATCGCTGCGGTGAGCCGCACCAGCGGACGGACCATTCCGATCGCCAGACCGGCGACACCCAGCGCGATCAGCAGCGCTGCAAGGCCGGACAGAATCCACACGATGGTCGAATAACTTCCGACCTGCCGGGCGGCTTCGTCTTCCAGTTCGGCGTTGGCGGCATTGGCGCGTCTGACGATGTCGTCGATGATGGCGCGGTGAGCTCCATAGATCGAATCCAGCTTGGTGTAGGCGGCTTCCGCGGCCGTCTGATCGCCCGCGCTCAGGGCCGGGATCAGCTCCTGATCGGCGACCGTCCAGAATTTCTGCACCGCTGCATCTGAATCCACGGTCAGCCGCGCCTTCAGCGCGGGCTCCAGCGCAGAGCCTGCCCAGAACTTCTGCCGCCCGAGATAATCGCGGCGAAGCTGCTCGAGTTTGGCGGCATGCGCGCGCCATTCGGTGGGCCGGCGCAGCGCCAGGGTGGCTTCGAGATAGGCTTCGATCACATAGGCCGGCGGCGGCAGGATGTCGGCGACCAGATCGTTGCCGAGCTTGATCTGCGAATACAGCGGCCCACCGACCCGCAATTGATTGAGCGCCATGAAGTTGGTGGTCAGCATCGCCGTAAGGCTCGCCAGGACGACCACGGCGAAGACAACGATCATCGATGTGATCGAGAGACGGATTTTCATGAAGGAAGTCTCGGATGGATCAATTCCGATCCGATTAGTTCCGCGGATTTAAGACGACGTTACAAAGCGCGGAATTCGACACCAGACTATCGTCGCCAACCGATGCAGGGACGACATATTTTTTTCATTTGCGAACGCGCGCATGCGCGATTCAGCGCAGCAACTGAAGTGTTACTAGATCAATTCCATTCGCATGAAATGCGATGCATCTCGGCCTCGTTCGTTCGAGACGCGCGCGCTGCGCAGGGCAGACCATTACCCTCCGCAAACGTCGATCAGCTTCGCACATTATGCATTGCGACGATGCGTCGTTCCCGTCCATACGACCATCGTGGCAACCCGTGTGGCCGATCTCGTGCAGCGCATGGCACCGCCGTTGCAGACGACGGGTGCGAACATCTCACCTTTGCAAGAGCGCCCTCGGTGATGCGCGGTTCGGTCGGTCAAAAAAGTGCCCGGCGCAAGGCCGGGCATGTCGGTGGTGATAACAGCGGCTGACCAATCGAGCGCACCCCGAGGGTGCAGCGGTCGGCTCTGGCGCGACTCCTCTTCCCGCTCAGGCGGAGAGAGGCGAGCATCACGCCCAGGCGCGCTCCTTGGCGGCCTTGGTCTCATAGGCATCGATCGACGATTTCTTCTCGAGCGTCAGCCCGATGTCGTCGAGGCCGTTGATCAGGCAGTGCTTCCGGAACGGATCGATCTCGAACTTGATCGCGCCGCCATCGGGGCCGCGGATTTCCTGCGCCTGCAGATCGATCGTCATCGTGGCGTTGGAGCCGCGCTCGGCGTCGTCGAACAGCTTGTCCAGATCGGCCTGCGAGACGCGGATCGGCAGCACGCCGTTCTTGAAGCAGTTGTTGTAGAAGATGTCGCCGAACGAGGTCGAGATCACGCAGCGGATGCCGAAATCGAGCAGCGCCCAGGGCGCGTGCTCGCGGCTCGAGCCGCAGCCGAAATTGTCGCCCGCGACCAGGATCTTGGCGCCGCGATAGGCCGGCTTGTTGAGAATGAAATCCGGGTTCTCGCTGCCGTCGTCCTTGTAGCGCTGCTCCGAGAACAGGCCCTTGCCGAGACCGGTGCGCTTGATGGTCTTCAGATACTGCTTCGGAATGATCATGTCGGTGTCGACATTGATGATCTTCAGCGGCGCCGCGACGCCTTCCAGCGTGGTGAACTTGTCCATCGTCAGGTCTCCGGGTTTGGAATGGTCTTAGCGCCCCCAGGCCGTCGGTCAAGCCGGCAAACCGCAGAGCCGCGCGCGGCAGGCTCAATCCTCGGCCGTCTCGTCGGCCTTGGCCTCGATCGCCTCCATGTCGTCGTCCGACAGGCCGAAATGGTGGCCGATCTCGTGCACCAGGACGTGGCGGACGATCTCGCCCAGACTGTCGTCGTGCTCGGCCCAATAGTCGAGGATCGGCCGGCGATACAGCCAGATCATATTGGGCATCGGGGCGACGTCCTGGCTGGTGCGCTGCGGCAGGCCGACCCCCTGAAACAGCCCGAGAACGTCGAACTCGCTCTCGGCACCGAGGTCGTCCAGCACCTCTTCGGTGGCGAAATCGTCGACCCGGATGATGACGTCCTCACACAACGACCGGAACTCGCCGGGCAGGCGGGCGAACATGTCGTGCGCCATCTGTTCCAGCTCGGCCAGGGAGGGGGCTT
Source organism: Rhodopseudomonas parapalustris (assembly GCF_053772255.1). Classification (NCBI taxonomy): domain Bacteria; kingdom Pseudomonadati; phylum Pseudomonadota; class Alphaproteobacteria; order Hyphomicrobiales; family Nitrobacteraceae; genus Rhodopseudomonas; species Rhodopseudomonas parapalustris. The sequence goes on along the minus strand of NZ_JAMKBZ010000023.1, from coordinate 61,636 downwards.
TTGCATTGATCCACATGCCGGCCGTTGTACGCGATCGGGTGGGGGCGGCAAGCGGCTTGCGGTTGACGACGGCGCCGTGATCGGGGACGTTGCCGCGGGGCTTTGAAGGGGCGAATGACAGCATGAACCAGATCGGCATGGGGCGGATCGCGATCGCAGCGGCAACGCTGGGACTGGGGCTGGCTTTCGGACTGCCGGCCACAATGCCCGCGGAGGCCCAGCAAGGCGTGATCGCGAGCACGGATCGTGCGGCGGCCGATCGTCTCACCGACGTATCGTCGCAGGAGCGCGTTCGGCGGTCGCCGCGACGGCTGCCGATCTATCCGCGCGACGAGAGCGACGGAGTGATCCCGCGCTTCGACCCCGGCCCCAATGCCGTCCGCGAGTGCACGGCCAGCTACGTCCAGGAGCATCGCCCGAGCGGCACCGTGATCGTGCCGCGGATGAACTGCTTCTGGCGCCGCGGCTGAGCGCGGAGCTCCTGCAGCTCCGCGACGCGTGCCCGTTCGGCACGCCAAGTACCAAGTAAATCGCCTGCTTCTTTGGAACCTCGCGCGCGGATTGCGCATTGCCGTGCCGCGAGCGAGCCATTCACGCCGCATTCACGTCGTGCACGTCAGCCTGATCTTCAGGGGGCTACGCCGAACGGCACGCCGACCGCGTCGAGCGGAAACGTGCGGGCCGTCAACCAAGGAGCAATCGGATGAAGTTTTTGAAATTGTCGGGCTTGGCCGTTATCGCCGGTCTGCTGCTGATCGCCGCGCCCGGCAACCGCGCCGAGGCAGCTCCGCTGTCGACCCCGGGTATCGCCGCCTCCGTGCAGCGCGACGCGATCCCGCAGGCGACCGAAGTACACTATCGCCATCGCCGGCACGTCCATCGTCATCATCATCGCTGGCATCGCCATCACCACGTTCGGCGCCATTACGGCTATCGGCACCACCCCCATCATTACCGCCACCATCATCACCGCCACTGGCGCTGATACGGATCGGTTACCAACGGGCCCGCAAATGCGGGCCCGTTTCGGTTGGGGCAGTTGCATTTCGGTACGCAGCGCCGACATGATGGTGAGATAACAACCGATGGAGGTGACAATGCGTGCATGGATCGGAGCGGCCGTCCTGGCGACGACGCTCGGTGTCGCCGGCGCTGCTGGCGCAGCGTCACTCCCCGCCAACGCCGCCGGCGCCTCTGCGACGCAGGCGACCGATATCAGCGCACGGCAACGTAAGCCGCACGCCCGGCATCGCCACGTCCGCCGTCATCCGTCGCCGCACCGCACCTATGTGTACGCACCGCGCCGGGCCTACGACTACAACGCCCACCCGCATTGGTATCGACCCGACCCGGTCGCGCCGTTCTTCCCGTTCGGCTTCGGGTGGGGTCTCGGGCCGTCGTGGTAAGCGACGGCCCGCCGGTCGCGGCTTCAGATTCCACAACGCCGTCGATGAGACGCGCGACGGACTCATCGTTCCGGCAATCACCGCCGCGAGCACGGTCCCGGCACGATGCTTCCGAAACAAAACAGGCGCCCCGCGAGGCGCCTGTCTGCTGATCATCGGGGCAGTCGACCGCGAAACGAGCCCGCGAGCGACCATGCCTCGGTTAGTGCCAGTCGCGGATATCGACGAAGTGGCCGGCGATCGCGGCGGCGGCGGCCATTGCGGGCGACACCAGATGGGTGCGGCCCTTGAAGCCCTGACGGCCCTCGAAATTGCGGTTCGAGGTCGAGGCGCAGCGCTCTTCCGGCGCCAGCTTGTCGGGGTTCATGGCGAGGCACATCGAGCAGCCGGGCTCGCGCCATTCGAAGCCGGCCTTGATGAAGATCTTGTCCAAACCTTCGGCCTCGGCCTGCTCCTTCACCAGGCCGGAGCCCGGCACGATGATGGCGTTGACGTTGGCGTTGACGGTCTTGCCCTCGGCGACCTTCGCCGCGGCGCGCAGATCTTCGATACGGCCGTTGGTGCAGGAGCCGATGAACATCCGGTCGATCTTGATGTCGGTGATCTTGGTGCCCGGGGTCAGACCCATATAGGCCAGCGCGCGCTCCTTGGAGAGCCGCTTGGCTTCATCGGCGATCTCGGCCGGGTTCGGCACGCGGCCGGTGACCGAGATCACGTCCTCAGGTGACGTGCCCCAGGTGACGATCGGCGGCAGCGCGGCGGCGTCGAGCCTGAGCTCGTGATCGAAATGCGCGCCGTCGTCGGAGCGCAGCGTGTCCCAGTAGCGCATCGCCGCGTCCCAGGCCTCGCCCTTCGGCGCCAGCGGACGGCCCTTCAGGAATTCGTAGGCGCGCTCGTCCGGCGCGATCAGGCCGGCGCGGGCGCCGCCTTCGATCGACATGTTACAGACGGTCATGCGGCCTTCCATCGACAGCGACCGGATCGCGTCGCCGGCGTATTCCAGCACGTAGCCGGTGCCGCCCGCGGTGCCGATCTCGCCGATGATCGCCAGGATCACGTCCTTGGCGGTGACGCCGTCCGGCAATTGGCCGTCGACCGTCACCCGCATGTTCTTGGCCTTCTTCTGGATCAGCGTCTGGGTCGCCAGCACATGCTCGACCTCGGAGGTGCCGATGCCGTGCGCCAGCGCGCCGAACGCCCCATGGGTCGAGGTGTGGCTGTCACCGCAGACGATGGTGGTGCCGGGCAGCGTGAAGCCCTGCTCCGGGCCGATGACGTGGACCACGCCCTGACGCTTATCGAATTCGTTGTAGTAGGTGATGCCGAAGTCGCGGGCGTTCTCGGCCAGCGCGGCGATCTGCTCGGCGCTCTCCGGATCCGGATTGGGCTTGGAGCGATCGGTGGTCGGCACGTTGTGATCGACCACCGCCAGCGTCTTCTCCGGCGCGTGCACCTTGCGGCCCGCGGTGCGCAGACCTTCGAACGCCTGCGGCGAAGTCACTTCGTGCACCAGATGGCGGTCGATATACAGCAGGCAGGTGCCGTCTTCGGCCTCGTGGACCAGATGGTCGTTCCAGATCTTGTCGTACAGCGTGGTGGGCTTGGCGGACATGGTGTCGGGTCCTTCGGAAGGATCTTTGAATTGTCGAAGTGAGGTCGATCGCGCGGCGGGCGGGCGCCGCGGGCCGATCAACTAATCAGCGCGGCCGTGGTCAGACGGCCGAAAAACCGCCACGGCAGGCGGCTGCGGTCGTCGAGCACAATCTTCGCGGCGCGGCGGCGATTTGGAAACATTCCACCCATATAGCACGTCGCGACCGGCCGACAATGTTTCGCCGTGCAGGCCGGCGCGCAGCGCAGGCGCAACAAAAAAGCGCGACCCGAAGGCCGCGCTTTCGAAACACCGAATCTCGAAGCGCCGATTACTCGGCGGCGGCGACCGCAGCGGTGCGGTCCTGCTTCTTCTCGACGATGCGGGCCGACTTGCCGCGCAGGTTGCGCAGGTAATACAGCTTGGCGCGACGCACCTTGCCGCGGCGCACCACCTTGATCGAGTCGATCATCGGCGACAGCAGCGGGAACACGCGCTCGACGCCCTCGCCGTAAGAGATCTTACGGACGGTGAAGCTCTCGTTGATGCCGCCGCCGGAGCGGCCGATGCAGACGCCTTCGTAGGCCTGCACGCGCGAACGCTCGCCTTCGACGACCTTCACGTTGACGATCACGGTGTCACCGGGACCGAACTCCGGAATCGTCTTGCCGGCCGACAGCTTGTCGAACTGCTCTTTTTCGAGCGTCTGAATCAGGTTCATCGATAATTCTCCATCGGCGGCGCGCCCGACCATCCCGGCGCGGGCTGCGCAAAGATCCATTGTCCTGCCATTGCACGGATTTGGCGGTGCTATACGGCAATCTTGGGGGTTTGTCACCCGTCCGTCTTGTTTTTTGGCGTTTTTTGCGATTCGCCCTTTGCCCGAATGGTTTGCGCCGGCCTGGCGGCCCACAAATCCGGCCGCCGGGCCCTGGTCAGGGCCTCTGCTTCGCCGAGCCGCCACGCCGCGACCCGGGCGTGATCGCCCGACAGCAGCACATCGGGGATCGGGCGTCCCTCGAAACTTTGCGGCCTGGTGTATTGCGGATATTCGAGCAGACCGGCCGAAAAGCTCTCGTCGGTCGAGGATTCCAGCTTGCCCATCACGCCCGGCAGCAGGCGGACACAGGCGTCGATCAGCGTCATCGCGGCGATCTCGCCGCCCGACAGCACGTAGTCGCCGATCGAAACCTCCTCCAGCCCGCGCGCATCGATCACCCGCTGGTCGATGCCTTCGAACCGGCCGCAGACGATCAGCGGCCCGGGGCCGGCGGCCAGCTCGGCGACCCGGGCCTGGGTCAACGGCCCGCCGCGCGGGCTCATCACCAAACGCGGGCGATCCGCGGCGGCGTCCACCGCGTCGATTGCGGCCGCCAGCACGTCGGCGCGCAGCACCATGCCGGGGCCGCCGCCCGCCGGGGTATCGTCGACGCTGCGGTGTCGGTCAGTGGCCGAATCCCGGATGTCGCGCGCCTCCAGCCCCCACAGCCCGGACGCCAGCGCCCGCCCCGCCAGGCTGACGCCGAGCGGGCCGGGAAACATCTCCGGAAACAGGGTGAGGACAGTGGCGCGCCAGGTCATGGTCTCAGCAATGCCTCGTCATGCCCGGGACAAGCCCGGGCATGACGGCTGTATCGTTTTGGAGGCTCACGCTTCCGGATGGTTCGGCGTGTCGCCTTCGATCTCGTTCGGCGGTTCGATCACCACCTGGCCGGCAGCGAGGTCGACGGTCGGCACCACTGCGTTGGTGAACGGCAGCAGCAGCGTCGGGCCGGACGGCGGCGCGATTTCGATGATGTCGCCGGCGCCGAAATTATGGATCGCCACCACCTTGCCGAGCGCGCCGCCCGCCGTGGAGACGGCGGCGAGCCCGATCAGGTCGGCGTGGTAATACTCGTCGGCCTCGGTCGGCGGCAGCTTGTCGCGTGCCACATAGAGCTCGACGCCGTTGAGCCGTTCGGCCTCGTCGCGCGTGGTGACGCCCTTCAGCGTCACCACCAGATGGCTCTTGGCCTCGCGCGCGCTCGCGATTTCGAACTGGCGCGTGCCGTCCTTGGTCACAAGCGGACCGTAGTCGGCCACGGCGAACGGATCGGCGGTGAAGCTCCACAGCCGCACCGCACCGCGCACGCCATGCGGCGCGCCGATCCGGGCGACACAGATGAGCCCGGACGGCATCAACCGCCCCGCTTACTTGCCGTCGGCGGCCTTGCGCTCCTTGCGCGGCACCGCCTTCTCGGGGTTGTTGCGGGTTTCACGCTTGCGGACACCGGCGGTGTCGAGGAAGCGGGCGACGCGGTCCGACGGCTGCGCGCCCTTGGCGAGCCAGTCCTTGACCTTGTCGAGGTCGAGCTTCAGGCGGGCTTCGTTGTCTTTCGCCATCAGCGGGTTGAAGTAGCCCAGGCGCTCGATGAAGCGGCCGTCGCGCGGAAAGCGCGAGTCGGCGACGACGACATGATAGAACGGGCGCTTCTTGGTACCAGCGCGCGCGAGGCGGATGACGACGGACATTGCGGATCTCCTAGGTGGGGGTTCGTGTGTGTTGGTATTTCGAAAGTCTTCAGCCCGTCATTCCGGGGCGCGCGCCAGGCGCGCGAACCCGGAATTCCGAGGTGTTCTGGAGCCGAGATTCCGGGTTCGCGAGCTCGCGCCCCGGAATGACGACAAAAGCAAAATCGCGCGGCTCATTTCTTCTTCCCGAATCCCGGGAAGCCGCCGAGGCCGGGCAGAGTCGGCTTGCCGGACAGGCCGGTGAGGCCGGGCAGGTTGGGCATGCCGCCGCGCAGCGAGGCGGGCAGGTCCTTCGGCAGCTCCGGGAGGCCCTCGGGCATGTCGCCGCTCTTCATCTTTTCCTGCATCGCCTTGATCTCGTCGGGCGAGGGCAGACCGCCGCCGAAGCCCATCGCCTTGGCGAAGCCGGCCATCGGGCCACCCTTGCCGCGGCCCACGGCCTTCATCATGTCGGCCATGTTGCGATGCATCTTCAGCAGCTTGTTGACGTCCTCGACCTTGATGCCGGCGCCGGCAGCAATGCGCTTCTTACGGCTGGCCTTGAGGATGTCGGGGTTCTTGCGCTCCTCGCGGGTCATCGAATCGATGATCGCGACCTGGCGCTTGAGCACCTTGTCGTCAATGCCGGAGGCGGCGATCTGGTTCTTCATCTTGGAGATGCCGGGCATCAGACCCATCAGCCCGCCGATGCCGCCCATCTTGGTCATCTGCTGCAACTGATCGCGCAAGTCGGTGAGATCGAACTTGCCCTTGCGCATCTTTTCGGCGACAGCGGCGGCCTTTTCGGCATCCAGCGTCGCGGCGGCCTTTTCGACCAGCGAGACGATGTCGCCCATGCCGAGGATGCGGCTGGCGATCCGGCTCGGATGGAAGTCTTCGAGCGCATCGGTCTTTTCGCCGGTGCCCATCAACTTGATCGGCTTGCCGGTGACGGCGCGCATCGACAGGGCGGCGCCGCCGCGGCCGTCGCCGTCGATACGGGTCAGCACGATGCCGGTGAGGCCGACGCGCTGATCGAACGCACGGGCGAGATTGACGGCATCCTGACCGGTCAAGCTATCAGCGACCAGCAGCACTTCGTGCGGATTGGCGGCGGCTTTGATCTCGGCCGCCTCAGTCATCATCTCTTCGTCGAGCGTGGTGCGGCCGGCGGTATCGAGCAGCACGACGTCATAGCCGCCGAGCTTGCCGGCTTCCATCGCGCGCCGGGCGATATCCGGCGGCTGCTGACCGGCGACGATCGGCAGCGTGTCGATCTCGAGGTCGCGGCCGAGCACTGCGAGCTGCTCCATGGCGGCCGGACGATAGACGTCGAGCGAGGCCATCAGCACCTTGCGCTTGTCGCGCTCGGTCATGCGGCGCGCCAGCTTGGCGGTGGTGGTGGTCTTACCCGAGCCCTGCAGACCGACCATCATGATCGGCACCGGCGGCACCGCGTTGAGGTCGATCGACTGGACTTCCGAGCCCAGCGTAGCGATCAGCTCGTCATTGACGATCTTGACCACCATCTGGCCGGGCTTGACCGACTTGACGACGGTGGCGCCGACAGCCTGCTCGCGGACCCGCTCAGTGAACGAGCGCACCACTTCGAGCGCGACGTCGGCCTCCAGCAGCGCGCGGCGGATTTCGCGCATCGCCGCATCGACATCGGCCTCGCTGAGCGCACCGCGCCCGGTCAGCCGATCGAGAATACCGCCCAGCTTATCCGAGAGATTATCGAACATCGGCCCAATTCCAGCGACGGCCTTCCGGCGAAAGGCCTACAAAACCAAACACTTATGGCGCCCGAGGGCGCATCGCGCTGTCGGACGTTGACCTCCGGCCTCACAGGACCGGGCGGCGGTTCGAAAAGAGCACTTTTCGAGATTTCGGCGGCATCAATACGCGACATCGCCCCGAAGTCAAGAAATCCGGCGCTTCAGCGCCTCGGAGGGACTCCCGACTGGGCGGAAAAGCGCTATATTTCGTGAACTTAACGAGGTCCAAGGCGATGAAGCACGTCAGTCTGGCAGATGCGCGGGCCAACATTGCGAAACTGCTCGACGAAGTCGAGCGCGGCGAAACGGTGACGATCAGCCGTGAGGGTGTCAGCAAGACCGAACTGGAGCCGCCGTTCGACGAGGAGCGAAGAGAGGCAGCTCGCCAAGCGATTGAAGGCATCCGTGCATTCCGGAGCAGCGCAGCTCGGGCGACGATCGACGAGATCATTGCTTGGAAGAACGAAGGTCGCGAATAGCTATGCCATTCGTGATCGATGTCTCGCTCATGGCCGTTTGGCACTTCCCGGACGAGCGAGACTCGACGGCTGATGCGGCTCTTGCGAGGCTCGAGCATGAGGGTGGGGTTGTGCCCCTAATCTGGTGGTTCGAGGTCCGCCAAGTCCTCTTGAAAGGTGAGCGCCGGAGCCGAACGGGTCCGGAGCAATCAGCTCGATTCCTGGCATTCCTCGATAATCTCCCGCTCCGCATTGCGCCGCTGCCTGACGACGATGCGGTCATGCGGCTTGCGCGGCGCCATCAGCTCAGCTTCTACGACGCCGCCTATCTCGAACTGGCGCAGCGCGAGCGGATCGGGCTGGCAACGCTCGACGCGGCGCTGGTCCGGGCGGCGACCGCCGAAGGCGTGGCGCTGGTCGGCGCATGAGCGGATGAACGCGATCACACGCCGCCGCCTGCTGGCGACTGCTGCCGGCCTTGCCGCCACGGCCGGGCTTTCCTCCCTCTGGATCTCCCGCATGACCTATTACCAAGGCCCGGTCACCGATCACTTCGATGGCACGCGGTTTTTCGATCCCGACGGCGCGCCGCCGAAGAGCTTCCTCGACGTGCTGCGCTGGCGGTTCAGCCACAAGCCGGCGCAATGGCCGGACTGGGCGCCGAGCCCGTTTGCCGACACCCCGCCGCCGCGCATCGACGGCGCAGGGGTACGGCTCGTTTATGTCGGGCACGCGAGCTGGCTGATCCAGACCGGCGGGCTCAACATCCTGATCGATCCGGTGTGGTCGGAGCGGGTGTCGCCGGTCTCATTCGCGGGGCCGAAGCGGCACAACGATCCGGGCATCGCGTTCGATAAGCTGCCGGATATCGACGTGGTGCTGGTGTCGCACGGCCATTACGACCATCTCGATCTCGCGACGCTGTCGCGGCTCGCCGCCGCGCATACGCCGCGGGTGATCACGCCGCTCGGCAATGATCTGACGATGACCGCGCACGACGATGCGATCCGCGCCGAGGCCTACGATTGGAGCGACCGGGTCGCGCTGAACGAACGCGTCGCGGTGACGCTGGTGCCGACCCGGCATTGGACCGCGCGCGGCCTGTTCGACCGCAATCGCGCGCTGTGGGCGAGCTTCGTGCTCGAAACGCCGGCCGGCAGGATCTACGTCGTGTGCGATTCCGGCTATGGTGAGGGGCGGCACTTTCGCCGCGTCCGCGATGCGCATGCGCCGCTGAAGCTGGCGATCCTGCCGATCGGCGCCTACGAGCCACGCTGGTTCATGCAGGATCAGCACATGAATCCGGCCGACGCGGTGAAGGCACTGGCCGACTGCGGCGCCGAGCGGGCGCTCGCCAATCATCACGGCACTTTCCAGCTCACCGACGAGGCGATCGACGCGCCCGAGCAGGCGCTGTATACGGCCCTCGACGCAGGGGGCATGCCGCGCGAACGGTTTCCGGTGCTGAAGCCGGGACAGGTGTTCGAGCTTTGAGGGCCGCGCTCAGCGCGTCTTGAAGGCCCAGTTCACCGTCACCGACACGTTCAGGGTTTGCTCGCCCGGCGCGACCTGAGCACCGGCGGCAAAATCGGCCGCCATCTTGCGCATCGGCATCACGACCGGCCCGGAATCTTCCGCGATAGACAGCGGCGCCTCGAGCGTCAGGCCGGCGGCGCGCGCGTAGACCTCCGCTTTGCGGCGCGCGTCGGCGATCGCTTCGGTCCGCGCTTCGTCGAGCAGCTTCGAGGAATCGCTGACGCCGAAGCTGATGCCGCGGACCTCGTTGGCACCAGCCGTCATCAGCCGGTCGAGAATGCCCGCGACCGCCGCAATGTCGCGGACCTTCACCGAGACAATGTTCTTGGCCACATAGCCGGTGATCTCGGTCGGGCCGGGCCGGTCTGCATATTGCGGTTGCAGCGACAATTGCGAGGTCTGGATATCCTTGGGGTCGATGCCGGCGTTCTTCAGTTCCAGCAGCACCTTGCCCATTGCAAGGTTGGTGGCTTCCGCCGCCGCGCGAGCGGATTTGGCGAAGTTCGATACCCCGGCCTCGATCCCGGCGATGTCGGGCGCGACCGATTTGTGGGCTTCGCCACGCACGACGATTCCCGGCGGCGGCGCGTCCTGGGCGCGGGCCGGAAGAGCGACGAGCAGGCAGGCGGCGACGGCAGTGGAGACAGAGAGGAGCTTTTTCATTTCATCGGCACGTAAACGTTGATCACCAGTTTGTCTTCGGCGGTCTTCAGCGGGTCGGTGATGTACTCCTCGATGAAGGTGTCCTTGGCCTCGAGCTTCTTGTCGTCGAGGAAGTTGGTGATCGCCTCGTAAGTGTTGTCCATATTGTCGTAGGAACCGCGGTGGACGAACTTCAGCGCCTTGCCGTCGGGCGATTTGCCGATGCTCATCGACTTGGCGAGGTTCTTCGGCTCCTGCGGCACCGGCACTTCGGCCTGGAAGGTGAACCCGGTATCGTCGGTCGAGGTGTAGACGATCATCGGATTTCCATTGGGCACGATGCCCTGCTTGTCGAGCAGCGCGGTCAGCGACTTGAACGCATCCATCAGGCTGTCGAAGGCGTTGTCCCAGGTCGCCTTGCTCTTCAGAATCACCACCGTCTTCGGCTCCAGCGTGGTCTCTTCGCCGAACGGATCGGCGGTCTGGACCGGCGCGGGAGTAGCCGGCGCGGCCGGTGTCTGGGCCGCCGATGGCGCCTGCGGTGAGGTGGGCGCTGGCGTCACGGCCGGGGCTTCGCTGGCGGACGGCGGCGAGGCAGGGGCGGTGGGCGTAGCAGGAGGTGAGGCTGGCTGGGCCGACGGCGTCTGTGCCGGTTCGGCGGCCGGCGCCTTGTCCTTGGCGTCCTTGCTGGCGTCGGGCGCGGTTTGGGCCGATGCGCCGGCGATCCCGAGCGTCAGCACCAGCGCCGGCACGAGCCCGATACGCGTCAGACCAAACAGGCAGGGGCGTTCCATTCCATGTCTCCCAAGGCCGCAGCGAACGACGCCCGACCTTCCCGCGTGGTGCAGCGTCGGCCGTTGCGCGAGTCGCCGAGTCGAGCGCCTTCTCATAGCATCCGATCCGCGACGTCGTCCCGTCCCGGCGAGGCATGCGACGGCGGTGTGGCTTCCCTGTGGCCGGACGGCGCTTCCGGCGACGGACTGGCCAAACCAGCCGGGGTTCGCCATATAGGCGCGGCGAGGACGAGAGCATGAGCGCGCTGGACAACCGCCTGTTCGCCAAGATGAACGGCATCGGCAACGAGATCGTGGTGGTCGACCTGCGCGATCAGCCGGCACCGGTGACGCCGGCAGATGCGCGGGCGGTGGCGGCGCATGTGCCCTACGATCAGCTCATGCTGCTGCAGCCGGCCCGGTTGCCCGGCACCGAAGCCTTCGTCCGGATCTACAACAATGACGGCTCCGAATCCGGCGCCTGCGGCAATGGCATGCGCTGCGTCGCGCGGCAGATGTTTGCAGCCACCGACAAGAACGGCCTGACCTTCGAGACCCGCGCGGGCCTGCTGAATTGCTGGCGCGGTCCGGCCGACGGCCTCTACACCGTCGACATGGGTGAACCGAAATTCGGCTGGCAGGACATCCCGCTGGCCGAGGAATTTCGTGACACCCGCATGATCGAATTGCAGATCGGCCCGATCGACGCGCCGGTGCTGCATACGCCTTCAGTGGTCAGCATGGGCAACCCACACGCGATCTTCTGGGTCGACGATGTCGACGCCTACGATCTTACTAGGCTCGGACCGCTGCTGGAGAACCATCCGATCTTCCCAGAGCGCGCCAACATTACGCTGGCCCACATCGTCGATCGCCAGCACATCACGATGCGGACCTGGGAGCGTGGCGCCGGCCTGACCAAGGCGTGCGGCTCCGCCGCCTGCGCCACCGCGGTCGCGGCCGCGCGGCTGAAGCGGACCGATCGGGTGGTCGAGATGACGCTGCCAGGCGGCCGACTGACGATCGAGTGGCGCGACAGCGACCACCATGTGCTGATGACCGGCGGCGCCGAATTCGAGTTCGAAGGCAGGTTCGATCCGGCGATGTTCGCCGGCGCGCTCGCTTCGACCACCGCATAATGGCGGTCGAAGTCGTCACTTTCGGCTGCCGCCTCAATGCGTTCGAATCCGAATTGATCCGGCGCGAGGCGGAAGGCGCGGGGCTCACCGAGACCATCGTGGTCAATAGCTGCGCGGTGACGAACGAGGCCGTGGCGCAGGCGCGGCAGCAGATTCGCAAGCTGAAGCGCACGCGCCCCACGGCACGCATCATCGTCACCGGCTGCGCCGCGCAGACTGAACCGGCGACGTTCGCCGCGATGGCAGAGGTCGACCGCGTCATCGGCAACGACGACAAGACCCGCAGCGACGCTTGGCGAGCCGCCAAGGGCGCGCTCGACGCCAGAGCCAGTTTCGGGCTCGACACCGAACAGAAAATCGCGGTCGCCGACATCATGGCGGTACGCGAGATGGCGCCGCATCTGCTGGACGGCTACCAGAGCGGGCTGCCGCGTGTGTTCGTTCAGGTGCAGAACGGCTGCGACCATCGCTGCACCTTCTGCATCATCCCGTATGGACGTGGTAACTCCCGATCCGTGCCGGTCGGCGCGGTGGTCGAGCAGGTGCGGCGTCTGGCCGAGCGTGGCCATGCCGAGATCGTGCTAACCGGGGTCGACCTCACCAGCTACGGAGCCGACCTGCCGGGCGCCCCCAAGCTCGGCAGCCTGGTTAAGAAAGTGTTACGGCACATTCCGGAGCTGCAGCGGCTGCGGATCTCGTCGATCGATCAGGTCGAGGCCGATCGCGACCTGATCGACGCACTCGCCACCGAGCCGCGGCTGATGCCGCATCTGCATCTGTCGCTGCAGGCCGGCGACGATCTGATCCTGAAGCGGATGAAGCGCCGCCACTCCCGCGCCGACGCCATCGCGTTTTGCGAGGAGGTCCGCCGGCTGCGCCCCGACATCGCGCTCGGCGCCGACCTGATCGCCGGCTTCCCGACCGAAACCGACGACATGTTTCGGCGCTCGCTCGATCTGGTCGAGGCGTGCGGCCTGACGTTTCTGCATGTCTTTCCCTACTCGCCGCGCCCCGGCACGCCGGCGGCGCGAATGCCGCAGGTGGCAGGCGATGTCATCAAGGACCGGGCAAGGCGCCTCCGCACCGCCGGCGAAGCGGCGCTGCAGCGGCGGCTGTCCGCGGAGATCGGCGCCGTGCGAAATGTGCTGATCGAAAGCCCGACGCAGGGACGCACCGAGCATTTCATTCCGGTCGCGATCTCAGGCGCGACGCCGGGCGACGTGCAGACCCTGCGGATCATCGGGCACGATGGCGCGCGACTGACCGTGTAGGGACGCGAATTACTTCAACGTCCATACGCCGGTGTGTTTGATTTCGGAATCTTCCAGTTCCCGCGTCACCGGCACGCCGTAGCTCTCAAGCTTCACAAGTTGATCCTTCGGCAGGTAGTAACGCCCCGGATCGCCGATCAGCACCCGTGCACCTTGCGCCGCTCGACTTTGCAGAAACGCGAAGGCCAGCCCGGCGATATCCTGCTGATAGAAGATATCGCCGGCGAGGACGGCCTGCGCCCGCAGCGGATGCGGCCCGGCGAGCAGATCGTCCCCACAGACCTCGATTGCGACGCCGTTGGCCGCGGCGTTGACCAGGATCGCCTCGCGGGCAAAGCCGTCGATGTCGAACGCGGTGACACAGCGGGCGCCGGCCTTCATCGCGGCGATCGCCACCAGCCCGGAGCCGGAGGCGAGGTCGATCACGTCCCTACCGGCGACGTCCTGCGGATGATCCAGCACGTAGCGCGCCAGCGCCTGTCCGCCGGCCCAGGCGAACGCCCAGAACGGCGGCGGCAGCCCGGCCTCGCCGAGCTCTTCCTCGGTCTTGCTCCAGAGCGGCAGCGCCTCGTCGGCGACATGCAGCATCACCTCCGGCACCAACGGCACCTCGCGCAGCCGGGTGTTGGCATGGATGAAGGCGACCGGATCGACGATGGCGGAGCTGCTCATCGCGCGGTGATGGGGGAGCGACGAAGAGATGTAAAGCGTTGCTCTAAGCCAACCACGTCATCGCCCGCATCCGCGGGGATGACGTCAGAACGCGGAGCTTGCGCTCTGCACTACAGCCCGCCCATTTTGCAGACCAGCTTCCACTCCTCGGCGGTGACCGGCTGCACCGACAGGCGCGAGTATTTCATCAGCGCCATGTCGGCGAGCCGGGGCTCAGCCTTGACGGCTGCGAGCGTCACCGGGGTCTTCAGCGGCTTGTCGGCCTTGATGTCGACGCAGACGAACTTGCCGCTCGCGTCGGTCGGATCCGGATAGGCCTCGCGGATGATCTCGGCGATGCCGACAATCTCCTTGCCCTCGTTGGAGTGATAGTAGAACGCGCGGTCGCCGACCTTCATCGCCACCATGTGCAGCTTGGCAGAGTGATTGCGCACGCCGGTCCAGGCTTCGCCGGCAGCGCCCTTGGCGACCTGCTGGTCCCACGACCATACCGACGGCTCGGACTTCACCAGCCAATACGCCACGTCTATTCCTCCGCCTTGAGAGGCCGCGTCAGCAGCCCTTCGATCGCTGCATCGACGCTGAGCTTGCCGCCGAGCACGGCCGCCACCGCGGTCGAGATCGGCATGTCGATGTCTTTCGCCTGCGCCATCTCCAGCAGCACCGGCGCGGTGTAGTAGCCTTCCGCCAGCTTGCCATGCGCGGCGGACTCGATCCCTTCGCCGCGGCCGAGCGCCATGCCGAACGAGAAGTTGCGCGACTGCGGCGTCGAGCAGCACATCGTCAGGTCGCCGAGGCCCGACAGGCCGTGCATGGTCTCGATCCTTGCCCCATAGGCCTTGCCGAACCGCACCAGCTCGACGAAGCCGCGGGTCGTCATCGCCGCCAGCGCCGAAGCGCCGAGCTGCTTGCCCTCGACGATGCCGGCGGCGATCGCCAGCACGTTCTTGGTGGCGCCACCGAGTTCGACGCCGCGCACGTCGGTCGAATGATACGGGCGGAAGCTGCCGGAATTCATCGCCTGGGCGAGCGCCTGAGCGCAGGCCGCGTCAGTGGCAGCGATCGTCACCGCGGTCGGCAGACCGCGCGCCACATCCGCCGCAAAGCTCGGCCCCGACAGGATCGCTGGGATCGCGGCCGGCGCCGCTTCGGCGATGATCTCGGTCATGAACCGGTGGGTGCCGTGCTCGATGCCCTTGGCGCAGGCGACCAGCGGCGTCTTCGGCACGATCAGCGGCTGCAGCAAGGTCACGACCTGGCGCAGCACCTGTGCCGGCACCACCAGCAGCAGCGCATCGGCGCGCGCCGCTTCGGCAAGATCGCGCGTCACCTGAACCGACGGCTCCAGCCTCACACCCGGCAGAAACCGGCTTTCGCGCGCCGTGATCAGATGCTCGGCATTGCCGGGATCATGCTCCCACAAAGTCACATTTCGCCCGGCGCGCGCAGCGGTTTGTGCCAGCGCGGTGCCCCAGGCACCGCCGCCGAGCACGGCAATGGATTGGAAAGAGGTCATCGAAAGAGCTCGTTGAAGTCGTTGTTCGTGCATGCCGCGCAGGCGGGCCGCTGCCTCCCCACCGACGGGGCGGAATGAAGAGGCGCTGCGGCGAGCAGAAAGGCCACGTCGATGATTCCCTCAGAATCCTGCGCGGGTGTTGGTAAACTTGGCCGGCGCAGTGGCGTTGGCGTCGAGCAGCCAGCGCGCGCGCGGCGCAGTGTCCATGGCGTCGGTGAGGCCGAGCGCCAGCCGTTCGGCGCCGGCCCAGGCGATCATCGCGCCGTTGTCGGTACACAGCGCCGGCGGCGGCACCATCAGCGTGGTCTGCGCCTTGGCGGCGACTTCACGCAGCATCCGGCGGATCGCCTGATTGGCCGCTACCCCGCCGGCTGCGACCAACGCCTTCGGCGGGCCGAACCGTTCTTTGAACAGTCGCAGCCCGGTGCCGAGCCTGTCGGCCACCGAGTCCAGCACCGCGGCCTGAAAGCCCGCGCACAAATCGTTGATGTCCTGCGGATCGAGCGGCGTCAGCTTGCCGGCTTCGTTACGCACGGCGGTCTTCAACCCCGACAGCGAGAAGTTGGCATCCTGACGTCCGAGCATCGGGCGGGGAAACGCGAAGCGGTTGGCATCGCCGGCCTCCGCCGCACGCTCGACCTGCGGGCCACCGGGGTAGGGCAGGCCGAGCATCTTGGCGATCTTGTCGAATGCCTCACCGACGGCATCGTCGACGGTGGTGCCCAGACGGACGTAATCGCCGACGCCGAGCACCGCCACGATCTGGGTATGGCCGCCGGACGCGAGGAACAGACAGTAGGGAAATTCGACCGAGTCGGTCAGCCGCGGCGTCAGCGCGTGGGCTTCGAGGTGATTGACCGCGATCAGCGGGGTGCCGTGCACCAGCGCAATCGCCTTGGCGGTGGTCAGTCCGACGATCACACCGCCGATCAGCCCGGGCCCGGCGGCTGCCGCAACCCCGGACAGACCGGCGAAGGCCACGCCGGCCTCGTTCATCGCGGCCGCGATGATGCCGTCGAGCACATCCACATGCGCGCGCGCCGCGATCTCGGGTACGACGCCCCCGAACGGCGCGTGCTCCTCGGTCTGCGAACGTACAATGTTGGAGAGGAGCCGCCCGCTGCCGTCGGCACGACGTTCGACCACGGCGGCTGCGGTTTCATCGCAGGTGGTCTCGATCCCCAGCACCAGCAAGGCTTGTTCACTAGTCAAATTGAGCCCTTGCGTTTGCGCCCGAACCGGCGTTCTCCTTGCCTCGCGTAGCATTGCGGGGTCTTGGAATGCAATCATCCCCTTGGCGCCCTGCGGCCCCGGCAGATTGCGTGGGAGCACCGATGCAGGACGCAGCAGCGCAACCGGTTTGCATCAAGATCGTTGTCGTGCGACCGGGTTTCAACGGATTCGTTTTCATCGATCGACAGGCGAGGACGTAACGCGTGGCTTTGCTCGTCACCCGCCCGCAACCCGACGGCGACGCGACCGCGAAGACGCTGCGCGCGAAGGGCTATGATGTGCTGCTGGCGCCGATGCTGCGGTTCGAGCCGGTGCCGTGTCCCGACGACCCGGAGGCTCGGTATATTGGCGTCATCGTCACCAGCGCCAATGCGCTGCGGGCGCTCGAGGACCAGCCGGTCTTGGCTCGGCTGATGAAGCTGCCGCTGTTTGCGGTCGGCAAGCAGACCGCGCGCAAGGCGCAGGAGGCCGGCTTCGCCACCGTGATCATTGCCGATGGCGACGCCGCCAAACTCAGGATCAAGATCCGAGACAGCATCAGCGGCAAGAGTAAGAGCGCGGGCGCGCTGCTGTATCTGGCAGGCGCCGATTTGTCGCGCGACCTCGCCGGCGAATTGCGCGAAGACGGCTTCGACGTCGTGATGCAGACCGCCTACAAGATGGTGCCGGTGCCGGGTCTGCCGGGCGACGTGTGCGACGCATTCGCCGCGAACCGGATCGAGGCGGTGCTGCATTACTCGCGGCGCAGCGCGCGCGCCTTTGTCGACGCGACGCGCAGTTCCGGGATCGAGATCTCGGCGCTGGCGATTCCGCAGTGCTGTCTGTCGGAAGCGGTCTCCGAGGTAGTGCGCGAGGCCGGCGCCAATCAGGTGATGGTGGCGCGCAAGCCTGATGAAAAGGCGCTGCTCGAAGCGCTGGATCGGGCTTTGGGCCCGGCGAAGGTCAATTGACGCGGCGCCGGACTGCCGGTGCCGACGGGTAGCGACGAGGAAAATCCAAGGATGGTCGAGAACAGGCCCGAACACGAACAGGCTGCGGAGCCGGCCGAGCATCGTCAGCCGACTGCGCAGGAGACGGGCGCCCTATCCGGCGAGACCGAGACGGAGCCCACCGCAGGGGCCACACCCGACGCCGAGCCGGCACGGGGACCCGAGCAGGCCTTCGACATCGCGGCCGATCAGCGCGAGCAAGCCGAACAGTCCGCCGGACTGCCGGAGCCCGAATTCGCCACCACGACGGCTGCCGCCGATGCCACCGCCTCGGCGCAAAGCTCGGCGCCGCCGCGGAGCAGTCTCGCGTCGCTGATCCTGCCGCCGGTGCTGACGATCGCGATCGCCACCGGCCTGGTGGTCGGTGCCGCCAAGATGGGGCTGCTGCCGCAATTCCTGTCCTCGACCAGCGTTACCGCGCCGCAGACCGATCCGGCCGCACTCGATGCGCTCAATGCCCGGATCGCCAAGCTCGAAGCCACTCCCGCGGCGGGCGGCGCAGCAGCCGCACCCAGTGACAGCGCGGCGCTGGAGGCGCTCGCGATCCGGATCACCAATCTCGAACAGCGGCCGCAGGCGGCATCCGGTGGGGCAGCCACTCCCGATCCGGCAGCCTCGAGCCGGATCGATACGCTGGAAAAGACGGTCGCGTCGCTTCGCGATGATTTGACGGCGCTTCGCGGTCGGACCGATCAGCTCGCCGCGACGGTCAACGAACTGAAGCCGGCGCCGGCCGGCGGCGGGACCACCGAAGACTCAAAACCGAACGCGAGCGTTGACGCCGACAAGTCTGCCGCGCTGGAGCAGACCACCGCCGCACTGGCGGCGATCGATCGGCGGCTCGATTCGCTGGAAACCGCCGCCAAGGTGCAGGCCGAGAAGCCGGCGCGGACTCCGGCACCAGCCGAGGACAGCGCGCTGCGCCGTGCGGTGGCCGCCACCTTGCTCGACCTGAGCGTGACTCAGGGCCATCCATTTGAGGCATTGCTCAAGGCCGCTTCGCCGCTCGCCCCCGATCCCGCTGCGCTGAAGCCGCTGGACCAGTTCGCCGCGGCCGGCGTGCCGAGCGCCAAGGCGCTCGGCCAGGAGCTGATCGACCTGCTCCCCAAGCTGCTGCCCGAGAAGATCGGTGCGAACGCCAATTTCATCGACCGATTCCAGGCCAACGCCGAGCGGCTGGTGAAGATTCAGCGCTCCGACGCGGTCGAGGGCATCGATCGCACCGCGATCATCGGCCGGCTGACGGCGGCGGGCAAACAGGGCGACATCGCGGGCGCGCTGAAGGAGCTGAAAGCGCTTGCGCCGGGTGACCGCGCTCCTGTTCAATCCTGGATCGACAAGGCCGAGGCGCGCGACCAGGCCCTCGCCGCATCACGTCAATTCGCCACCTCAGCGCTCGTCGCGCTGCAGAAACCGTCGCCATAGGTCTGCCATGCTGCGCATCGTTCTGTTTCTCGTGATCATCGCGCTCGCTGCAGCGGGCGCTGCCTGGGTGGCCGACCAGCCCGGTGAAGTCGTTCTGTCATGGAACGACTGGCGGGCGTCGATGACGCTGCCGGTGTTCGCTCTGGTGGTCGGCGCCGCGATCGTCGGCACCATGCTGACCTGGGCGATCATCATCGGGTTGCTGCGCGCGCCGGGCCGCATGAAGATCGGCCGGAGCGCGCGGCGGAGCGCGCGCGCGCGTTCCGCCATCACCCAAGGGCTGCTCGCGGTCGGCCATGGCGACAGCAGTGCCGCTCGGGCCCATGCGAACGCCGCGCGGCGCCACGCTCCGCACGATCCGCTGGCGCTGCTGCTGCAAGCGCAGTCCGCGCAGCTCGAAGGCGACCGCGAAGGCGCCCGCCGGGCTTTCCTGGCGATGGCCGCCCGCAAGGACACCAAATCGCTCGGCATGCGCGGGCTGTATATCGAGGCGCAGCGCGCCGACGATCCCTACGCGGCGCTCGCGATCGCCGAAGAGGCGCTGCGGCTGCAGCCGAACTGCGCGTGGGCGTCGCAGGCGGTTCTGGGCTTCCGCTGCGCCCGCGCCGATTGGACCGGCGCGCTGGAGATTCTCGAACGCAATCTTTCGGCGGGACTGATCGACAAACAGACGTTTCGCCGGCAGCGCGCGGTGCTGCTGACGGCCCGGGCGATCGATCTCGAAGAGAGCGACGAGAGTCTGGCGCGCGACAGCGCGCTGGAAGCCAACAAGCTGGCGCCGACCTTGGTGCCGGCGGCGGTGCTGGCGGCGAAACATCTCGCCGATACGCATCAGGTCCGCCGCGCCATGAAGGTGATCGAGGCGGCCTGGCAGGCGCAGCCGCATCCCGATCTCGCGTCGACTTACGCCAACCTGAAGCCGGGCGACACCGCGACCGCGCGGCTCGGCCGCGTCGAGAACCTAATCGGCAAGGGGGCGCAGCAGCTCGAAAGCGCCGTCGCCATTGCGCGCGCCGCAATCGACGCCGGTTCGTTCAACCGCGCCCGCGAAGCACTGCAACCCTATCTCGACATGCCGACGCAGCGGGTCGCGATGCTGATGGCCGAGATCGAACATGGCGACCGCGGCGATACCGCGAAGGCGCGAGCCTGGACGCTCCGGGCGGTCCGGGCCCTGCACGACCCGGTGTGGACCGCCGACGGCTACGTGTCCGATCACTGGCGTCCGGTGTCGCCGGTCACCGGGCGGCTCGACGCGTTCCAGTGGCAGGTGCCGGTTTCGGCTCTGCCGTCCAGCAAGGCCGAGGTGATCGACGACAAGTTCCACGACGCGCTGATCGCCTCCGCGGCCGCCGAGGCGCTTCCCGCCAGCACGGCACCGGAAGCCGTGACGGTGACGGTCGAGCCCGCCACCGAGGCGCCGATCGTGACACCGAAAGACACGACCGCGGTCGCCGAGGAGCCGGCCAAGGTGGACAAGGCGGACAAACCCGCCAAGGCGAACGACGCGACGGCCGAGACCGTGGCAGTGACAGCGACGCCGGCGGCCCCGCTGTTCCACCGCCGCAAGGAGGCTGCGCCGGTGATCCCGATCGTCCGGGCTCCGGACGATCCGGGCGTCGACGAGGACGCCGCACCTGAAGAGTTCACCGAACATGCGCAGGCGCCGGCCGGTCAGAGCGGCGGCTGGCGAGGTTATCGGCCGCCACGCTGACGTGCCGGATCAACGTTCGGCAGTCCAACGGCAGAACAAAAAACGACATCGGCGGAGGCTCCGGCCGCCGGTTCAGGCGCCCTGGTTCTTGCCAATCAGGCCGCCGCCCGATATCAGGAGCCGACGTTTTCGGGCCGCTTCGTGAGTGCGCCCGCGGTCGCCGCAATAGCTCAGCTGGTAGAGCACGTCATTCGTAATGACGGGGTCGGGGGTTCGAATCCCTCTTGCGGCACCACCCTTCTTTCCGCGCGCAGGTCTCCGGCCACAGTCAACGCAACCTCCCCGACGGGGCAGGGCCGCACGACCGGAGCTGGAACGAGTTTGACGGGACCCGCACGAAAGCAGCACCACTTGGTGCCGTCGCGCCCGCGCTGACGTTCGGGCGACTCCTCAACCAGCAGCAACGCAGTCCGAGCTCTTGGCCTGAATCGGGCATCGAGATCTTGGGAAGGCGGCACGACGAGACCGGCCAGGATCGATCGCGGTGCGGGCAGGGAAGGAGGCGCGGCCGTCGATCGGAGGCTCGGTCACCATCGTTCCCCGGCGTTCACCTACCCGAAATAGAAAAGCCCGCGGCGATGCGCGGGCTTTTGTGCTGACCGGCTCACCCGCCTGGGTGAGCCTCGATGTGATGATCTCAACGCTTGGTCTTGATCGTCGCGCCTTCAATAACTCCGGGAGGCGCGTTCACGGTCGCGGAACGAGGCGCCGATCAGGCGCGCTTCGGGACGCCTAGACCGTTGTGCAGCCAGTTGCTCCACGATCGCGACAGCGTCTCGCTGACCGTTCGTCCGTCCGTGAACAGCATCTCTCGGGCATTGCTGACGGCCCCCTTCAGGTCCATCCACATCTCCTTGAGATTGGCCAGAATGCCGTTGGTTCCGTCGAGGACCCGATGACTCTTCAGCTTCGCCAGTTCGATCAGCGACTGCTGGATCTTGGCGATCGACCGCGCGATCCGGCCGATTTCATCCGAGCGGCTCAGCGCATGAATGCGGACGCTGGTGTCGCCGGAGGCGAGGCGCTCGACGTCCTTCTCGAGTTCACCGAGCGGCGCCAGCAGGCCGCGCGAGATCCGAGTCCCGACCAGACCGACCACAGCGAACACCACCACGCCGGCCAGCAACAGCATGGTGCGGGCAGCGCCGACACCGTAGTCGGGAGTCGAGGTCACGACCGTCTCCGAGGCCTGCACCATCAGTCCCTGGCCTTCGAACGAGGCCGGCATCACCACGGGCCCGGAATCCTGCTGCATGACCAGCATGCCCACAATGCTACCGTCAGCGGCTCGGACTGGCGACAGAGTCGCACCTCCTTGGCCGACCAGACGGTCGAGCGACGCGACGCGCGCAGACTGCTTGGCGTGGCTGTCGGTCACCTTGTGCAAGACCATTTCGCCGACGCCACCGATGGCGACCGAGGCGAACAGCGTAATTCCCAAGACGAGGATCGAGATCTTCTGGGCTAGGTTTCGGTTGGACAGATCGAATTGCATCGTAGTTCTCCAGCTTTTTTCAATTAGGGGCGGCTTGCCCCCTAAGGTGAACAGCGTGAACAACGCTTTACTTATTAACGTTAACGGTTCGCTAACTCCGGCATGGACCTGTTTCGGTCACGCTAAGAAAACGCCTCACGCTGGAACGGTGAACGAGCGACTGGTAACCAGACACTCGTTCGAGAGAATCGCGAATCACGATGAGCCAATTAGCCGTCTAACTCTTTGATTAAACAGGTAGTTGCTCAGTAAGTCACGATCCGTGGAATCAGTTTTGCTCCGATTCGCGCGGCTGTAAATATACAGACAAGTCTGGAAAGTCGCTTGACCCAAGACAATGGAGTAAGCGCCAGCTTCACTCCTTAGCGGCAAGTGATCGCAGCGGTGTCTACGTACTAATTTGGCTTATTTTGCGCGACTGCCAGAGCCGACATCGGGATGTCGACACATCAATGCTGAGCACGAATTCCGCTCTCCGCCAGGCGTGAGCGAACTACACGCCGAGGTCCGAACCGAGACCACCTTGTAAGGACGTGCCGTCGCGCCGACGGGACGGCCCGGCCCAAGGCCCGCGACCCTATGCCGCTATCGCACACATCGGCGGCCAGTAGGCGCAACTCAAGGCGGCCGACCAGCCAATCGCCTCATTTTGATTTAGAGCAAGGACGACCGTGCGATTCCGGGGCTCCCTTCGCACCGCGGCAACGGTGCTGGCAGTTTTTGAACGGGCTCACAGCCGCGCGAGGCGATCTACTCCCTGCTTCCCCTCGGCAGCGGCGACGGTTCCATCGCATTCGTTCAGCCTTGTTTTCCTTGGGTCGAGGGCAACCAGATCGAGTGCGTGCCGTGCATCCCGAAAGCATTGTCTCGACTGTTATTCCGCATCTCGTGGTCAAGCACACCGCCGCCAGGACGCGCGCCGCGCAGGATCCGGCCGAAGTGCGGGCCGCCGAGTTGGCTCGACTCCTGATCGCGCCGAATCTCGCAGACGCGTTCGACCTGATCGACAAATCGCTGGCGCGGGCGTCGTCACCGACCGCATTGTTCACCGGCCTGTTCGAGCCGGCCGCCCGCAGCCTCGGCAATCTGTGGAGCGAAGACGCCTGCAGCGAGTTCGAAGTCACCATTGGGCTCTGCCATCTGCAAACCGCGATGCGCCGGATCAGCTTCGATCTTTTGTCGGCGCCGCTGGCGCGTTCCCAGCCGCGCACTGTGCTCCTGGTGTCGCAGCCCGGCGAGCCGCACTCGTTCTGTGCAGCCCTGCACGCCGAACTGCTGCGTCAGGCCGGCTGGAATACGGTCTCCGAGTTTCCCGACTCCGATCGCGCGCTGGCGGACTTGGTCGCGAGCGGCTGGTTCGACGCCGTCAACATCTCGCTGTCGCCTGCGCTCCGCCGTGAGCACTGGCTGCCACGCATGGCAGAGACCGTCCGCAAGCTGCGCGCCGCATCGCGCAATCCGGCGCTGGCCGTGGTCGCAAGTGGCCGCGTGTTCGCCGAGCGCAGCGACGCAGGCGCGCTGATCGACGCCGACGCCGCCACGATTTCGTCTGTCCAGATCGAGCGCTGCCTGATGCGCTCGCTGCTCAATCGCAGTGCGCGGCCGGCCGCGAATTTCGCCTGGATCTGATCTCCACCGCACCTTCCGACATCTCGTGGTCGCTTCGCATGTCAAAGCGGCCACTGCGCGAGTCGCGCTTCGCACGCATGTTGGCCGGATTGCCAACTCGCCCGATGCGCCGCCGCTCGCCATATTCCAATCGTGCGTCCGCGCTATCGGTGATGCCTTCAGAGGGGCTGGTCATGGAATCCGAAACGAAATCCTATCCTTTCGATCACCTGCCGATGATCGACTACGACGCCCACCCGGCCTATGGGCGCGTGATGTCGATGCCGATGCTCGGCGCACGGCTGAAGGCGATCACCATTTTCGGCTACGGATTCTGTCTCACCACCGCGCAGCGGATGATCGATGCCGGACACCTGCCGCGTCCGGCCGAAACCGGAAACCGCTTCTTCACGACGCTGCGCAGCCTGCCGACCTATCTGCGCCTGATCATGCTGCAGCGGCTCGGCCGGTTCAGCGCCGGCTCGGCCTACGCCCCGAAGACCGAGCGCGGCAGCGCGGTGTTTGCCCCGCTGGCCCGCGACGGCTTCGCTCCGGTTCAACTCGGGCCCGACAAGATCGTCGAGCTGCGCAACCAGCTCGACGCCGCATTCAAGACGCTGGAGCATCGCGTCGCGATTCCCGGCGATCCGGATTCGACCCGCGTGGCGATCGATCCGGCCGCCGCCGCTGACCTGTACAAATGGTTCAACCAAGTCGCAGCCGATGCCGGCCTCACCGAGGCCGCGAGCGGCTATCTGAAACGCCCTGTCGGTGTCGGCCAGATCGCCGCCGAAGTGAGCGAGGCGTCCAGCGGTGCATTGTCGAGCCCGTTCGCCGATGTCAGCGTCGATGCCTCGCCGTGCGACGGCTTCAAGGTCGACACCGGCTACAATGTGCTGAAGATGGTGGTGTATCTCGGCGAGACCGGGACCGCGAACGGCCCGCTCACTTATGTGGCGGGCAGCAACCGCGCCGGCCGCCGGTTCTGGGACGCGATGATCCGACGCGCCAATGACCTGTGCGGACTGTCGTCGACGCTGCCGGCGGCGCGCGAAACATTCTACGCACTGCCGGCCGGACTGCAGCGCAAGGCGACGTTCGGGGTCGATCTGGTCGCCGACAGCAATTTCGCCGGCGCCATCGCCGAGAACCAGGTGGCCGTCACCAGCAGTCAGGGCAACGCGGTGATCTACGATCCTGCGGGCATTCACTGCGACGGCGCGCCGAGCCAAGGACGGCGCAGCGCCGTGATCGTCACCTTCACCGAACTGCCGCGCTGAGGCCCTGGCGGGACAGCGGCGGGTGCGCGTCAGCGCCCGCCGAAAGCTTTCAGCGCCGCGGCGAGCTCCGGATGGCCGGCCGCATGATCGGCCACCGGAATTCCGGCGGCAATCGCGTCCCAGGCCTGCCGAATCGAAGCGGCGCCCGCCGCCGGCCCCATCGGATGGCCGAACACGCCGCGGCCGGGCACGAAGCCGAAATCGGCGCTGCCGACCTTGCGATAGACATTCTCCAGCGTCGCCGCCGAGTCGCTGCCGCCCGGCACCGGCAGACACGGCTTGATCGGCCCCATCGGCTCGAGACAGGCGCGGATGCAGTCGAGCACCTCGTGCTCCGGCGTCATCATCCGCGGACCGAAGCCGGGCATGATCACGACGTCGAAACCGGCGAGCCGCTGCAGCCGCGTCATCACCCGCGAATGAATGCCGTAATTCGAAAGCCGGCTGAACGCGGCGATGAACGGGAAATGCGCCATCAGCGGCACGGTGGCGTGCTTGCGCAGCATCCGCACGGCCGAGAGCCCCACCGGCATGGCGTTGACCAGCAGCGCACCGGCGCCATTCTTCACCGCAACGTCGTGCAACTCGATCAACCGATCGACCTCGTCGGTGATATTGGCGAGATAGATTTTTGGCACGCCGGTTTCGGCCGACGCCCGGCGGCAGGCATCGCCGAGCAGCGCGGCACGTTCGGCCAGCGGGCACCACTCGACGTCCGCCAGCATCTCGTCGTCCTTGGCGATGTCGAGGCCGCCGGTCCAGCTCTGGTAGCCGAGCTCGGCAAACGGCTGCGGCGGCAGGCCGATATTCGGCTTGATGACGCCGAAGAAGATCGGGCGATCGAACGCCTGCAGCCGCTCGCGCAACCCCGCAATGCCGAACCGCGGACCATCGAACGCCGCGAGATACGACTCGGGAAACCGAATGTCCTGCAGCCGGATCAACGGAATGCCGGGCGAGAAGAACACGCCCTCGCCGCACACCGCCGACAGCAGGTTCGGAATCTTGGCGCCGAAATTGCCGTGCGGATGCGCGATGGTGACGCGGCAGGCGTGCACCTCGCCGCGCGCGGCGCATTCGACCGGAATGCTGAAGCCTGACGGGCGTGGCTCGGCCGACAGTTCCAGCACCTTGGCGGCGAAGCGCGGACGGAAATCTTCGTCGAAGCCGACCCTGCGCCACTGCGCGGTCGACTGCTCGCTGCACAGATGCGCGGCCGCCTCGCGCGGATCGCCAGCGCATTCGAAATCGAAATCCAACTCGATGTAGTTATCGAGATCGAGATCCGCGCGCTTGGCGTAGAAGCCTGCGATGTCGTCCGGCGTCATGGCTGAAGACCTGTTTGGTGATACCGCTGCGGTGATACGCCGACACAGTCTGCGTATCCATCCGCAACACCCCGTTCTTTCGGTGAAGGAGTCTTTCGGTGGAGGAGCGGTCGCGTGGACCGCGACCAGCCTTACCCGATGATCTGCAGTTCGACGCCGCGACGCTCACGCGGACCGTCGAGCTCGATGAAGAACACCGATTGCCATTCGCCGAACACCATCGCGCCATTGGCGACCGGGATCGTCTCCGACGAATTCATGAACAGCCCGATCAGATGCGAGTGCGCGTTGTCGCGGCCGTCGACCGGATCGAGATTATGCAGATAGTCGCCATCACGCGGCGCGAAGCGCTTCAGGAACGTCAGCATGTCGCGTTCGAGTTTTTCCTCGCGCTCGTTGACGTTGATCCGCGCCGTGGTGTGCAGGCAGCTCACCGTGACCAGACCGTCCTTGATGCCGCTCGAGGTGACGAAGCGGCGGACCTGATCGGTGATGTCGATCAACTGGATCGGCGAGGTGGTGGCGAGTTCGATACGGTGACGTTGAATCTGCATGGCGTCGTCCTGACTGGAACCACCCCGAGTGTTAGCCCGGCCACCACCAGGGGGCAACGCATTGCGATTCTTGCAGAGATAACATGCGACGAGCTCGCAGCGGCCCTTTCCGTAACTTGACAGTCCCCGGCCGCTTCGCGATGACGCCGGACTTGCATCCACCCGCATCGACGGCGCATTTCGCGTCCGGATCGACTGAACTGTTCCTCCAGGACGATAGCTCCCGATGAAGCCCGCCTACCGCAGCGATATCGATGGTTTGCGCGCGATCGCTGTGCTGCTGGTGGTTGGGTTCCACGCGTTTCCGACCGCGGTGAAGGGCGGCTTCATCGGCGTCGATGTGTTCTTCGTGATCTCGGGTTTTCTGATCACCTCGATCGTCTGCCAGGCGGTCGACCGCGGCAATTTTAGCTTCGCAACGTTTTATGCCCGCCGCATCAACCGCATTTTTCCGGCCCTGCTGCTGGTGCTGGCGGCCTGCGCGATCGGCGGCTGGTTCCTGCTGTTTCCGATCGATTATCGCTATGCCGGCAAGGCGATCGGATTCGGCGCCGCGTTCCTTGCCAATATCGCCCTGTTGCACGATTCCGGCTACTTCGACACCTCCTCCGAGCTGAACCCACTGCTGCATCTATGGTCGCTCGGTGTCGAGGAGCAGTTCTACCTGCTGTGGCCACCGGTCATCATCTTGGCGTGGCGCTGGAAGAACGGCGCCGTCGTGGCGGCGGTAGCGATCCTGGTGGTCTCGTTCGCGACCAATCTGCTGCTGACGCCGGCGCATCCATCCGCTGCGTTCTATCTGCCGGTGACCCGGTTCTGGGAGCTGATGACCGGCTGCCTGCTGGCGATCGTTGCGGTGAAGCACACCGATCGGTTGAGCGCCGTGTTCGCGCAGCACGCCGCGATGCTGCGCAACATCGGTGCGATCGCCGGCCTCGCGCTGATCGCAGCCGGCGCCGCGCTGATCGATCGCAGCCGCGCTTTTCCGGGCTGGTGGGCGGTGCTGCCGGTGCTCGGCGCTGCGCTGGTGATCGCAACAGGTCCGGACACCTGGATCGGACGGCGGCTGCTCGGCAACCGCGCGATGGTCTATGTCGGGCTGATCAGCTACCCGCTGTATCTGTGGCACTGGCCGGTGCTCGCGGCGATCCGCATCGCGCGGCTCGGCGAGGAACCGCCGCCGCTGATGAAGCTGATCGCCGTGCTGGTGGCATTCGGGCTCGCCGACTTCACCTATCGGTTCGTCGAACCCCGGATCCGCTATCGGCCGACCCGCGCGAAAACCGCCGCGGCCTTTGTCGGCGTCGCGCTGGTCGGCCTGATCGGCGCCGGCATTTACCTTGCCGACGGCGTTCCGTCGCGGTTCAGCGCGAGCGTGCAGATCGTCACCCGCGATCATCAGGCCGAGGCGATGCCGGCATACCGGTTGGGAAGCTGCTTCCTCGGCTCGGGCTCGACGTTCGCGCCGGCCTGTGACGATGCAGCTTCGCCGGGCTCGCCGCGGATCGCGCTGTGGGGCGACTCGCACGCAGCCCATCTGTATCCGGGCCTGCTCACCGTGCAGCGGAGCGATGGCGGCTTCAGCCTGTCGCAATACACCACCGCCGGCTGCCCTCCGATCTTCGGTTACGTCAGCGCGCAGACGCCCGGTTGCACCGCCGCGAATGAAAATGCGCGCGAGCGCCTGATGGCGCTGAAGCCGGACACCGTCATTCTGGTGGCGCGGCAATGGCGCGATTACGACGGCCCCGACCACGATCCCGCGGCGATCGACTCGATGATCAAGGCGACCCTCGCCGAGCTGCGCAACATCGGCATCCGGCGCATCGTCGTGGTCGGCAGGTTTCCGAGCTGGCGCACCCCGCCGAAGCGCATTCTGGCTCAGGCCTACCGGGCGGAAGCCGCCGGGTTCATCAGCGCGTCCGAGATCCCGACGCGCGACGGTCCGCCGCGACTGGACCGGTCGGAAGCTGACGCCAATGAGCGGCTGCGCACGTTCTTTATGGCGCAGGGTGTCGCGTTCATTTCGCCGACGCCGGTCTTTTGCAACGATCAGGGCTGCCTGCTCGCGGTGCCGGGTGATGGCACGCCGGTGACGTTCGACGGCAGTCACCTCACCGTTGCTTCGTCGCAGTTTTTCGTCAGGAAAGTGGCGAAGGAGCTGCTCGGACGCTGACGCGTCAGGCCGGCAGAACAGCCGCGCAGGCGCGCCCAGCGACATCGGCCGCGGACGGATCGCGGGTCACCAGCGCCATCACGATTGCGCCGTCGATGACGAGGCCGAGGGTGTGGGCGACTTCGGTCGGCTGTTCGATGCCCGCCTCGGCGCAGAGCGTCGTCAGACGGTCGAGCACGATGGTCTTGTGCGCGATCGCGAGACTCCGCATCCGGTTGTCGTTCTTGTCGGACTCGCCGACCGCGTTGATGAACGGGCAGCCGTAGAAGTCGCCGCGGGTGAACCATTCCTTCAGGGCCGGGCCGATCCGTCCGAGCCGCTCGCGCGCGGTGCCGCCCGGGCCGTCGATCGACTCCAGAAACCAGGTGCGCCAGCTCTGGCCTTCGCGCTCCAGCACGGCTTCGACCAGGCCGTCCTTGGAGCCGAACAGCTTGTACAGCGTGGTCTTGGCGGTGCCGGCCTGTTCGATGATCGCGTCGACGCCGACCGAGTTGATGCCGTAGCGGCAGAACAGATGGCGGGCAGTGTCGATCAGCCGGTCGCGCGGCGACAGCTTCGCCTCGACGGCGGAATCGATCACGAGGTTCGCAGCATCGGCCATGTGTCCGGACATACCGCGGCGCTCAGCGATCCGCAATTGAGGAAACCGAATGGTCTGTTCACAGTGGCGGTTTTGCCGCTGAAGCAGGCAAATGCGTCGCAAAGTGACTGCGAATGCGCCCTGCCATTTGAACAGGCAGATGGGCGGAGCAGCGGATCCATTGAGTTTACTCACCTTTTGGCATCGCGGCCGTTTGGCACGCTTCGTGCTGATACAGAACGGTCTGTAGCCAAAAGCGCTGCCGACCGAATGGCAGCCATAGGAGATCCCATGACAAAAGCCGCCACCGCTGTGACCGCCTGCCTGACCCCCGACAGCCCGACCGCTCTGACCGGCTGCCTTGCGCCGATCGACAAGGCCGGCCTCGACGACCTGATCGCCAAGGGCAAGGCCGACCCGACGGTGATCAAGACGCTGAAGTGCAAGACCGTCGCCGAAGGCCGCTTCCGTCACCTCAACTTCATCCGCACGCTGCCGCCCTACATCGTCGACGAGCCGCCGGGCTTGCTCGGCGACGACACCGCCCCGAATCCGTCCGAGGCCTCGCTCGCCGCGCTCGGCTCCTGCCTCGCCGTCGGCATCCACGCCAACGCGGTGGCGCGCGGCATCACCGTCTACAAGCTCGAGATCGAGCTCGAAGGCGACCTCAACATCACCGGCGTGTGGGGCACCGGCGACCTGTCGGAGAAGCCGGTCGGCTTCACCGACGTGCGCGCCAAGGTGAGCTTCGAAGCCGATCGGCCGCGTGAAGAGCTGGAAGCGCTGGTCGCGCATGCGCGGCTGTGGTCGCCGGTGGCCAACACCTTCTCCCGCCCGGTCAATCTCGACGTCGCGATGGCCTGACCGACCAGCCCCCCGAGAAACGGACCAGAACAACGATGTTGGATGTCCAGTCAGTGAGCAAAGGCGACGGCACGGTGCTTCCCGGCGCCGAAGTCGTCGAGGCGGTGCGTGCGCTGGCGGCGCGCGAACTGCCGCCGCTGGTCAATACGATCGACGTCGACGGCTACTATCCGGAAGCTCAGATGCGGGCCTTCGGGCGCCTCGGCGCCTACACGCACCATCTGCCGGGAATGAGCCCGAACGTCGATCTGATGACCGCGATCAACGCGATGGCGGCGGCCGGCGAGCACTGCCTGTCGACGTCGTTTTGCATGTGGTGCCAGGACGCACTGGGTTGGTACATCTACGCGTCCGACAATCAGCATCTGCGGACCAGCGTCGGCCCGCAGATTGCCACCGGCGCGGCGCTCGGCGGCACCGCACTGTCGAACCCGATGAAGTCGCTGTTCGGAATCGAGCCGATGCGGCTGAAGGGCCGCCGCGGCGACGGCGGCTACGTCGTCAAAGGCCTGTTGCCCTACGTCTCCAACCTCGGCGCCGATCATTACTTCGGCGCGATCTTCGAGGTCGAAGACGGCGGCAGCACCCGCAACGTGATGGCGGTAATTCCCTGCAACGCCGAAGGCGTGAGCCTCGCCGACAATGCGAAGTTCACGGCGCTCGACGGCACCCGCACCTTCGCGGTGCAGATGCGCGACGTGGTCGTGCCCGACGCCTGGGTGCTGGCCGATCCGGTCGATCCGTTCATCAAACGGATTCGCGCCGGCTTCATTCTGCTGCAGGCCGGCATGGCGTTCGGCCTGATCCGCGACTGCCTGCGGCTGATCCAGCAGACCAAGGGACCGCTCGGCCACGTCAACAAATATCTCGACGTGCAGCCCGAGCCGATCGCCGAACAACTCGAAGCGATGGAGGTCGAGGTCGCCCGCCTCGCCGCCACGCCGTTCGAGGACGACCTCGGCTATTGGCGCGCGGTGATCGAGGCGCGGCTCGCCGCCGGCGATGCCTCGGTCGCCGCGGCGCACGCGGCGATGCTGCATTGTGGCGCCCGCGGCTACGTGGCCGGCGCTGCCGCGCAGCGGCGGCTGCGTGAAGCTTACTTCGTCGCCATCGTCACCCCGGCCACCAAACAACTGCGCAAGATGCTCGCGGACATGGCGCACTAGCCCGCGAGACGCCATCGCGCGGCCCGTGCCAGGCGCGGGCTGCACCTTCAACGCTCGGCTCCAGGGAACCGCCCTGGAGAGCCCTCAGACAAAGACGTCTTGACCCAACAACGAGCACTGGAGCGACTGATGACTGACAAGGTTCTTGTATCGCCCGCTGAACTCTCCGACATGATGACCGCCGGCGGCACGGTGGTGATCGACACCCGCGATCCGGCCACCTACGCGGCCGGTCACATTCCCGGCGCCGTCAACATCCACGACATCTTCACCTATCTCGCCACCTCGACGCCCGACGGCGTCGCCGAGATGCGCGACAAGTTCGCAGCGATCTTCGGCGCCGCCGGCTTGTCGGGAGAAGAGACTGCGGTGATCACCGAGCAGTCGATGAACACAGGATTCGGCCAGTCGTGCCGCGGCTACGTGCTGCTGAAATATCTCGGCTACCCGAAGGTGATGATCCTGCATGGCGGCTACGCCGCCTGGACCGCCGCCAGCCTGCCGATCACCACCGACGTGCCGATGCCCGCGCCGAAGACCTTCAAGGTCGATCCGGCCGCCGCATCGATCCTGGTCGATCTCGAAGGCATGAAGGCGGCGGTCGGCGACTCCGGCAAGGTCAAGCTCGACACCCGCGACGTCGACGAATGGGTCGGCGAAAGCTCCTCGCCCTACGGCAAGGATTTCTGCCCGCGCAAAGGCCGCATCCCCGGCGCGGTATGGATTGAGTGGTACCGGATGATGAAGCCGTCGCCGGCCGGGCCGATGTTCAAGTCGCCGAGCGAGATTCTCGCCGAATGCGCAACGGTCGGCATCACCCAGGACACGCCTGTCGTTCTGTACTGCTTCAAGGGCGCCCGCGCCTCCAACACGCTGGTGGCGCTGAAGGAAGCCGGCATCAAGGACGTCAGCCTGTACTTCGGCTCCTGGAACGAATGGTCGCGCGATCCGTCGCTGCCGATCGAGCAGGGCCCGCCCTATGCGGCGCAGCCGCTGATGGCCGCGGAGTAATCGAGCCCTCGCACCGGCCGCCATCCGGGCGGCCGGTGCCGTCCCTTCCCGATCGGCAAGATACGAAGGAGCAGCGGTCCGCATGCCGGCATATCGCTCGAAGAAATCATGGCCGGGCGCGCATATCGCGATCCAGGGCGTCAATCATCGCTACCGCCGCTCCAGCAGCAACGTCCTCAGCAGTATCGATCTCGAGATCAAGCCGTGCGAGCAGCTCGCGCTGGTCGGACGCTCCGGCTGCGGCAAGTCGACCTTGCTGCACATCATCTCCGGTCTGACCAAACCCACCACCGGCGAGATCCGGATCGACGGCGCGCTGGTCGAAGGCCCCTCGCCGCACTGGATCGTGATGTTCCAGCAGCCCAATCTGTATCCGTGGATGAGCGTGGCGCAGAACGTCGGGCTCGGCATGAAATTCGCCGGGCGTCCCAAGAAGGAGATCGCCGCGCGCGTCGATGAATTGCTGCATCTCGTCGAGCTCGACGGCTACGCGGGCCGCAATGCGCAGGAATTGTCGGGCGGTCAGCAGCAGCGCGTTGCACTGGCGCGTTCCCTCGCCGTCGACCCCGAAGTGCTGCTGCTCGACGAGCCGTTCTCCGCGCTCGACGCCGTGACCCGCCGCGCGCTGCAGCGCGACGTCCGCCGCATCGCCGAGGAGATGAAGATCACGCTGGTGATCGTCACCCACGACATCCCGGAAGCTGTGGCGATGGCCGATCGTGCCGTGGTGATGGCGTCCGATCCCGGACGGATCGCCGAAGCGATCGCGATCGAGATCGACCGCCGCGATCCTGATCCCGAGCGCCGCGCCGCCAGCGTCGCCGCCGCGCAAGCGAAGCTGCAGGCTGCATTCGAGCGCGCGACAGGCCGCGCGCTGCACGGCGGCACAAGTCCAGCCATTTCCGAAGCCCCTCGCCCCGAACCGCTCAAGATCGTCGCCGCCGGCGCCCGCTAACAGGAGATCACCATGTGCATCAATTGTGGAGATGACGTCGTCCATCCGGAAGACGATCGTTTCAGGATCACGCGCCGGCAGACGCTCGACATGCTGGCGGCTGGCGGCCTCGCTGCGCTCGGTACCATGCTGGGCGGCTTCGGCCAGTCGGCGCGGGCGGCCGATGACGAGGTGGTGCGGATCGGATATCTGCCGATCACCGACGCCACCGCGCTATTGGTGGCGCACGGCATGGGTTACTTCAAAGACGAAGGGCTCGAGGCCGAGCGCCCGACCCTGATCCGCGGCTGGTCGCCGCTGGTCGAGAGTTTTGCGGCCGGCAAATTCAACCTCGTGCACCTGCTCAAGCCGATCCCGGTGTGGATGCGCTACAACAACAACTTCCCGGTCAAGATCATGGCCTGGGCGCATACCAACGGCTCCGGCGTCGTGGTTGGCAAGGAGACCGGCATCGAATCGTTCAAGGACCTTGGCGGCAAGCAGGTCGCGGTGCCGTTCTGGTACTCGATGCACAACATCGTGCTGCAATACGCGCTGCGCAAATCCGGCATCAAGCCGGTGATCAAGGGACAGGGCGAACCGCTCGCGGCCGACGAATGCAATCTGCAGGTGATGGCGCCGCCCGACATGCCGCCGGCGCTCGCGGCGAAGAAGATCGACGCCTACATCGTCGCCGAGCCGTTCAACGCGCTCGGCGAAATCAAGGCCGGCGGCCGGATGCTGCGCTTCACCGGCGACATCTGGAAGAACCACCCCTGCTGCGTGCTGTGCATGAACGAAGAGGTGACGAAGAAGAAGCCGGAATGGACCCAGAAGGTGATGAACGCGCTGGTCCGCGCCGAGATTTACGCCGCCGCCAACAAGAAGGAAGTCGCAAAGTTGCTGTCCAAGGACGGCGAAGGCTACCTGCCGCTGCCCGCGCCGGTGGTCGAGCGGGCAATGACCTATTACGACGACAAGGCCTATGGCGAGACCCACGCCATCACCCATCCCGAGTGGAAGCTCGGCCGGATCGACTTCCAGCCGTGGCCCTATCCGTCGGCCACCAAGCTGATCGTGGAGTCGATGAACGACACCGTGGTGTCCGGCGACACCACCTTCCTGAAGAAACTCGATCCGGACTTCGTCGCCAACGATCTGGTCGACTACAATTTCGTCAAGCAGGCAATGATGAAGTATCCGGATTGGAAGAAGGCGCCGAGCGTCGATCCGGCCGATCCGTTCGCCCGAGCCGAGGTATTGGCGCTGTGAGTCTCGACCTGACCCTCGACGACACTGCCGCGATTGCGCCGCGGAAAGCGGGCGGACAACTCGCAGGTCCCGCGCGCAGCTTCAGCTATGTGCTGCTCGGCATCGCCGCGCTGCTCGCGGTGTGGTGGATCGGCGGCGCGATCGTCGCGGCCAATCCACGCACCGCAAGCTTCGCCGACTTTGCACCGTTGCCGACGTTCCAGCGGCTGTGGTCGATGCTGGTCTCCGGCGAGGCGGTCAAGATGGCGCTGCCGAGTCTCGCCCGGATCGGCGGCGGGCTCGCCTGGGCGATCGTGCTCGGCGTCCCACTCGGCATCCTGGTCGGGCGGTTCAAGGGGATGCGTCAGGCCAGTTCGGTGCCGTTTCAGTTCTTGCGGATGATCTCGCCGCTGGCCTGGATGCCGATCGCCGTGATGGCGTTCTCGAGCTGGAACGGCGCGATCGTGTTCCTGATCGGCGTCGCGGCGATCTGGCCGATCCTGTTTTCGACCGCGCACGGCTTCCGGCGGATCGATCCGGCGTGGTTCAAGGTCGCGCGTAATCTCGGCGCCCGGCCCTGGCACATGCTGTTCACCATCATCGTGCCGGCGATTCTTCAGGATGCACTCGCCGGCATTCGCCTCGCCGTCGGCGTTGCCTGGATCGTGCTGGTGCCGGCCGAATTCCTCGGTGTCACCTCCGGGCTCGGCTACGCCATCAACGACGCCCGCGACACGCTCGAATACGACCGGCTCGCCGCCACCGTGGTGATCATCGGCCTGATCGGCTTCACGCTCGACTTCCTCTGCGAACGCGCCGTCAAGCGCGCAAGCTGGGCGCGGGAGGAGTAAGCACGATCGATCGCGTGACGTAGCACACGTATTCGGAAATCATCGCCGGGTCCCTGCGCCGGCGATAAAGCGGGCTCCGCGCGGTGTCATCCCGTGCGGGGCCCGCTTTGTTGCGACGATCAGAAGTTCAGACCGAGTGTCAGGCGAGACAGAGGTCGTTCCGGCACATAGCGCGCGCAGGCCAATGCCGTCTCCGGCAATGGAATGATGATTCTGAAAAGCAGGCGCGGGAACCGGCAGATCTCTGGAGCGGGCGAAGGGATTCGAACCCTCGACCCCAACCTTGGCAAGGTTGTGCTCTACCCCTGAGCTACACCCGCATCCGAGAAACGGCGCGCCGTGGGCACGACCGTGGGCAGTCGTATGCCAAATGCCGCGAGCGATTGCAACAGCCGTTCGACATTTCATGAGCCGGCTTTTTGAGAGGATGACAGCTCCCGTCCATTTTACCCTCCGACTGCAGCCCGGTGCGCCCGGCCGGAGACGGCAATGGCCGGAAAACCCGGTCGAGACGCGCCCGTAGCGGGGCCAAAAAGCCGGCGCTGGGCCGATTCCCGTTGCAAATCGAACTTGCTGCGCCATCTAGAGCGGGGGTCATGCTAAAACGGCGGACCGACGGACAACAGCGAGGGCGACGTGACGATTTTGGAGCAGGGCAGCGGTGCGGCGCCTCAGGCCGCCGATCTGATCAAGGACACCACGACCCAGAGCTTCGTTCGCGATGTGATCGAGGAATCCAAGCGCCAGCCGGTTCTGATCGACTTCTGGGCGCAGTGGTGCGGTCCGTGCAAGCAGCTCACCCCGATCCTGGAGAAGGCCGTCCGGGCCGCGAACGGCAAGGTCAAGCTGGTCAAGATGAACATCGACGAGCATCCGTCGATTCCCGGCCAGATGGGCATCCAGTCGATTCCGGCGGTGATTGCCTTCGTCGACGGTCGTCCGGCCGATGGCTTCATGGGCGCAGTGCCGGAAAGCCAGGTCAACGCCTTCATCGAAAAGCTGACTGCCAGCATGCCGGGCGGTGCGCCGACCGCCGCCGAGTTGCTGCAGGAAGCCGAAGCGGTACTGGCGGAGGGCGACGTCCAGACTGCGGCCTCGATCTACGCCGAAGTGTTGCGTGCCGACGGCACCAATATTCCCGCAATCGCCGGCTTGGCCCGCTGCTATATGCAGACCGGTGCCACCGAACAGGCCAAGAAGACGCTGGCGCTGGTGCCCGAAGCCAAGCGCGGGGACGCATCGGTGAAGGCCGTGCAGGCGATGATCGATCTGGCCGAACAGGCCGAGTCGCTCGGCCCGATCGCCGAGCTGGAACAGAAGGTCGCGGCCGATCCGCTGGATCATCAGGCGCGGTTCGACCTCGCCATCGCGCTGAACGCCGCCGACCGGCGCGAGGACGCGACCACGCATTTGCTCGACATCGTCAAACGCGACCGCAAATGGAACGACGATGGCGCGCGCAAGCAGCTCGTCCAGTTCTTCGAGGCCTGGGGCCCGACCGACGACGCCACCGTCGAGGGCCGCAAGCGGCTGTCGACGATCCTGTTCTCGTAGTCGCCATTCAAGCGGGGAGCCGGCGATGCCGATCAATGCCGCCTATCGCGGACCAGCCGACCTTCCCGAGGTGATTCCGGTGTTTCCCTTGGCGGGGGCGCTGCTGCTGCCGCGGGGCCAGATGCCGCTCAACATCTTCGAACCACGCTATCTGGCGATGATCGACGACGCGCTGCGCGATGGTCATCGGCTGATCGGGATGATCCAGCCGGACGCGGCGCATTCGTCCGAAACGGCCGAGAAGCCTTCGCTGTTCAACGTCGGCTGCGTCGGACGAATCACCCAGCTGGCCGAATCCGGCGATGGCCGCTACATCCTCGAATTGACCGGCGTCTCGCGCTTCAAAGTGGTCGAGGAGCTGGAGGTGCTGACGCCGTACCGGCAGTGCAAGGTCGACTATTTCCCGTTCGTCGATGATTTTACCGCTCGCAAGGGCGAGGACGAAGTCGACCGCGAGACCCTGCTGGCGGTGCTGACCGACTTTCTCAAGGCCAACAATCTGAAAGTCGACTGGGATGGCGTCGAGAGTGCGCCGAACGAAGCCCTGGTCAACGCACTGGCGATGATGTCGCCTTATGGGCCGCCGGAGAAGCAGGCACTGCTCGAAGCACCCGATTTGAAGACCCGCGCCGAAATCCTGATCGCCGTCACCGAGATGGACCTCGCCAAGAAGCGCACGACCGGCGACCCGCCGCTGCAATAAGCTGCAACAAGACGTGCAGCAATTTGAGCGAGCGCGTTGACGGCCCGCCGCGTCCGTCCGATCAAGCCGGATACCACTCCGTTGTTCTGGAGCCTGAAACCATGACCCTTTCGCCGTCCGAGCGGCCCGATGCCGTCGACCGCAAGCTGCTCGACATCCTGGTCTGTCCGGTCACCAAGGGACCGCTCGAATTCGACGCCACACGGCAGGAGCTGATCTCGCGCGGCGCCAAGCTGGCCTACCCGATCCGCGACGGCATCCCGATCATGCTGCCCGAAGAGGCGCGGCGGATCGACTAGACCCCGGCCGCCGCCAGCGCAGCGAGATCCGGCGCCGGCGTGCCGCGCTGAAACGCCAGCAAATCCAGCGTCGGCGGCTCATCCCCGGTCAGTATCGACAGGCAGGCATGGGCCTGGCCGCGGTGATGCGTCTGATGGTTGAAGACGTGACTGAGAATCTCGGCGCGCGGCTGATGGAAGGATTTGCCCGAGGTCGTCGCATAGGTGACCACCTCGGCAAACGCGGCAGCGTCGTGACCGTCGATCATCTCAATGATGCGCTCGTCCTCCGCGGCACGCGCGGCCGCGAGCGCACGAAGATCGTCGAACAAAATCGCGTCGAGGCGGGTCGGCGCCTCGCCCACTCCGGTCAGTCGCTTCAGCCAGATTCGGTCGGCCACCAGCACATGATTCAGCGTGCCATGCAGGCTGCCGAAGAACACACCGACGCTGCGGCGGTAGACGTCATCCGGCAGCGCCAACGCGGCCTGATAGAGCCGGGCGTTGGCCCAGCGGTTGTAGGCCGCGAATTGCGCGAAATGGCGTCGATCCATGCCAGTCTCCTTCGGCCGCACAGTAGCCGGGAGGTGCGCGGGGCAAGGCTGAGATATTCTCAGCTTTTCGCAATGCGCGATGGACGGCGCGCGTCCCAAGCTATCGCGAAGATTCTGCCCGGGCTGGCGCTGCGTTACAGCGCCTCGCCCTTCAGCAGCCGCGGGGTTTCGCCGGTAAGACCCGCCGCCTGGCGGATGAAGGCCCCCTTCAGCGGCGGCAGGCGGTCGACCAGACCGAGGCCGATGTCGCGAATCCCGCGCAGCAGCGGCGAGTTGTTGGAAAACAGGAAGTTGAGCCCGTTGGTGGCAACCCCCATCGCCATCGTGTCGAACCGCCGCCAACGCTGATAGCGCTCCAGCACGTCGACCTGACCGGGATCGATTCCGAGCCGTGCCGCATCGACCACCACCTCGGCCAGAGCCGCGACGTCGCGTAGGCCCATATTGAGGCCCTGTCCGGCGATCGGATGAATCACGTGCGCAGCGTCGCCGATCAGCGCGAGCCGCGGCGCGATGAACGATTGCGCCACGAAATAGCCGAGCGGAAACGACTTCGGCTTGTCGAGCGGCTTGACGTCGCCGAGCCGCAGGCCGAACCGCTTTTCCAGTTCGCGCTGGAATTCCTTCTCGGGCAGCGCGACGATCCGCTCGGCATCGCGGCGGCTCTCGCTCCACACCAGCGACGAGCGCCGGCCGGTGAGCGGCAGGATCGCGAACGGTCCCGCGGGCAGGAAGTGTTCTTCGGCGCAACCATTGTGGTCGCGCTCGTGCTCGACGGTGACGACGATGCCCGACTGGTCGTAATCCCAGCCATAGGTGGCGATACCGGCACGCTGGCGCAGCTTCGACTTGGCGCCGTCGGCCGCCACCAGCAGGCTGGCATCGATCACGCTGCCGTCGCCGAGCGTGACGCCAATGGCTTCGGGGCGCGCGTCGTAGGAGGTGACCGGCGTCGCCCGCAGTTCGACGCCTTCGGCCTCGGCGCGCTTGGCCAGCGCCTCGACCAGATATTTGTTCTCGACCATATGGGCGAACGGCTCGCCCGGCTGCACCTCGCCCGCGAAGGTCAAAAATACCGGCCGGGTCGCGTCTTCGAGATGGCTGTCGGTGACGACCATATCGATGATCGGCTGCGCGGTCGGCGCCACCTCGTCCCAGACCCCGAGCGCCTCGAACAGACGCCGGCACGCCGCTACGATCGCGGTGGCGCGCGGATCCTTGCTCGGCCGCATCGCCAGCGCCGGATCGGCGACGATCACCGGCACCTCGGGGCCGAGCCCCTGCCGCAACGCCAATGCCAACGCCAAACCGGCGAACGCGCCGCCCCCAATCACAATGCTTCGCGGTGCCGTCATATTTCTCACTCTCGCGCCATGATCCTTGCGCCCGGATCGGAGCTGGGCGAAACAGGTTTCAAGGACCAACCCGCTGTTGCTGTGGCAGTTTCTAACAGACAACGCCGGCAGTGGGAAACGGCCAGCAAGGCCGCGCGGCATTCCGCCCTGATCGCTGCGGCGATGGGCCAACTTGTTGTTTTGGCGTTTTGTTCCGCGGCGTCTGATCCTGCCTGCATCACCCTGAAGGAGCTCGACCGGTGTCCAAGAGCCTGATCGATCTGATCTCGATTCTCGATCTCGAGCCGCTCGAGGTGAATCTGTTTCGCGGCACCAGCCCGAAGACGAGTTGGCAACGGGTGTTCGGCGGACAGGTGATCGGCCAGGCGATGGTCGCCGGATGCCGCACCGTCGAGAACCGGTTACCGCATTCGCTGCATTGCTACTTCATCCTGCCGGGCGATCCGCAGGTGCCGATCATCTACCAGGTCGAGCGGCTGCGCGACGGCAAGAGCTACACCACCCGCCGGGTCACGGCGATCCAGCACGGCAACGCGATCTTCTCGCTGATGATGTCGTTCCACGACGACGAGGAGACCAATTTCAACCATCAAGACAAGATGCCGGACGTGCCGCCGCCGGAAGCGCTGTCGGCCGAGGAGATCGTCAAGCAGCCGTTCTTCAAGGACATGCCGGACTTCATCAAGCGCTACTACGAGAGCGACCGGCCGATCGAGCTGCGCCCGGTGGAGCTGAAGCGCTATTTCGGCCAGAAGATCGACGACGGCCGGATCCACGTCTGGATCAAGACCGCAGCCAAGCTGCCGGACGATCCGGCGCTGCACATGTGCGCGCTGGCCTATGCGTCCGACTTCTCGCTGCTCGACGCCGTGATGGCGCGCTACGGCCGCACGCTGTTCGACAAGCGGATGATGCCGGCGAGCCTCGACCACGCGATGTGGTTTCACCGCCCGTTCCGCGCCGACGAATGGCTGCTGTACGCGCAGGACTCACCCTCGGCGCAGGGCGGCCGCGGCCTGACTCGCGGCCAGATCTTCAAGACCGACGGCACCTTGGTGGCCTCCGTCGCCCAGGAAGGCTCGGTGCGCGAACGCCGGGAGACGCCGAAGGACTGACAGACGCCTTGCCGCAACGACAGGCGGCGGATCGATCCTCACCGGTCCGGCCGCCGACGAGATTACGTAGCCTCGGCACAAAGCCTTCTCCCTGAGCAGTCAATCAGCTTATTTTCTGCGCGCACTGCCGCTAAACCCGGCATATACACGGGAACGGAGCACCGCCGCGGCGGTGTCAAAGGCATTGCGCGAATCAGGGGCTAACGCATGAAACTCGTCGTCGCCATCATCAAACCTTTTAAGCTGGACGAGGTCCGCCAGGCGCTGACCGAGGTCGGCGTCCACGGCATGACCGTCACCGAGGTCAAGGGCTACGGCCGCCAGCGCGGCCATACCGAGATCTATCGCGGCGCCGAGTACATCGTGAATTTCCTGCCCAAGCTGCGGATCGAGATCGCGGTCGATTCCGCGCTCGCCGACAAGGCGGTCGAAGTGATCACCCGCGGCGCCCGCACCGGCCAGATCGGTGACGGCAAGATCTTCGTCACGCCGATCGACCGCGCGCTGCGGATCCGCACCGGCGAGACCGACGTCGACGCGCTGTAAGCCGGCCTTCGACAGCCATTTCCCAAACCCCGCGGAGCCGGGGGGCGCCGCACAGTTCCACAACAGGACGGGCATCATGACCTTGTTGCTACGCCGCGCGGCGTCGGCTGCTACGGGCTCTATCTTTGCAGGACTAGGCTTCGCGGCGGCCGGCACTATGCCGGCGCTGGCTCAAGGGACAGCCGCAGCGGCGCCGGGCATCAACCCGGCCGACACTGCCTGGATGACGGTGGCCACCGCCTTCGTGCTGATGATGACGATCCCCGGTCTGGCGCTGTTCTACTCAGGGATGGTTCGAAAGAAGAACGTACTGGCCACGATGGCGCAGAGCCTCGCCGCGGTGGCGCTGATCTCGATCCTGTGGGTGGCATTCGGCTATTCGCTGGCGTTCACCGGCAGCGGCAGCCTGATCGGCTCGTTCGATCGCATCTTCCTGGCCGGGATGACCATGGACAGCGTCAATCCGGCGGCCAAAACCATCCCGGAAGCGCTGTTCATGCTGTATCAGATGACCTTCGCGGTCATCACCGTGGCGCTGGTGGCCGGCTCGGTCGCGGACCGGATGCGATTCTCCGCCTATCTGTTGTTCTCGATCGGCTGGTTCATCTTCGTCTATGTGCCGCTGGCGCATTGGATCTGGGGCGGCGGCTTTTTGGGCGCGATGGGCGTGCTGGATTTCGCCGGTGGCCTGGTGGTGCATCTGTCGGCCGGCACCGGCGGCCTGGTGGCGGCGATCGTGATCGGCCGCCGCCACGGCTACGGCATGGAAAACCTGTCGCCATTCGACCTGTCGCTGGCGGTGATCGGCACCGGCCTGTTGTGGGTCGGCTGGTTCGGTTTCAACGGCGGCTCGGCGCTGGCGGCGGATTCCCGCGCGGTGTTCGCCATCACGGCCACCCACCTCGCCGCCTGCTCCGGCGCGCTGACCTGGGGCGCAATCGAATGGATGGCGCGGCGCAAGCCGTCGGTGCTCGGCATGATTTCGGGCGCTGTCGCCGGCCTCGGCACCATCACGCCGGCATCGGGCTATGTCGAACCCTGGCATGGCGTGGTGATCGGCATTGTCGCCGGCCTGATCTGCTACTGGGCCTGCACCTGGCTGAAACACCGCCTGCGCTATGACGACTCGCTCGACGTGTTCGGCGTCCACGGCATCGGCGGCCTCACCGGCACGTTCCTGGCCGGCATTTTCGCGACCGCCTCGATCGGCGGCGTGTCGGGCGCCCTCGAAGGCTCCTGGATGCAGCCGCTCACCCAACTTGCTGGTATATTAGTAACGTTCGTGTGGTCGGGGTTGGCGACCTATGTGCTGCTGAAGATGGTCAGCCTGTTCGTGGCCCTGCGCGTCTCGCGCGAGCATGAGATCGAGGGTCTGGACATTTCGCAGCACGGCGAGGCGCTGCAGTAGGCGAACCGCCCGACTTTCGGCTAAGCGTTATGCCCTTCGGATGGGCAATCATTGTGTCCGCACCCGGGCATGCCTGATTCCTGATCAGGCATGCCTACGTGTTAGGCGCGACCGAATAGCGCAGCTGGTGTCCAAGTGCCGCACCGCGAAAAAGGCGCTGATTCCGAAATGATTCCAAGGGCCGCCCCGACTGGCACGGCATTTGATTCTAACGGGCCGGCTGTGCCCGCGTAGTGATGCTCTCCGCGTGGGGAATTTCAGTCGAGATCATTTCCTGGCCAGTTCGGCCGGGACCTAGCGGGGATAGGACCCATGAAAATTGTTATGGCGATCATTAAGCCATTCAAACTCGAAGAAGTCCGTGACGCGCTGACCGCCATCGGCGTTCACGGTTTGACGGTGACGGAAGTGAAGGGATACGGCCGCCAGAAAGGCCACACGGAAATCTACCGTGGCGCCGAATATGCGGTGAGCTTCCTGCCCAAGATCAAGATCGAGGTCGCGATCGCCAACGAGCAGGTCGAGAAGACCATCGAGGCGATCACCAGCGCCGCCAAGACCGGCCAGATCGGCGACGGCAAGATCTTCGTCATCGGCCTCGACCACGCCGTGCGGATCCGCACCGGCGAGGCCGATGCGGCTGCCCTCTGATTCCCTCACCCTCATTGCTTCACTCAGGAGACAAAAAATGACGTTCAAGCGTCCCTACGGTGCGGGATTGGCCGTGCTCGTCGCCGGTACATTCGCGACGACAGCCGCCTTCGCAGCGCCGACCGTCAACAAGGGCGACAACGCCTGGATGATGACATCGACAGTTCTGGTGCTGCTGATGACCATCCCCGGCCTGGCGCTGTTCTACGGCGGTCTGGTCCGCTCCAAGAACATGCTCTCGGTGCTGGCCCAGGTGTTCTACACCGTCTGCGTCGCCTGCATCATCTGGGCGCTGTACGGCTACAGCCTCGCCTTCACCGGCGGCTCGGAGTTCATCGGCGGCTTCTCGAAGGCGTTCCTGTCGGGCATCACCACCGACTCGATGGGCGGCACCTTCACGGTCGATGCGAACATCACCGAGCTGATCTTCGTCTGCTTCCAGATGACGTTCTGCGCCATCACCCCGGCGCTGATCGTCGGCGCCTTCGCCGAACGCACCCGCTTCGCCGCGGTGGCGCTGTTCATCCCGCTGTGGATCACCCTGATCTACCTGCCGATGGCCCACATGGTCTGGTACTGGGCCGGCCCGGATGCGGTCAACGACGCCGCCAAGGCGCTCGCTGCCGCGACCGACGAAGCCGCCAAGGCTGCGGCGCAGGCCAAGCTCGATGAAGTGATGGCCGACGGCGGCTTCCTGTTCAAGAAGGGCGCGCTGGACTTCGCCGGCGGCACCGTGGTGCACATCAATGCCGGTATCGCCGGCCTGGTCGGCGCCCTCCTGATCGGCAAGCGCACCGGCTACGGCAAGGAGCTGATGGCTCCGCACTCGCTGACCATGACCATGATCGGCGCCTCGCTGCTCTGGGTCGGCTGGTTCGGCTTCAACGCCGGCTCCAACCTCGAAGCCTCGGGCGGCGCTGCCCTGGCGATGACCAACTCCTTCCTC
The DNA here is from genome assembly GCF_053772255.1 of Rhodopseudomonas parapalustris. Taxonomy (NCBI): domain Bacteria; kingdom Pseudomonadati; phylum Pseudomonadota; class Alphaproteobacteria; order Hyphomicrobiales; family Nitrobacteraceae; genus Rhodopseudomonas; species Rhodopseudomonas parapalustris. Next base: position 16,795 of record NZ_JAMKBZ010000023.1, on the reverse strand, counting down.
GCCACCGCCGCTGCGGCCCTGGCCTGGATGTTCGCGGAGTGGATCTTCAAGGGTCATCCCTCGGTGCTCGGTGCGCTGTCGGGTGCGGTCGCCGGTCTGGTCGCGGTCACTCCGGCCGCGGGCTTCTCCGGTCCGATGGGCGCGATCGTGCTCGGCATCGTCGCCGGCGTGGTCTGCCTGTTCTTCTGCACCGTGATCAAGAACGCGCTGGGTTACGACGACTCGCTCGACGTGTTCGGTGTCCACGGCATCGGCGGCATCATTGGCGCGCTCGGCACCGGCATCCTGGTGAACCCGGCACTCGGCGGCACCGGCGTGTACGACTACACGGTCGGCAAGGTCGGCGAGTACGACTTCGGCACTCAGATGATCTCGCAGTGCTGGGGCGTCGGCACCACGCTGCTGCTGTCCGGCATCGGCTCGGCGATCCTCTACAAGGTGGTCGACGTGATCGTCGGTCTGCGGGCCCCGGTCGAAGTCGAGCGCGAAGGCCTCGACCTCGTCGAGCACACCGAGCGCGCTTACAACATGTAAGTTCTCCCGAGGCGCGGCGCTCTTCAGACCGCCGCGCCAACTCCTACGGTTCGGGCAGATACCCGGCAATGCCCGAACCGTCGAGGGGTCCCAGCGCAAGCTGGGGCCCCTTTCTTTATGGCGAGCCAACCGCACGCCGAAACACGCGAAGTCTGCTATACTGCTCGGATGGACCGCCGCGCCGCACTCGAGATCTTGAGAAACTCCGAGGCTCCGTTACGAGCACGAGGCGTAAGGCGTGCAGCGCTGTTCGGTTCCGTGGCGCGTGGTACCAACCTTCCCGACAGCGATATCGATGTGCTCGTCGAAATCGACCCGGCAGCCCGCATCACGGTGTTCGACTATGCGGAGCTGAAGGATTATATCGCCGGCCTGTTCGACCATCCGGTCGACGTCGTGAACCGCGAACAGCTCAAGCCGTCGATTGCGCCGAACGCAGCGCGAGATGCGGTCTATGCGTTCTGATGCATCGGATATCGCTCTGCGCGACATCCAGCATCACATCGAACTCGCGATCGAGTTCACCAGCGACTTGACGGAGAATGAATTCAAAGCCGACCTGCGTACCGTGTATGCGGTTACGCGCTGCCTCGAGATCATCTCCGAAGCGTCCCGCCGCGTATCCGAGGACGTCAAGCGACGGCACGGCTCGGTTCCTTGGAAGCAGATTGCGGGATCGGGGAATGTCTATCGGCACGATTACGAGGATGTGGCGGCGCAGATGATCTGGGATACCGTCCACCGCGCCCTGCCGGGCCTGAAAGCAGTGGTGATGGAAGAGCTTGCCCGCTCGGGATAGCTGCAAGCCGTAGCGAAGAACTCATGCCGCCCGTCGATGGTTAATCGCGTCTTAACCTCGCCGTATCTATGGTGGCTGATCTGTTTCCGCTCGATCCACCATGGCGATCGGCTGCGGTGAAAACTGGCGTATTTCGAATGGCTTTGTCCGCTTCCACCTCACCGGCGCGTGCGGCCGGCAGCGTCGACGCTACCGGGCAGAGCGAGCGCTCGCCGTTCGCGCGGCTGACTGAATTGTTGGCGCCCCATCAGCCGGGCCAAAGCCTGATCAATCTGTCGGTCGGGGAACCGCAGCACCCGGTGCCGGATTTTGTCAGCCCCGTGCTGGCGCGGCACACGGCCGAGTTCGGCCGCTATCCGCTCGCCAAAGGCATCGAGCCATTCCGCAACGCCGCGTCCTCTTGGCTGACCAAGCGCTTCACGCTCGATCGCGCGCCCGATCCCGAGACCGAAGTGCTGGTGCTGAACGGCAGCCGAGAAGGATTGTTTCTCGCCGCGATCGCGGCCGCACGCCATGTGCCAAAGCGCGACGGCGCGACGGCGATCCTGATGCCGAATCCGTTCTATCCGGCCTATGCGGCCGGCGCGCGTGCCGCCGGGTGCGAGGCGGTGTTCCTGCCGACCACGCTGAGCAACGGATTTCTGCCGGATCTCGACCAGCTCGACGAAGCGACGCTGAAGCGCACCGTGGCGATTTATCTCGCGTCACCTGCAAACCCTCAGGGCTCCGTCGCGTCGCTTGATTACTTCACGCGGCTGAAGCAGCTCGCCGATCGCTATGGCTTCATGGTCCTCAGCGACGAGTGCTACTCGGAGATCTACACCCAGGTCGCCCCCGGCAGCGCGCTGCAGGTCGCGGGTCCCGATTTCCGCAACGTCGCCGTGTTCCAATCGCTGTCGAAGCGATCGAATTTGCCCGGCATGCGGGTCGGCTTCGTCGCCGGCGATGCCAGCTTTCTCAAGGCCTATCACGAGCTGCGCAATGTCGCGGGGCCGCAGGTGCCGATCCCGCTGCAGCATGTCGCCGTCGCGGCTTACTCCGACGAGACGCATGTCGAGGAAAACCGGCGGCTGTATGGGCTGAAATTCGATCTCGCCGATCAGATCCTCGGGGCCCGTTACGGCTATCAGCGTCCGCCCGGCGGCTTCTGCCTGTGGCTCGATGTTTCGGCCCATGGCGGGGACGAAGTCGCGGCGGTGCGGCTGTTCAAGGAGGGCGGCGTTCGCGTGGTGCCGGGCAGCTACCTGGCGCGGCAGCAGAGCGACGGCAGCAATCCGGGTGCCGGCTACATCCGCGTCGCGATGGTGCAGGACAGCGAAATCACCGCCGAGGCGCTGCATCGCCTGGTACGGATTCTCGGATGATGCGCAGGGCCCCATGAGCATGCCGGCGATCGAACGAGCCTTTCCCCTGGTCGGACACCTGCCGCCCTCGGTTCGCGAAGTTCTGGCGCGGCGGCTGCGCGAGCTGGCCGGCTTCGGCCTGATCGCGGTCGCCGCAGTCGCTGCCGCAGCGCTCGCCACCTGGTCGGTGCAGGACCCCAGCCTCAGCCACGCCACGTCGCGGCGCATCCACAATCTGCTCGGCTACCCGGGCGCGATCGGCGCCGATCTGGCGATGCAGATCCTCGGCCTGGGCGCGATCGGACTGCTGATGCCGGTCGCAGTGTGGGGCTGGCGGATGCTGAACCACCGGCCGTTCGACCGCACCGCGCTGCGGATGGGCGCCTGGATCCTGTGCACCATCTTCGCCGCCGGCTTCGCCTCGTCGTTTCCGCACGATACCGCCTGGCCGCTGCCCACCGGGCTCGGCGGCGTGGTCGGCGACGCGCTGGTGCGGGCGCCGTCGCTGGTGTTCGGGCCCGGCCTGATTTTCCGTGTCATCCTGAGCCTCATCCTCGGCGCAGCCGTCATGGCGACATTCCTGATCGCCGGCGGCTTCGGGTCGCATGAACGCGACCCCGACGAGACCCCGGCCGACGAGGATCTGCCGCTCGAGGAGGAAGAGGAGTCCGACCGCGGATCGGTGTCGCTCGGCTGGCTGGTGCACGCCCTCCTCAGTGCCAAAGCGCGGCTGTGGCGGCTGGCGAAACTGTCCTATCGCGGGCTGGTCAGCAGCGCTCCGGCAGGCGGCAGTCAGGCATTCGAACGGCAGGAGCCGCGGCTCGGCGGCCGCTCCGCGCCGCCGATCGCGCCCGAAGCCGATCACCACGACGAGTTCGAGCCGGACGTCGCCGACGAGATCGAAGACGAAGAGGACGAGGAGGAAGCCCCTCCGGTCGCCCGCGCGCCCCGCAAAAAGGTCGCCCCCAAGCCGGTGGCCAAGAAGGCGCGGTTCGACCTGCCTTCGGTCAACGTTCTATCGGCACCGAAGGCATCGGACCGGCAGCCGCTCAACAAGTCCGAGCTCGAGGCCAATTCACGCGCGCTCGAAGGCGTGCTGCAGGACTTCGGCGTGCGCGGCGAAATCATCAAGGCGAGCCCCGGTCCGGTGGTCACGCTGTACGAACTGGAGCCGGCGCCGGGCATCAAATCGTCGCGCGTGATCGGCCTCTCCGACGACATCGCCCGCTCGATGAGCGCGCTGTCGGCGCGCGTCGCGGTGGTGCCGGGCCGTAATGCGATCGGCATCGAGCTGCCCAACGCGCATCGCGAGAAGGTGTATTTGCGCGAGCTGCTCAGCGTGAAGGACGCTAACGAGACCGTGCACAAGCTGCCGCTGTGTCTCGGCAAAAATATCGGCGGCGATTCGATCATCGTCGATCTGGCCCGGATGCCGCACCTTCTGATCGCCGGTACGACCGGTTCGGGTAAGTCGGTCGCGATCAACACCATGATTCTCAGCCTGGTGTACCGGCTGCGGCCGGATCAGTGCCGGCTGATCATGGTCGATCCGAAGATGCTCGAACTCTCAGTCTATGACGGCATCCCGCATCTGCTGACGCCGGTCGTCACCGACCCGAAGAAGGCAGTCGTCGCCCTGAAGTGGGCGGTCCGCGAGATGGAGGAGCGCTACAAGCGCATGGCCAAGCTCGGCGTGCGCAACATCGACGGCTACAATACGCGACTCGGCGAAGCCAAAGCCAAGGGTGAAGAGCTGACCCGCACGGTGCACACCGGCTTCGACAAGGAGACCGGCAAGGCGATCTACGAGGAAGAGAAGCTCGACCTCGAACCGCTGCCCTATATCGTCATCATCGTCGACGAAATGGCGGACCTGATGATGGTGGCCGGCAAGGATATCGAGGGCGCGGTCCAGCGCCTCGCCCAGATGGCTCGCGCGGCCGGTCTGCATGTGATCCTGGCGACGCAGCGTCCGTCGGTCGACGTCATCACCGGCACCATCAAGGCCAACTTCCCGACCCGCATCTCCTTCCAGGTGACGTCGAAGATCGACAGCCGAACCATCCTGGGCGAGATGGGCGCCGAGCAACTGCTCGGCCAGGGCGACATGCTGTACATGGCGGGCGGCGGCCGCATCAGCCGCGTCCACGGTCCGTTCGTATCCGACGAGGAAGTCGAGAAGGTCGTCAAACACCTCAAGGCGCAGGGCGCGCCCGAATATCTCGAGGCGGTCACGGCCGAAGAGCCCGCCGAGGGTGAAGACGGTGCGGTGTTCGACGCGACCGGGATGGGCGGCGACGGCGGCGGAGATCTGTTCCAGCAGGCGGTGGCGATCGTCAAACGCGACCGTAAGGCTTCGACCAGCTATATTCAGCGACGCCTGCAGATCGGCTACAACCGCGCCGCTTCGCTGATGGAGCGGATGGAGCTCGAAGGCATCGTCGGTCAGGCCAATCACGCCGGCAAACGCGAAATCCTCGTGGCCGAAGAGGATTCAAACTTTTGAACGCCGGGATCACGGGAATGCAAATGTCCGATATGGGGTCGCGAAATCGCCATAGCGCCCCTGTAGCGGCAGACGGACAACGCGACGAGGTTGTCGCAACCGTGCAGGACATGAGCTTGATCAAGCAATTCAATGGTTTGAAGCCGGTGTGGGCGACCGAAACCAACCTGCGGCGCGCCTGCGCGGCCGCCGCAGCCATTGTGATCGCCAACATCGTGCAGCAGCCGGCGAATGCCGACCCGATCCCGGCTCCGAAGCCATCGCCCCGCGCGATGAAGCTCAGCGCTGCAGAGCCGAAGCAGCGTTCGCCCCAGGCTCCGGCGCAGCCGCCGGTTGCGAAGCTGACTAAGCCACCCGAGCCGGTGATCCCCGATCCGCGGCGCAACGTGCCGGCCTCGATCTTCACCACCTTCGATGCCGCACAGAAGGCGGAGGCGGCCAAAGCCAGCGCTTATCTGTCGTCGCTACAGACACTGGTCGGCCAGTTTGTCCAGGTCGGACCGGACGGCAGCAAGCTCACCGGCGATTTCTACATCATGAAGCCGGGTCGGGTGCGGTTCGAGTATGACGACCCCAGCCCGATCTCGATGATCGCCGACGGCCAGTCGGTGGTGGTGCGTGATCGCAAGCTGGCGACCCAGGACGTCTATCCGCTGTCGCAGACGCCGTTGCGCTATCTGCTCAGCGACCGGCTCGATCTGCTACGCGACACCAACGTCGTCAGCATCACCTCCGACGACCTGTATTCGAATATTATCATCGAAGAGAAGAACGCCGTCATCGGCACCAGCCGTTTGCTGCTGATGTTCGGCACCAAGGACGGCCAGCTCAAGCAGTGGACCGTCACCGATCCGCAGGGCTACGACACCACCGTCGCGGTGTACAATCTCGACACCACCAAGCGACCCGACCCGTCGATGTTCAAGATCGACTACACCAATTATCAGACCCCGCCGGGTTAGTCGTCCAAACCATGACCGCGGATGCGATCATCGGTCTTTACACACGACACGCACAGCTATGGGATCGTGAACGCGGCCGGACACTGTTCGAACGCGCCTGGCTCGAGCAGTTTCGCCAGAGCGCCGGCGATTGCGCCGCCATCCTGGACCTTGGTTGCGGCTCGGGCGAACCGATCGCGCGGTTTTTGATCGCAGCGGGGCATGGTCTGACCGGGCTGGATTCCTCCCCCGGCTTGATCGAGCTGGCCCAGCGGCGCTTTCCAGATCAGCATTGGGTGGTGGGTGATATGCGGCGCGCCGATCTGAAGCGCCAGTTCGGCGGCATCCTCGCTTGGGACAGTTTCTTTCATCTGTCGCCCGACGATCAGCGCGCGATGTTCGCGGTATTTCGCGCGCACGCGGCTCCCGGCGCGGCACTGATGTTCACCTCAGGTCCGGCCGAAGGCGTGACGACCGGCTCGTACCAGGGCGAGCCGCTGTATCATGCAAGCCTTGCTCCGGCCGAATATCGGCAGTTGCTCGCCCAGCATGGCTTCGCGGTTGTGGCCCACCGCGCCAATGATCCAGGCTGCGGCGGCCACACCGTGTGGCTGGCGAAATCCGGTTGAAGCCGCCGGCCCAGGCTTGCTCCCCTGGCTGCGATCCGCTAGGTCGCGCAGATGCGTCTCACGCTCACGACTTGGAACATCAACTCGGTGCGGCTTCGTATCGACCTGGTGGCGAAATTCCTCAAAGCCCAACGCCCGGACATCCTGTGCCTGCAGGAGACGAAGTGTCCGGACGACGCGTTTCCGCTGAAGCGATTCAAGCGGCTCGGCTACGAGCACATCGCGCTGAACGGACAGAAGGGCTACCACGGCGTCGCGGTGATTTCGAAACTGCCGTTTGTCACCACCGACATCCGCACGTTCTGCGACATCCTCGACAGTCGCCACATCTCGGTCTCGATGAAGACCGACGAGAACGCGCCGCCGCTGGTGCTGCACAATTTCTATGTCCCGGCCGGCGGCGATATTCCCGATCCGACCGTCAATCCCAAATTCAAGCACAAGCTGTCGTTTCTCGACGAGATGAAAGCCTGCGAGCCACTGCATCCATCGGGCGATCAGCGGCACATTCTGGTCGGCGATCTCAATGTCGCGCCGCACGAGCACGACGTCTGGTCGCACAAGCAGCTTCTCAAAGTGGTGTCGCACACCCCGATCGAATGCGAGAAGTTGCTCGCGGTGCTGCGCGCCGGCAACTGGGCCGATGTCGCGCGCGAACGGATTCCGCTCGATCAGAAGGTCTATACGTGGTGGAGTTATCGGGCAGCCGACTGGACGGTGGGCGATCGCGGCCGGCGGCTCGACCACATCTGGGTGTCGGAAGCGCTGAAGGGCCGCGTCACCGACTTCAAGATCCTGCGCGACGCCCGAAGCTGGGAGCGGCCGAGCGACCACGTCCCGGTAACGATGACGATGGAGCTGTAACTACGAAGTCAGCTTGCTGCCGACCATGACGATGTCGTTGGCAATCTGACTGGTGCGGGCTGCAAATTCGTCGCGCAGCCTCAGCGCGGCGCCGGGATCGCTTTCGAGCACTCGCTGAAACAGGCTACGGGCGATCCGGATTGCCGACGAGTATTCGAGCGCCACAGCCGTCGATGGCCGCCGCATCGGCATCACCAGGGCCAGCTCTCCAATCAGATCACCCGGCCGCGCCACCATCTCGTGGATGCCGCCGTCCTCCATCGTAATCTGAAATGCGCCGCGCTGGACCACATAGCCGGCATCGGCCGGCTCACCGGCATTGAACATCACGTCGCCGCGGGCGAAGTCGCGCTGCTCCGAGCCGATCGCCAGCATCCGCAGCGCCTGCTCGCCGAGCAGCCGCAGCGTCGGGACACGCTCGAGCAGGGCAACATCATCTTCGATCGACATGCGGGACCGGGCGGCGAGTGAATCGGCCCCTTATTGGTATCACGGCACGAGTTTGTAGCCACCGGCCTCGGTGACCAGAATCTCGGGATTCGCCGCGTCGCGCTCGATCTTTTGGCGTAGCCGGTAAATGTGAGTCTCCAGCGTATGGGTGGTCACGCCGGAATTGTAACCCCACACTTCCTGCAGCAGCGTCTCGCGCGATACCGGCGCCTGTCCGGCGCGGTACAGGAAACGCAGGATCGCAGTCTCCTTCTCGGTCAGCCGAACCTTCTTGGCGTTGGCGCCGGTCAGCATCTTGGAGCCCGGGCGGAACGAATACGGCCCGACCGCGAAAACCGCGTCCTCGCTGGCTTCGTGCTGGCGAAGCTGCGCGCGGATTCTCGCCAGCAGAACCGCGAACCTGAACGGCTTGGCCACATAGTCGTTGGCGCCGCTCTCCAGGCCGAGAATAGTGTCGGAATCGGTGTCGTGACCGGTCAGCATGATGATCGGGGCCTTGAAGCCCCCCTTGCGCAAGGACCGCACCACCTCGCGACCATCGGTGTCGGGCAAACCGACGTCCATCAGCACCAGATCCGGAGACAGCGCTTTGGCGGTCTGCACTCCCTTGGCGCCGGTATCGACTGCGGACGCCTCGAACTCCTCGTGCAGCGAGAGTTGCTCGACGAGGGCGTCGCGCAGATCATTGTCGTCGTCCACGATCAGGATCTTGCGGGCGTTCGGCATGGCGCGGTCCTTCCGTCGTCTGGCAGTGCGCGGCTGATTTCTTGGTCGCGCATACAAATCACGCGCGATTGTATCGCAGATCAGCAGATAGGGAGTGATTCCGCGGAATTTAACAGCGGAAGCCTAAATTTGCCTCCATGAGGCCCATGCAAACTCTTCGGACCGATGAAAAAGACAGCCGGATCAGAACCTTCGAGACAGTCGCCGCAAGGGCAGCCAGTTCTGCGGCTCCAAGTGCGCGCAGCCGCCGGCCAACGCAGCCGCGGCTGGCTGATCGCCGCCGGCCAGACCATTCCGGTCGCGCTCGGCCGCGGCGGCATTCTGGCGAACAAGCGCGAGGGCGACGGCGGCACCCCGCGCGGCACGTTTCGCCCGCTGCGGCTGTGGTGGCGCGCGGACCGAGGCCCACGGCCTCGCACGCATCTGCCGATCCGAGCGATCACCGCTGATGATGCGTGGTGTGAAGATCCGGCGAGCCGTCACTACAACCGGCCGATCCATCGGTCGGAGAGCGGCGAAGGCGACCGCCTGATGCGGGACGATCACCTCTACGATCTGATCATCGAGATCGACCACAACACCCGGCCCCGCGTCGCCGGCCGCGGCAGCGCGGTCTTCCTGCATCTGGCCCGCGACAATTTCGGCCCCACCGCCGGCTGCGTGGCGATGACGCGCCCCAATCTCAGGCGTTTGCTGGCGCGGCTTGGGCCGAAGACCAGGATCGTGATCGGTTAGTCTAGCTGTCCGTCTTGTCGTCATCGCCCGTGCTGGCGGGTGGTGACGATCCGTGATGTGGAAGGCGCGACGGCTTCAGCGATGCCCAAAAATCGCCGAGCCGACCCGGACATGGGTGGCGCCGAAGGCGATCGCGGTGGCGAAGTCGGCACTCATGCCCATCGACAGCTTGGTCAGCCCGTTGCGCTTGGCAATCTTGGCGCACAGCGCGAAATGCGGCGCCGGCGCTTCATTCACCGGCGGGATGCACATCAGCCCGCTGATCGTCAGGCCCCACCGCTCCCGGCAGGCGACCAGAAAGGCGTCGGCGTCCTGCGGCGCGATGCCGGCCTTCTGCGGCTCCTCTCCGGTGTTGATCTGCACGAACAGATCGACCTTGCGGCCGGCCTGCGGCAGCACCTTGCTCAAAGCCTCGCACAGGCTGTCGCGATCCACCGAATGGATCGCATCGAACAGCGCGACCGCCTCTTTGGCCTTGTTGGACTGCAACGGCCCGATCAAGTGCAACTCAGTGCCAGCATACTCCGCGACCAGCGCCGGCCATTTGCCCTTGGCTTCCTGAACGCGGTTTTCGCCGAACACCCGCTGGCCGGCCGCCAGCACTGGCCGAATCGCATCGGCCTCGAAGGTCTTCGACACTGCGATCAGCGTCACCTCGCTGCGCTCGCGCCGCGCATCCTTGCAGGCATGAGCGATCTCGGCCTCGACCGTCGCCAAATGATCCGCCGCACTCATCGTGTCTCGGACCTCTGAAGCTTGCGGAGACGTGGTGAAGACAACGTAAACGGCGCGAAGTGTGGAGTGAGCTCTCGCACGAGTTGGCTTTCGGTCAAATTGTAACGAATCGCGGAAAGGCTTTTTGAAGCCTTCCACCTAGGATGATTGCGGGGGGTCGAGGGGCAACGATGTCACGCATCGCAATCGTCCGCAAGAAAGCCAAGCTCAGAGCCTTGCTCGGCATCCGGGCCAGGCTGATGGTGCTGGCGCTGATCTTGGTGTGTCCGCTGATGCTGGACCGGGTGCGTTTGCTGGAGCAGACGCGGGCCACGCAGCTCGCCTCGATGGCCAAGGAGCTGTCGACCCTGGCGCAGCGCACCGCCGACGCCGAACGCGAGGTGATGTCCTCGGTCGAGGCCGTCCTCAAGTCCGCCGCCTATGTGCATGCATCGGCCGCCCAAGCGGGGCGGGGCTGCAGCATCCTGCGTGCGAGCCTGCGGGTCGATCTGCCGTCGATCCGGATGCTGATGGTTGCCGATCCGGACGGAATCGTGCGCTGCTCGACCGCGTCGATGTTTGTCGGCACCGATATCAGCGATCGCCAGTACTTCCGGAAGGCATTGGAGACGCACGATTTTGTCGTCAGCGACTTCCTGGTGGGGCGGCAAACGCAGAAGGGCACCATCATGGCCGCCTACCCGGTGTCGGCGATCGATACCGGCAAGGAAGCGGTGATCGTCGCCGGCATCAACCTCGACTGGCTGTCCGACATGATGACCAATCTCGCCGGGCGAAAGGGCGTCAGCGCGGCGTTGATCGACGGCGAAGGCACGGTGCTGGCAACCCCGCCCGACGAGCGCAGTCTGATCGGCAAGAAACTGGAGAGGCTGGCGCTGTTGCCGGCCATGGCGGAGAATCCGCAGGGGGGTCAGGCCGCGACCATCCGCGACGAGGCCGGGCGACTGCTCTCGGTGAGCCGAATCCCAGGAACCAGCGCCAGGCTGGTGGTCACCATCGACGAAAGCAAAGTCTCGGCCGGCATCAATTACGACATCCGCACCGCCTATCTGCAGCTCGCGCTGGTCTGCCTGTTCGTGCTGCTCGGTGCATTGATTGCGGCCGAACGGCTGATCGTTCAGCCGATTTCGGTGCTGACTGCCGTCGCCAACAGGTTCGCCGCGGGTGACTGGTCGGCTCGGGTGGCACGGAGCCGGCTGCCATCGGAATTCGTGCCTTTGGCACGCGCCTTCAACGCGATGGCGGCGCAGCTCGGCCAGCGCGAACGCGAGTTGGTGGCCAGCAACAGCCGCCTCAGCGTAATGGCGTCGATGGACCTGCTGTCGGGCCTTGCCAACCGCCGCGGTTTCCAGACCCAGCTCGAGTTCGAATGGCTGAAGGGCCAGCAGACCGGGCACCGGCTGGCGCTGATGATGATCGACGTCGACCATTTCAAGCTGTTCAACGATTCCTACGGCCATCCCGAAGGCGACGCCTGCCTGAGCCGGATCGGCGAGAGCTTGGCGGCAGTCGCCAACCAGACCGGTGGTTTTGCCGCGCGCTATGGCGGTGAAGAGTTCTGTCTGTTGCTGCCCGAAACCGGCACCGCCCGCGCGGTCCAGGTCGGCGAGCTGGTGCGCGCCACCATCGAGCAGCTCGCGCTGCCGCACCGAACCAGCGCGTTCGAGCACGTCACCGTCAGCATCGGCGTTGCCTGCGCGCTGCCGAGCGAACAGGCCTCTCCGGCCGAGCTGGTCGAGGCGGCCGACGCAGCGCTGTACGCGGCCAAACATCGCGGCCGCAACAACGTGGTCGAGCACGGCTTCGCCCGCGCCTCGGACGGCCCGGTGGCAATAGCGAGCTGAGGCCGCAAAGCACCACCCGGCCGGCCGCCGGGCTTGCGCCATCCCATTGACCCGACACCATGTTTCATGGCCTATTCCGCGCGCTTCGCGCGCGATTTGACCCGAGCCCCCGCACCGGTTGGCGACCTCGGCCGCGCCCTGTTTTCCGCCCTGATGATCCGCGCTCGAACCGGCCGGCCGTCTTCTGATCTGTCGAATCCTGATCTCATGAGCAACGAACGATACAACGCCCGCGAATCCGAGCCGAAATGGCAGGCGAAATGGGACGAAGCGAAGATCTTCGCGACCCGTAACGACGACCTGCGCAAAAAGTACTACGTGCTGGAGATGTTCCCGTACCCATCTGGACGAATCCACATGGGCCACGTGCGCAACTACACCATGGGCGACGTGGTGGCGCGGACGATGCGGGCGCGCGGCTACAATGTGCTGCACCCGATGGGGTGGGACGCGTTCGGTCTGCCGGCGGAGAACGCTGCGATCGAGCGCAAGATCGCTCCGAAGGCGTGGACCTACGACAACATCGCGGCGATGAAGAAGCAGCTCCAGACCATGGGGCTGTCGCTGGACTGGGCGCGTGAATTCGCGACCTGCGATCCGACCTACTACAAGCACCAGCAGAAGATGTTCCTCGACTTCCTGAAAGTCGGGCTGGTCGAGCGCGAGAAGCGCAAGCTGAACTGGGACCCGGTCGACATGACCGTGCTGGCCAACGAGCAGGTGATCGACGGCCGCGGCTGGCGCTCGGGGGCGGTGGTCGAGCTGCGCGAGATGAACCAGTGGGTGTTCAAGATCACCAAATACGCCCAGGAGCTGCTGGACGCACTGGATACGCTGGATCGCTGGCCCGACAAGGTCCGGCTGATGCAGCGCAACTGGATTGGCCGCTCCGAGGGCCTGATGGTGCGGTTCGCGCTCGATAGCGCCACCACGCCGGCCGGCGAGACCGAGCTGAAGATCTTCACCACCCGTCCGGATACGCTGTTCGGCGCCAAGTTCATGGCGATCGCTGCCGACCATCCGCTGGCGCAAGCGGCGGCGGCGAAGGACCCGAAGGTCGCGGCATTCATCGACGACTGTAAGAAGCGCGGCACCGCGCAGGCCGAGATCGATACCGCCGAGAAGCAGGGCATCGATACTGGTATCCGCGCCGTGCATCCGTTTGATCCGAGCTGGAAGCTGCCGGTCTACGTCGCCAACTTCGTGCTGATGGAATACGGCACCGGCGCGATCTTCGGCTGCCCGGCGCACGATCAGCGCGATCTCGACTTCGTCAACAAGTACCAACTCGGCAACACGCCGGTGGTCTGCCCTGAAGGCCAGGACCCGGCGAGCTTCGTCGTCACCGATGTCGCCTATGACGGCGACGGCCGGATGATCAACTCGCGCTTCCTCGACGGCATGACGATTGCCGAGGCGAAGGAAGACGTCGCCAAGCGGCTGGAAACGGCGCAGCTCGGCGGCGCGCCGGTCGGCGAGCGCAAGGTCAATTTCCGCCTGCGCGACTGGGGCATCTCGCGTCAGCGCTATTGGGGCTGCCCGATTCCGATCATCCACTGTCCGACCTGCGACGTGGTGCCGGTGCCGGACAAGGATCTGCCGGTGGTGCTGCCGGAGGACGTGTCGTTCGACAAGCCGGGCAATGCGCTCGACCATCACCCGACCTGGAAGCACGTCACCTGTCCGCAATGCGGCGGCAAGGCGGTGCGCGAAACCGACACCATGGACACCTTCGTCGACTCGTCCTGGTACTTCGCGCGCTTCACCGATCCGTGGAACACGGAGGCGCCGACCACGCTCGATGTCGTCAACCGGATGATGCCGGTCGATCAGTATATCGGCGGTGTCGAGCATGCGATTCTGCATCTGCTGTACAGCCGGTTCTTTACCCGCGCGATGAAGGCGGCGGGTCATATCGACATCCAGCATGACGAGCCGTTCGCCGGCCTGTTCACGCAAGGCATGGTGGTGCACGAGACCTATCGGAAGGCTGACGGCCACTTTGCGTCGCCCGCCGAAGTGTCGATCGTGGTCGACGGCGATCAGCGCCGTGCCACGCTGATCGAAGGCGGCGGTCCGGTCGAGATCGGCCCGATCGAGAAAATGTCGAAGTCCAAGCGCAACACCGTCGATCCCGACGACATCATTGGGACCTACGGGGCCGACACTGCGCGCTGGTTCATGCTGTCGGATTCGCCGCCGGACCGCGACGTGATCTGGAGCGAGGAAGGCGTCAAGGGCGCCTCGCGCTTCGTGCAACGGTTGTGGCGGATGGTGAACGATGCCGCCCCGATTGCCGCCGCGGCTCCGGCCGAGCGGCCGGCGAGCTTCGGTGCCGACGCGCTGACCTTGCGCAAGGCAGCGCACGGCGCGCTCGACAAGGTGCTGGCCGGCATCGAACGGCTCGCCTTCAACGTCAGCCTGGCGCACATCCGAGAGTTCTCGAATACCCTTGGCGACGTGCTGGCGCGGTCCCAAACCCCATCGCCCGATCTCGCCTGGGCGATTCGCGAATCCACCGCAATCCTGGTTCAGCTCTTCCACCCGATGATGCCGCATCTGGCCGAGGAATGCTGGACGGTGCTCGGCCAGACCGGCCTCGTCTCCGAGGCGCTGTGGCCGCCGATCGAACAGGATCTGTTGGTCGAGGACAGCATCACCTTGCCGGTTCAAGTCAACGGCAAGAAGCGTGGCGAGGTGACGGTGCGCCGCGACGCCCCGACCGGCGAAATTGAGGCTGCCGTTTTGGCGCTCGATACGGTAAAACAGGCTCTGGGCGACAAGCCCGTTCGCAAGGTGATCGTCGTTCCGCAGAGGATCGTGAATGTCGTCGGCTAAGCCCGCGGGGCTCAAAAAGTTTGTCGTTCGGCTGGCGCTGGCGGTCGCGCTGGCGGCCCCGATCGCGGGCTGCTTCCATCCGATGTACGCCGATCGTGGCGACGGATCGCCGACGCTGCGGGACAAGCTGACGGCCATTGAAGTGCCGCCGCTCGACATTCCGAACGGCTCGCGCAACTCGCGCCTCGGCGTCGAGCTGCGCAACAAGCTGATGTTCAAGCTGTACGGCAGCGCCACCGGGGCGCCGCCGCTGTACACGTTGAAGATCTCGATCTCGACCTCGCGGTCGTCGCTGATCGTCGATCCCAGCACGCAGCTTCCGACGATCGAGAACTACGCGATCGACGCCAGCTATCAGCTCAAGGACATCGCCACCGGCAAGACGGTGATGACCGGCAACACCTTCTCGCGCGTCGAATACGACGTGCCCGGCCAGTCGCAGCGTTTCGCCCGCACCCGTGCCGGCCGCGATGCGGAAGACCGCGCGGTGCAGGAGATCGCCGAGAACATCAACACTCGGCTGGCCTCGTTCTTCTACGCCGGAATGTGAACCGCGATCGCTCAGAGCACGCGGTGTCGGTTCAGATTTGGCTCTGGCGTTGAGTGATGGTTGCGCTACGCGGCAAAGACGCCACTTCGTTTCTGGCCCGGCCTGACCCGGGCCGGCCGATCGTGCTGCTGTACGGCCCGGACGCCGGCCTCGTGCGTGAGCGTGCCGATGCGCTGATCGCCTCCTCGCTCGACGATCCCAAAGATCCGTTCGCGCTGGTACGGCTCGACGGCGACGAGCTCGCATCCGAGCCGTCGAGGCTGGTCGACGAAGCCCTCGCCATCCCAATGTTCGGCGGTCGTCGCGCGATCCGTGTCCGCGCCGGCTCGCGTAGTTTTCTTGCCGGCGTCGAAGCGCTGATCGCCTCGCCGCCGAAGGAATGTCGCGTGGTGATCGAGGCCGGCGACATCAAACCGGACAATGCGCTGCGCAAGGCTTGCGAGAAGGCGACCACGGGCGCGGTCGCGATCGGCTGCTATCCGGATGCCGAAGCCGACATCGCACGGTTGATCGACGACGAACTGCGGGGATCGAATCTGCAGATCGGCCGCGACGCCCGTGCGGTGCTAACGACACTGCTGGGCGGCGACCGTCAGGCGTCCCGGAATGAGCTGCGCAAGCTGGCGCTGTACGCCCACGGCAAGGGCGAAGTCACGCTCGACGACGTGATCACTTGCGTATCGGATGCGTCCGACCTGAAACTCGACGTCATCGTCGACGCCGCGTTTTCAGGCAAGCCCAGCGTGGTCGAGAGCGAATTCGCCAAAGCGATGGTGGCCGGCACCTATCCGGGCCAGATCATCCTCGCGGCGCAACGCCATGCGGCGTTTCTGCACAAGACGAGCCTCGTGGTCGAAGGCGGCACGCCGGCCGCGATGGCGCTGGATTCCGGATTCCCGCGGCTGCACTTCTCCCGCAAGGCCGCGGCGGAGTCGGCCCTGCGCAATCTCTCCACAACCCGCCTCGCGCAGATCATCGAGCAACTCGCGAGCGCCGCCCTCGAAACCCGACGCCAGGCTACGCTCGGCGCCGCGATCGCGCAGCGAACGCTGCTGTCGATCGCGGTCAGCGCAAGGCGACGGAGTTAGTTGGTATCATCCGTAGTGCTGAGCGCAGCGAAGCGCACCCGGCTCGCCACACGAGACCCCTCTCGTTCGTCATTCCGGGGCGCCGCGCAGCGGCGAACCCGGAATCTCGCAGCGTTGTGCGACAGCGTTTCAACAATCTCTGGATTCCCGGTTCGCGCTGCGCGCGCCCCGGAATGACCATCACTTCTAACCCGCGCCGCGCCGCGGGTTCGC
>NZ_JAMKBZ010000022.1:0-88954 GCF_053772255.1 Rhodopseudomonas parapalustris | reverse complement strand
CTTCTTCAACAGCCTGCTAGAGCAGCGCCGGTTCTGACCCGATCAGAACCGGCGCTGTCGTCTGTTGCGTTGACGCGGCTTGCTCGCGCGGGCCGGTTTTCACCTCGCCCGGAATGCTGCAGCGCCGCCTTCGGCGAAGCGAAGCTGACGCCCTACCACCAGCTCGATTGCGGCTGATAGTAATAGCCGCCGCGGCGGCGGGGTTCGGAGCGGCTCTCCATGCGGCGCGGGAAGCCGCCATTCGACCAGCCGCTGTCCCAGCCGCTGTTGTTGTCCCAGCCGCCGTCGCCCCAGCCGTCATCGCTCGCCACCGGCACTTCGCGGGTCGGTTTGCGGGTGATAAAGCCACCCTGTGGCTGATCGCTC
Organism: Rhodopseudomonas parapalustris; assembly: GCF_053772255.1. Lineage (NCBI taxonomy): Bacteria > Pseudomonadati > Pseudomonadota > Alphaproteobacteria > Hyphomicrobiales > Nitrobacteraceae > Rhodopseudomonas > Rhodopseudomonas parapalustris. The sequence continues at coordinate 88,588 of NZ_JAMKBZ010000022.1, read as the reverse complement.
AGCACCGCGACGAACTCGGTGCGGTAATTGGTCTCCGCGCTCAGCGGCTCGTCCGAGATGATGATCGAGGAGCGCGGCTGCGCAGTCGGCGCGATCCGCTCCAGCACCTCAGGCGGAATCGTGATGCGATCGAGCGCACTCTTGGCGCCGTCTGCGTTCTCGATCGTCACCACGCTCCAGCGCAGGCCGGCGTCGCCGCGTGCCATCGCGGTGAAGATGTGCGTGCCGATCGGCCGGTCCGGATCGCGGATCGTCACCGGCACTTCGATCGAGGAATCGAACAGCTCGCCGCCGTCGGGGAGCGGCTTGTGGGTGTTGCGCCGGACGTAGAGCTTCTGCGTCGCGCGGCTGATGTAGATCGACACCGGCTCCAGCGCGAGCTTGGCGTCGGTCGCCAGCTTCGCGGTCTCGGCCTTCTGCGCCGCGGCGGTTTTCGCGGCATCCTTGGTGGCGGTCACCGCGGCCTGCTTGGCGTCGGCATCGGCCTTGGCGGTTTCGAGCTGGGTCGCGACCTCTCCCAATTGCTGCGCGGCCTTCTGCTGCCGCTCTTCCGCCTTGGCTCTGGCCTCGTCGGTCTTGGCGGCGATCAACACCTTGTCGGCCGCCTTCAGCGCCGCTTCGGCGCGCGCCTTGGCGCGCTCCAGCTTGCGCAGCTCGCCCTTCAGCGGCTTGACCGCGCGGGCGGCGGCGGTCGCGGCGGCCTTGGCTTCGTCGGCGGCCTGGGCAGCCTGCTCGGCCTCGCGCGCCGTCGTCTCGGCCCGCGCCGGCGCCGCGGCGAGCGCATCGGCGGTCGGGGAGAACAATGCCGGATGGCTGATGTCGACCGGGGCAGCGTCCTCGGGCGATACGATCACCCGCATCCCGATCTTGGCTTTGTCGAACACCCGTTCGGCGAAGCCATAGGGCATCCGCACGCAGCCGTGCGACGCCGGATAGCCGGGCAGCGGCCCGCCGTGCAGCGCCACGCCATTCCAGGTGATGCGCAGCATGTGCGGCATCCAGGCGTCGTCGTACATCGTCGAGCGGTGGTCCTTGTCCTTCTCGACCACGGCGAACACGCCGGCCGGGGTCTCGCGCCCGGTGGTGCCGGTCGAGACCGGCGCGCGATAGATCCACCCTTCGGAATCGTACAGCGTCACCCGCTGGCCCTTGATCGACACGATCGCCATGATCGGCTCGCCGGCCTCGCGCGGAGCGATCGCTTCGGTCGTCGCCGCAGGGCGCGCCCGTTTGGCGCTGGCATCGAAGGTTGGTGCCGCCACCGCGAGCAGCGTCGCCAGACCAAGGAGGGCCGGCGTTTTGAAACGCCGCAAGGCGCCATGCTTCATCGTCGCTCGATTCACTGCGCCTCGCTTGTGAAAGTGCCGCCCGCATCGCCCGGACGAATCCCGACCTATGTTGTTCGAAATTCGGAAGCGCCGCCACCGGTTGCATGCTGGGCGGCGATGCGACGATCTGCCCGCATCGCGGATGACCATCGCAGGTCAGTGTGGCCGGTCGATGGGGAGCGCGCCGGCGTCAGGCGAGCCGGCACGGAACGCTGAGGTACCCTCGGAAACGGACCCGGCCGCCGCGCCGGGGCGGACCATCGAGGGCGTAATCCGGAAAGCGGGCGAGAAAGCGTGCGATTGCGATCGCGCCTTCCAGTCGTGCCAGCGCCATCCCGGCGCATTGATGCGGCCCGGAGGCGAAGGCGAGATGACGATTGGGACTGCGCGCGACATCGAACCGGTCGGGGTCGGTAAATTGCGACGGATCGCGGTTGGCTGCACCGATGCACAGCGTCAGCGAGGTGTTGGCCGGCATCGAGATGCCGCCGATGTCCACCTCGGCGGTGGTGATGCGGTTGCCGAGCTGGTTGGAGCTTTCGTAGCGCAGGATTTCTTCGATCGCGGTCTTGATCAGCGCCGGCTCGGCGATCAGGCGCTGCTTCTGCGCCGGATTGGCCGCCAGCGTCACCAGGCCGTTGCCGATCAGGTTGGTGGTGGTCTCGTGGCCGGCGTTGAGCAGGAAGATGCAGTTGTGCAGCAGCTCCTTGGCGGTGAGCTTTTCGCCGCCGGCTTCGCCCTGGATCAGCCGGGTCAGCACGTCGCGCTCCGGATCGCCCGGCTGTGCGGCGCGGCGTTCGATCAAGGTATCGAGATAGCCGAGAAATTCGTCCACCGCCGCGTTGCCGAGCGCGAAGGCGTCCGCCCCGATCACCGGCTCCAGCGCCCCGAGGATCGCCAGCGACCAGCCGCGCAGCGGCGCCCGCTCGTCGTGCGGCACCCCGAGCAGATTGCCGATCACCTCGATCGGAATCGCGGCTGCAAAGTCCTCGATCAGATCGACCCGGCCCTTTGCCGCCATTGCGTCCAGCAGCCGGTCGACCAGCGCGATCAGGTCCGGCTCCATGCCGGCGATCGCCCGCGGCGTCAGCGCGCCCATGATCAGCCGGCGGACGCGGGTGTGCGACGGCGGATCGTTGAACACCAGGCTGGTGGTGTGATGCTCGAACAGCAGGGAGTCGCCGTATTTGGGCGCGAATTCGCGCTTCTTGTCGGACGAGAACAGCGTGGTGTTCTTGTAGACCGCGATCAGGTCGTCGTAGCGGGTCAGGAAATAGCCGCCGCTCGCCAGCCGCTTGACCGGCTGATGCGCCTGCAGGGCGTGATAGGTCGGGTAGGGATCGTCATAAAAATCGGGCGTCAGACGTGCGAGATCGAACGCTTCCGCGAGCTGTGCTTGGGACGTTTCCATGTCGTTTCCGTTTTTTGATGTGTATAGGCGATTTACGACGTTGCCGAAACGATCGGGAAATCCGTCCCCGAGGTCTTGCGGATGGAACCGGCCCGACGCATGTCTGGCGGCGCCGGTTTTGCTGATCGGACGGGCGCGGGACGGGCTTCGGAGCGTCGCCGCTGGCCGATCTCGACCTCACGTTTTAGTGCGCCGCAGCGATCATGATTGACAATCGCAAAAGTGAGTGCCTACTCACAAGATGACCTCATTGCGCATGACCAGCGATTTGCGCCGGGAATTGATCCTGAGCGCAGCCAAGCGTTGCTTTGCCCGGAACGGCTTTGCGGGAACCACCACCAAGAGCGTCGCGGCCGCCGCGTCGATCTCGGAGGGGCTGCTGTTCAAGCACTTCCCGAGCAAGGCGGTGCTGTATGCCGAGATCCTGGCTTGCGAGTGCGAGGCCGATCCGGCGCTGAGCGATCTGCTCGGCGCCCCACCTTCGACCAACACGCTGGTGGTCCTGGTCCGGGAGATGGTGCAGCACTTCCTGCACGCCTGCGACCAGCCTGAGCAGGACGAGGAGCAGCGGTTGCGGCTCCTGGTGTCCAGCCAGCTCGACGATGGCGAGTTTGCCCGTCTGGTCTATGAGAAGATCGCCGGGCTGATCGGGCGGACATTCGTGATGTCGCTGGAGCAGGCAGTGGAGATGGGCGACGCGGTCCGGGTCGGCCACGACCCGATGAACCTGTTCTGGTTCGCCCACCACACTCTGCTGATGGCGGCGCTGACCCGGTTGCCGTCGGTGCCGTGCCTGAGTTACGGCGCGCCCGCTGATCTGGCGCGCCAGATTTGTGAATTCATCCTACGTGGAATTGGTCTGAACGAAGCCGCAATTGCCGCCCATCTCGACCGCGAATTTTCGCCGGGTCGGATGCAGGCGGAAACGACAGAAAGTGCATGACATGACGCTTGCGACAGAAACTCCGCCGTCGGCGCGGAGCTCCAGCGAGAAGCCTCGCCCGCGCCCGGTGCGGACGATCCGCTGGTTCATCATCGTCGGATTGCTGCTGGCGCTGCTGGTCGGCATTCTGGTCGGCTTCAATGCCTTCCGCAATCATATGATCGCGCAGTTCTTCGCCAACAACAAACCGCCGCCGATCACCGTGACTGTGTCGGAGGCGAAGAGCGAGGTGCTGCCGAATCTGCTGACCGCGGTCGGCGACCTGGCCGCCGTGCATCAGGTCAACGTCACGTCGGACGTGTCGGGCCGCATCGTCAAGATCATGTTCGAGGCCGGTTCGGAAGTCGACAAGGGCGCGCCGCTGGTGCAGCTCTATGACGGGCCGGACCAGGGCGATCTCTCCAACTACAGGGCGCAGGCCAAGGTCGCCGAGCTGTCGCTCGATCGCGCCAAGCAGCTCGCCGCCCGCCAGTTCGGCCCGCAAGCGACGGTCGATCAGGCGCAGGCCGCCTTCGACCAGGCCAATGCCGGCATCGCCAAGACCGAAGCGATCATCTCGCAGAAGCTGGTGCGCGCGCCGTTCGACGGCGTGCTCGGCGTTCGCCACGTCGAAGTCGGCCAGTATCTCACGGCCGGCACCCAGATCGTGACGCTGACCGATCTGTCGCGCATCTTCGCCAACTTCACCGTGACGGAGAAGGACTCCGGCACCCTGAAGGTCGGCCAGACGGTGCGGATCAAGGTCGACGCCTATCCGGACCGCCAGTTCGAGGGCAAGATTACCACGATCGAGCCGCAGATCTCGTCCGACACCCGCAACATCCGGGTGCAGGCGACGCTCGACAATTCCGGGCATGTGCTGCGGCCGGGCATGTTCGCGACCACAACGGTGGTGCTGCCGGACAAGCCGGCGGTGATCACCGTGCCGGAGACCGCGGTCGACTACACGCTGTACGGCGACTCCGTTTTCCTGATCAAGGAAGAGAAGGGCGAGGACGGCAAGAGTAAGCTGTCGGCGGTGCGGACCTTTGTTCGCACCGGGGACCGGATCAACGGCCGAACCGTGATTTTGAGCGGGTTGAAGTCGGGTGACCGCGTCGTCGCAGTCGGCCAGCTCAAGCTGCAGTCGGGCGCTGCGGTGGCGATCTCGACCGATCCGCCTCCGCCGCAGCCGAACACGCCGCCGCGTTACTAACGTCAGGAGCGCTGGCTGCGCCGTGTGGCGCGGCCCGCTCGTCGTCGAAATGGTCCGGCCGGCGATCGTCGCCGTCCGGGGACAACTCAACCGCAGCTCGGTCGCGCAAGGCGCGCCGGGTGTGCGCCACGGAGCGTCCGTATGGTCCTCACAGACATCTTCATCAAGCGCCCGGTGCTGTCGCTCGTCGTCAGCATGCTGATCCTGCTGATCGGCTTTCGCGCCGCGATGACGCTGCCGATCCGCCAGTATCCGAAGCTGTCCAACACCGTGGTGACCATCACCACGGCGTATCCGGGCGCGTCTCCGGATCTGATGCAGGGCTTCATCACCACGCCGCTGGAGCAGGCGGTCGCCTCGGCCGAAGGCGTCGACTACATCACCTCGTCCTCGACGCAAGGGCAGAGCCTGATCACGGTCTACGTCAAGCTCAACTTCGATCCGAACCAGGCGCTCACCGAGGTGATGGCCAAGGTGAATTCGGTCAAGTACCTGATCCCGAAGGAAGCCAACGACCCGGTGATCGTCAAATCCACCGGCCAGACCACGGCGGTGATGTATATCGGGTTCTCGAGTAACGAATTGTCGGGCTCGGCGATCTCGGACTACCTGACGCGCGTGGTGCAGCCGGTGCTGTCGACGGTCGACGGCGTCGCCTCCGCCGATATTCTCGGCGGCCAGACGTTCGCGATGCGGATCTGGCTCGATCCGATCCGGATGGCGGGGCGCGGCGTGTCGGCGAACGACATCACGGCGGCGATCCAGGCCAACAACTTCCAGGCGGCGGCCGGTCAGACCAAGGGTTATCTGACCGTCTCCAACATCACCACCAACACCGACCTGCAGAACGCCGATCAATTCAAACGAATGATCGTCAAAGCCAAGGATGGCGGCTTCGTGCGGATGGAGGACGTCGCCACCGTCGAACTGGCGGCGCAGAGCACCGATTCGAGCGTGGCGTTCTCCGGTGAGCGCGCGATCTTCATCGGCGTGCAGGCGACGCCGCAAGGCAACCCGCTGAACATCGTCACGGGTGTGCGCGCGCTGTTCCCGGACATCGAGCGCAACCTGCCGCCGTCGATGCACATGAAGGTCGCCTACGACTCCACCAAGTTCATCCGTTCGTCGATCGACGAGGTGGAGAAGACGCTGATCGAAGCGGTCGGCATCGTCATCGTGGTGATCTTCCTGTTCCTGGCCTCGCTGCGGTCGGTGATCATTCCGGTGGTGACGATCCCGCTGTCGCTGATCGGCGTCTGCACCGCGATGCTGGCGATGGGCTTCTCGATCAACCTGCTCACGCTGCTGGCGATGGTGCTGGCGATCGGTCTCGTGGTCGACGACGCCATCGTGGTGGTGGAGAACATCCACCGCCATCTGGAGGAGGGGAAGAGTCCGGTCCAGGCCTCGCTGATCGGCGCCCGCGAAATCGTCGGGCCGGTGATCTCGATGACCATCACGCTGGCGGCGGTGTACGCTCCGATCGGCTTCCTCGGCGGTCTCACCGGCGCGCTGTTCCGCGAATTCGCCTTCACGCTCGCCGGCTCGGTGATCGTCTCCGGCATCATCGCGCTGACGCTGTCGCCGATGATGTGTTCGGTGCTGCTCAAGCATCAGGAAAGCCAGGGCTGGTTCGCCCAGAAGGTCGATTCCGTGTTCAGCGCGGTGACCCGGTGGTACGGCCGGCAGCTCGACCGCTCGCTCGACTATCGGCCGATCACAGGGCTGTTCGCGGTGGTAATCCTCGGCCTGGTCGGCTTCATGTACATGAACACCTCCAAGGAGCTGGCGCCGGAGGAAGATCAGGGCATCGTGTTCGCGGTGACCAAGGCGCCGAAATACGCCAACATCGACTACGCCAACTATTACGGCGAGAAGCTCGACAAGGCCTATGCCAGCTTCCCTGAAACCGATCTGCGCTTCATTCTGAACGGCACGTCGGGACCGAACAACGGCATCGCCGGCATGCTGCTGAAGCCGTGGGACGAGCGCAAGCGCACCGCGATGCAGCTCAAGCCCCTGGTGCAGAAGGAACTGAGCAAGATCGAAGGCGTCAACGCCTTCGCCTTCAACCTGCCGCCGCTGCCCGGCGGTCCGGGCGGTCTGCCGATCCAGATGGTGATCAACTCGACCGCCGGATTCCGCGCGGTCTACGAGGAGATGGTCAAGCTGAAGGACGCCGCGCGCAAGAGCGGTCTGTTCATCGTCTCGGACAGCGACCTCGACTTCAACCAGCCGGTGGTGCGGGTGACGATCGATCGCACCAAGGCGAGCGACCTCGGCATCAACATGCAGCGGCTCGGTTCGACGCTGGCGACGCTGCTCGGCGGCAACTACGTCAACCGCTTCAACCTCGAAGGCCGGTCGTATCAGGTGATCCCGCAGGTGCCGCGCGCCGACCGTCTGACCCCGCAATCGCTCGACGGCTTCTACGTGCCGAGCGCGAGCGGGCAGCAGGTGCCGCTGTCGACGCTGGTGAAGATCGAGACCGCAACCGATCCGAACGCGCTGACGCACTTCAACCAGCTCAACTCCGCCACCTTCCAGGCGGTGCCGATGCCGGGCGTCACCGTCGGTCAGGCGGTCGATTTCCTCGAGAAGCAGGCCAAGAACCTGCCGGCAGGCTTCAGCCACGACTACCTCGCCGACGCGCGGCAGTATGTGCAGGAAGGCAACCAGCTCGCCATCACCTTCGGCTTCGCGCTGATCATCATCTTCCTGGTTCTGGCCGCGCAGTTCGAAAGTCTGCGTGACCCGCTGGTGATCATGATCTCGGTGCCGATGGCGATCTCGGGTGCGTTGATCCCGCTGTTCTTCGGCGCAGCGACGATCAACATCTACACCCAGGTCGGTCTGCTCACCCTGGTCGGCCTGATCAGCAAGCACGGCATCCTGATGGTGGAGTTCGCACGCGAACTGCAGATCAAGGAGGCGCTCGACAAGCGCACCGCGATCGAGCAGTCGGCGCGGGTGCGGCTGCGGCCGATCCTGATGACCACCGCCGCGATGGTGACCGGCCTGCTGCCGCTGCTCACCGCCTCGGGTGCGGGCGCCGCCAGCCGGTTCTCGATCGGTCTCGTCGTCGTCTCGGGCATGATGATCGGAACGCTGTTCACGCTGTTCGTGCTGCCGGCGGTGTATGTGGCGATCGGCACCGATCACCGCGCCGCGCTGGAGTCCGATCGCGCCAAGCAGATCGAGGACTACGAGATGGAGCACGGCTCGCCGGCGTTGAAGCCGAGCTGAGCAACGCTCTCAACAATCCGACCAAGCATGGCGGGCCGATCGGCCCGCCATTTTCGTTTCGGGGGGTGCGATTCGTCATCGGCCCGACATCTGACCTCGCAGGCCGATGACTCTGGTCGTCGCAATGATGCCGAATGCAGCGGGTTGCCCGGCGTTTGAGCTGCCGATGACGAGGCTGTCGGCAGCGGTTTGCTGCAGTCACGACGCGCCGTTATGGCACCATTGCAAACACGGTTTGGCGTTGGCGATCGTGGGCCGATGCGCTTAACTTAAGTCCATGAAGCGGAACGAGACCGATGTCGTGGTGCTCGGCGCGGGCATCGTCGGTGTCTGCGCCGCGTTACATTTGCAGCGCCGCGGGCGCGACGTGGTGCTGGTCGATCGTAACGGCACCGCGGGCGACGAGACCAGTTACGGCAACGCCGGGCTGATCGAATGCGCCTCGGTGCTTCCGTATATGTTTCCGCGTGATCTCGGCCAGTTGTTGCGCTACGCGGTGAACGGTTCGGCCGAGGCGCATTATCAGGTCTCCGGCATTCCCGAATTCCTGCCCTGGCTGGTGCGCTATTTTCTCGCCTCGTCGCCGCGGCGCGCGGCCGAGACGGCCAAGGCGGCGTTGCCGCTGATCCGGCGCAGCCTCGTCGAACACGAGGCGCTGATCGCCGAAGCCGGCGTGCCGGAGCTGCTGCGCAAGACCGGCTGGATCAAGCTGTTCCGGTCGCCGAAGAGCTTCGGCAAGGCGCTCGGCGATCTCGAGCGGGCGCGGCAGTTCGGCGTCGTCGCCGACGTGCTCGACCAGCGCGGCATCGCCGAACGTGAGCCGAACCTCAGCGGTGATTTCACGGGGGCGATCCACTGGCTGGAGCCCGGCTCGATCCCCGATCCCGGCGGGCTCGTCAAAGCCTATGCGGCGCTGTTCTCCCGCCGCGGCGGTCGCTTCGTCAGAGGCGATGCGCGCACGCTGCAGCAGGAGGAGGGCGGCTGGCGGGTCGCGACCGAGCTCGGTGTCGTCACGGCGCGCGAAGCGGTGGTGGCGATGGGGCCGTGGTCGGACCTCGTGTTCAAGCCGCTCGGCTACCGCTTCCCGCTCGGAGTCAAGCGCGGTTACCACATCCACCTCACGCCGCGCGGCAACGCCAGCCTGCAGCACGCGGTGCTCGACGCCGATCGCGGCTATCTGCTGGCGCCGATGAATCGCGGCATCCGCCTCACCACCGGCGCCGAATTCGCGCGCCGCGACGCGCCGCCGTCGCCGGTGCAGGTCGCGCAGACGCTGCCGATGGCGCGCGCGCTGTTTCCGCTCGGCGACCCGATCGAGCAGCAGCCATGGATGGGATCGCGGCCGTGCCTGCCCGACATGCTGCCGCTGATCGGCCGCGCGCCGCGCCATCCGGGCCTGTGGTTCGATTTCGGCCACCAGCATCACGGTCTGACGCTGGGGCCGGTCACCGGCCGGCTGCTCGCCGAGATGATGACCGGCGAACAGCCGCTCACCGATCCGCGTCCGTTCTCCGCCGAACGCTTCGGTTGAAGCTTCACGCTTTCGTGTCGGATCGCTTGCATCGCGGCACCAGTCGCGGCGATACTGCATTGAGGCGTCAATGCAGGACTGTGGAGCGGCCATGAAAGTCAACGTCGAGATCGATTGCACGCCGGAGGAAGCGCGGCAGTTTTTCGGGCTTCCCGACGTGCAGCCCATGCAGACCGCAGTGATGGACAAGCTCCAGGAACAGATGCTGTCGAATATCGAGAAGGTCTCGCCCGAGGCCTTGATGAAGACCTGGTTCACTTTCGATCCCAAGCTCGCCGAGCGATTCGGCGAGATGTTCATCACGATGACCGGCCTCGGCAGCGCGCTGACCAAGGACAAGAAGTAAAACCCGGGAGACGCGATGTCGGCCGACAGCGGCGCCAGCGTGAATCGCGAGCGGCTGAAGCCGCCGAGCGTCGCGCTGCTGCTCGCCGAGGCGCGCAGCTTCTTCGAGTTCAACGCCAGCCTGCTGCTGTCGCCGCTGCTGCTGCAGGCGCCGCGCGGCGACGGTCATCCGGTGCTGGTGCTGCCCGGGTTGCTCGCCAGCGATTTGTCGACTGCGCCGCTGCGGCGCTATCTCAAGCAGCTCGGCTATCAGGTGTTCGCCTGGGAGCTCGGCCGCAATCTCGGCGGCATCTATCGGATGCGCGCCAAGTTGCGGCGCCGTCTGGCTGCGGTTTACGAGGCGACCGGTCGCAAGGTCAGCCTGGTCGGCTGGAGCCTCGGCGGCGTCTATGCGCGCGATCTGGCGCTGCATGCCCCGGAGATGGTGCGCGACATCATCACGCTCGGCAGTCCGTTCACCGGCGACGTCACCGCCACCAACGCCAAGCGAATCTACGAGAAGCTGTCCGGGGAGGAGCTGACCGAGGTTCAGCTCGAAGATCTCGAACCGCTCGGCGGCGACATGCCGGTCCCGGCCACCTCGATCTATTCGCGCACCGACGGCATCGTGAACTGGCGCACCTCGCAGCTTCAGCCGTCGCCGCGCGCGGAGAACATTGAGGTCGTGCTCGCCAGCCATATCGGTCTGATCGTCAACGCCGCCGTGCTGTGGGGGATCGCCGATCGGCTGGCGCAGCCGGAAGGCGAGTTCACCCCATTCGATGGCTCCGGTCCATTTGCCTTCGCCTACGCCTTGCCGAACCGGTAAAAGGTCTTCGCGCGGCGTGCCGCGCAGGACAACGAGGGGAGACGGCAATGGCCGACAAGGACAACGATCCCGCAGCGGCGTGGCAGACGATGTTCGGGGAAATGAGCAAGGGGTTCGCCGCTTTCGCCAATCAGGCGCTGACGTCGCCGGAGCTCGGCAAAGTCGCGCAGCAGGTCGGCGGGGTCTCCGCCGAGGCGCACAAGAAGTTTGCCGAGATGATGGACAAATATCTCGCCGGTATGAATCTGCCTTCGCGCGCGCAGATGCAGGAATTCAATGCCCGGCTCGCTGAGGTCGAGCGGCGGCTCGATGAGCTGGCGGCTGCAGTCCATCCGGCGAAGTCTGCCAAGCCCAAAGGCTCGGCCGGCGGCTCGTAAATTTGCGAGTGTTTCTATGAGTAAGCACGTTTTGATTGTTGTTGTTTTGATGGAATATCTTTCTAAATCAACCGGTTAAAGTAGTTTTTGTGTTGCGTTGCAGCAATTCCATTGCAACGCAATATCCCATGTGTCATATTCCTCTGGCCCGGGCCGCTGGTCGGACGGGAAGACCATGGCTCAGACGACGAGGATGGAGATTTCAGATGACCGATGCTTCTAATCACGAGAGCTACACCCAGGCGGCCGAAACGGTGGCCGACAGCGTCAAGCAGGCGTTCCAGCCGGTGACCGACGCGTTCAAGAACTTCCAGACCCTCGAGGTTCCGGAAGCTGCCCGCGACTTCGTCAAGCGTGCCGCCGGCACTGCCAAGGAGAAGGCCGCGGACTTCCACGCCGGTTCGGAGAAGGTGACCTCGGTGATCGAGGAAACCGTCGCCAATTCGGTGAGCGAAGCCGCCAAGATCACCCGCAATATCCAGCAAGCGATCTATCAGGATACCGAAGCGTTCTTCACGGGCCTCGACAGGCTTGCGTCGGCGAAGTCGGTGAACGAGGCGTTCCAGATCCAGTCCGACCTTGCGCGTTCGCAGGGCGAGGTGCTGGTGTCGCGCGCCAAGTCCGCCACCGAGTACTTCAGCAAGCTGGCCAGCGAGAGCGCCAAAACGGTGCAGGACAACTTCACCAAGACCTTCAGCAAGTCGGCCTAAGCGCCGCTGCTGTCGACCCCGAGCCTCAACGATTGAGGTTCGCGGTTCCTCCCGCCCTTGGCCCGCTCACGCGGGCCTTTCTTTTTTGGGCGGCGCGTCTGCCTCGCCTCCGTCATTCCGTGGCACGCGCGATCAGCCCGCGAACCCCGAATACCGAGGTGGTTCTGTGTGGCCGAGATTCCGCGTTCGCTTCGCGCGCCCCGGAATGAGGCGGGGAGAGGCGATCGAGCTACGCCCGCCGCGCGACCGCCGACCGCTCGTTCTTCTTCCGCGGCATTGCGCGCTCGGCTTTCGCAGGCGGTTCGTTGATCGCTCCGATCGCCTGTTCGGCGCCGGCGATCATCAGGGTGGTCACCATCTTCGCGTAGGTCTCGCGCGACAGGCCCTTGCCTTCGCGGAACCAGAGGTAGTGCCAGTTCAGCATTCCGAACAGCGACATCGTCAGCGGCTTCAGCAGGTCCGGCTTGGCAGCGGCGGCCGGAATCGCGGCGGCGATCGCGTCCGACATCGACACCACCAGCTGGCGCTCCAGCGCCTTGAGCGTCTCCTGCTGCTCCGGCGGCAGCAGCTTCAGGCTGGAAATCTGCACCTGATGTTCCGCATCGGCGCCGCGATAGGCTTCGAGCAGCGCCGCTGAAATCGCGAACAGCCGGTCGCTCGGATCGCTCTCGCTCTGAGCGGCGGCGTCGACGACCGTGACCAGGTGCTGCAGATGATCTTCGAGCAGATCGAACAACACCGCGTCCTTCGACGGGTAGTAATGATACATCAGCGCCTTGGAGACGCCGCAGGCATCGGCGATCATGGTGATCGAGGTGCCGGTGTAGCCGTGTTCGGCGAACAGCCGCGCGGAACGGCTGAGAATGCCGCGGCGTTTATCGTCGTAGTCGGTGGCTCGCGTGCGCGCCATTGGCGGTTGGAATCCTGTTGGCGGACAGTGCGTTGCGACGCACCATCGGTGTTCGGTTCCGACACTTGCATTGACCGTCCAATTGGTCAATTATATTTCCAACAAAGCCGGAGGAGATCGCCATGTACACCCAGGCGCTGAACGTGTCCGACGGTGACGACCGGAACATCGAGGACGCGACCAGCGCCGCGCGGTTCCAGGCGCGGATCGATGCCGAGGAGCGGATCGAGCCGAACGATTGGATGCCGGCGGCGTATCGCAAGACGTTGGTCCGACAGATCTCCCAGCACGCGCATTCCGAAGTCGTCGGCATGCTGCCCGAAGGCAATTGGATCACCCGCGCGCCGACGCTGCGACGCAAGGCGGCGCTGCTCGCCAAGGTGCAGGACGAATGCGGCCATGGCCTGTATCTCTACGCCGCTGCCGAGACGCTCGGTGCGTCGCGCGAGGAGCTGGTCGATCAGCTCCTCAGCGGCAAGGCCAAGTACTCGTCGATCTTCAACTATCCGACTTTGACCTGGGCCGACATCGGCGCGATCGGCTGGCTGGTCGACGGCGCTGCGATCATGAATCAGATCCCGCTGTGCCGCTGCTCCTACGGGCCCTATGCGCGCGCGATGATCCGCGTCTGCAAGGAGGAATCGTTCCACCAGCGCCAGGGCTACGAGATCATGCTGACGCTGGCCAAGGGGTCGGCCGAGCAGAAGGCGCTGGCGCAGGATGCGCTGAACCGCTGGTGGTGGCCGTGCCTGATGATGTTCGGCCCGCCGGATCAGGCCAGCCAGCACAGCGACACCTCGACCAAGTGGAAGATCAAGCGGTTCTCCAACGACGAGCTGCGCCAGAAATTCGTCGATGCGACCGTGCCGCAGGCGCACTATCTCGGCCTGACGCTGCCCGATCCAGATCTGAAGAAGAACGACGCGACCGGGCATTGGGAATACGGCACGATTGACTGGGACGAGTTCAAGCAGGTGCTCGCCGGCAACGGCCCGTGCAACCGCGACCGCATGGCGGCGCGGCGCAAGGCGCATGACGAGGGCGCCTGGGTGCGCGAGGCGGCTGCCGCCTACGCCGAGAAGCGCAAGAAGAAACTCGCGGCGTAAACGCGAGCGCTAACCTCTCCCCGCGCGCGGGGAGAGGTCGGATTGCGCAGCAATCCGGGTGAGGGGGCGTCTCTCAGGAGCCGATTAGTTGCGACTCGCGGAGACGCCCCCTCACCCCGACCCTCTCCTCGCAGGCGGGGAGAGGGAGATGAGGAAGGGAACGAGATATGACGACGCCGAACACGCAGCTGTGGGAGGTCTTCATCCGCAGCCGCAACGGGCTGGCTCACAAACACGTCGGCTCGCTGCACGCCGCCGACGCCACGCTGGCGCTCCAGGCCGCGCGCGACATCTACACCCGCCGCGGCGAAGGACTGTCGATCTGGGTGGTGCCGTCGAACGCGATCACCGCGAGCGATCCGGCCGAGGCCGGCATGCTGTTCGAGCCGGCGGAGTCCAAGATCTATCGCCATCCGACGTTCTACGAAGTGCCCGACGAAGTCGGGCATATGTAGTGAGCGGGGCTCCGCACGCCACACAACGAGACGTCATCCTGAGGCGCCGCCGCGCAGCGGCGGCCTCGAAGGATCAGCCGCAAGCCTCTCAACGTCATTGCGAGGAGCGAAGCGACGAAGCAATCCACAGGCTCAGTGCACGGCACTGGATTGCTTCGCTTCGCTCGCAATGACGAGGATAGGTCGATAGTTCAATTCAACCGATCGAGCTCGGCCGCCATGTCCACCACCATCGCCGATACCCCGCTGTTCACCACCACGCTGCGCCGCGCCGACGATGCGCTCGTGCTCGGGCATCGGCTGTCGGAATGGTGCGGGCATGCGCCGATGCTGGAAGAGGACATGGCGCTGTCCAACATCGCGCTCGACCTGATCGGGCAGGCGCGCGAGCTCTACAGCTATGCCGGACAGGTCGAGGGGCTGGGGCGCGGCGAGGATCAGCTCGCGTACTTGCGCGAGGAGCGGCAGTACCAGAATTTGCTGCTGGTCGAACAGCCGAACGGCGATTTCGCCCGCACCGTTGCGCGGCAATTGTTCTATTCGGCATTTGCCGACCCGTATTGGCGCGCGATGATGCAATCGTCCGACGCCACGATCGCCGCGATCGCCGCCAAGTCGGAAAAGGAAAGCGCCTATCACCTCCGTCACGCTTCCGAATGGATGATCCGGCTCGGCGACGGCACCGACGAGAGCCACGCCCGCGCCCAGGACGCCGTCGACGCACTGTGGGCGTTCACCGGTGAGTTGTTTGAGACTGACAATGCCGAGCGCCGGCTGATCGAAACCGGCGTCGCGGTCGATCCGGCGAGCCTGCATGCCACTTGGCAGAGCACAATCGACACGGTACTGCGCGAAGCGACGCTGACGGCACCGAGCAATCCGTGGATGCAGCAGGGTGGCCGCAGCGGCCGTCACACCGAGCATCTCGGCCGGCTGCTCGCCGAGCTGCAGCACATGCAGCGGACCTATCCGGGGCTGACATGGTGACGCTGACGGGCAGCGACGCCGAGCTGCGACAGCGCGCCTGGGATGCCGCCGCGACGGTGTGCGATCCGGAAATCCCGGTGCTGAGCATCGCCGATCTCGGCGTGCTGCGCGAGGTGCGGGTCGAGCACGGCAGCGTCGAGGTTGCGATCACCCCGACCTATTCCGGATGTCCGGCGATGAACATGATCGCGCTGGAGATCGAGACCGCGCTGGCGCGTGCCGGCATCGCGCGGGCGCGGGTCACCACCGTGCTGGCGCCGGCCTGGACCACCGATTGGATGAGCGAGGCCGGCCGCGCCAAGCTGAAGGACTACGGCATCGCGCCGCCGCAGGCGACCAGCTCACGCCGCGCGCTGTTCGGCACCCTCGAGGTCGCGTGTCCGCAGTGCGCCTCGACCGACACCGAGCAACTCTCCGAATTCGGCTCGACCTCGTGCAAGGCGCTGTGGCGCTGCAAGGCGTGCCGCGAACCGTTCGACTATTTCAAATGCCATTGAGCGCCACCATGAACATCTCCGCCAGCATTCCGCGCTTCCATCCGCTCACCATTGCCGATCTCCGCCGCGAGGGCCGCGACGCGATCTCGCTGGCGTTTACAATTCCGCCGGAGTTGGCGAGCGCCTATCAGTTCGTGCCTGGCCAGTATCTGACGCTGCGCACCACGATGGACGGCGAGGAGGTGCGGCGGTCGTATTCGATCTGCTCAGGGCCCGACGACGGCGAGTTGCGGATCGCGGTGAAGAAGGTCGACGGCGGTGCTTTCTCGGTGTGGGCGACCGAGGAGCTGAAGGCCGGCGATACGCTCGAGGTGATGACCCCGACCGGACGGTTCGGCTCGATCCACGCGGCGGCGGAAGTCCGCACCTATGTCGGCTTCGCGGCCGGCAGCGGCATCACTCCGATCCTGTCGCTGATCAAATCGGTGCTGGCGCGCGAGCCGGGGAGCCGGTTCTTCCTGTTTTACGGCAACCGCACCACCGATCAGATCCTGTTTCGTGAGTCTCTGGAGACGTTGAAGGACCGCTACCTCGACCGGCTCGCGGTGTTTCATGTGCTGTCGCAGGAGGAGCAGGACGTGCCGGTGATGCAGGGACGGCTCGATCGCGACAAGGTGCGGCTGCTACTCACCGCGATGGTGCCGGCGGCAAGCGTCGATCACGTCTTCATCTGCGGTCCGACCGGAATGAGCGACGATGTTGAAACGACTTGCCGAGAGCTCGGCATCGCCGCCGAGCGGATCCATGTCGAGCGCTTCGTTTCGGGGCTCGGCGGCAAGCCGCGGCCGAAAGCGGTGGTGGCGCCGGGCACGCCGCCGAAGGCGATCGCGTCGCTGATCATCGACGGCAAGCGCCGCGAAGTGCCGGTGGCGGAAGGTGAAGCCATCCTCGATGCCGCGCTCCGCGCCGGCGTCGATCTGCCGTTCGCCTGCAAGGGCGGCATGTGTTCGACCTGCCGCGCCAAGCTGGTCGAAGGCGAAGCCAAGATGGACCTGAACTACTCGCTGGAGCCGTGGGAGCTTGCCGCCGGCTTCGTGCTCACCTGTCAGGCGAAGCCGACCACCGATCGCGTGGTGGTGGACTACGATCATCTGTGATCGGAGGCGACGCGCACTCACCTCTCCACTCGTCATTCCGGGGCGCCGCGTAGCGGCGAGCCCGGAATCCAGAGGTTGTGGAACGATAAGGCTGAACAGCTCGAGATTCCGGGTTCGCTCACTTCGTGAGCGCCCCGGAATGACGAAGGGCGGGCTTACGGCTTCGCCGGATGAATGAACGGCCACGGGCTGGCTTCGCTGTCGCGGGGCACGTCGATCGCGATCAGTTGCGGGCCGCCGGCGGCCAGGGCCTTTTCCAGCGCGGGGCGGAAGTGGTCGGGCGAGGTGACGCGCGCGGCGCCGACGCCGAACGACTCGGCGAGCTTGACGAAATCCGGATTGACCAGATCGGACGCCACCACGCGGCCCTCGAAGCCGTGCAATTGGTCGCGCCGGACATTGCCGTAGGCGGAATTGTCGAACACCAGCGTCACCACGCCGATGTTGTACTGAACCGCGGTGGCGAGTTCCTGCACGCCGAACATGAAGCCGCCGTCGCCGGTGATCGCCACCACCGGCTTGTCCGGGCACGCGACCTTGGCGCCGAGCGCGGTCGGGAAGCCGGAGCCGAGGGTGCCCTGATAGCCGGAGGTGAGGAAGGTGCGCGGCTGATAGATCGGGAAGCCGTACCAGGAGGCGAAGCCGACCTGCGACAGCTCGTCGGTGACGATCGCATCGTCCGGCAGCACCTCGCGCAAAGTCTTTAAATAAGACATCTGCGGCTGGATCGCCTGGATGTCCTGCTGTGTCTTCGCCGTGGCGGCGCGGATCACGTCGCGGCGGCCTTTCGTCTTTGAATAGCCCGCCTTGCGCACGGCATCGACGAGCGCGCGGGCGCCGGCCTTGGCGTCCGACACGATCGCCGCGTCGGGCGCGAACCGCCGCATCTCCGCCGGATCGATGTCGATCCGCACCGACTTCAACCCCTCGGGGCGGAACGGCCAGCGGAAGGTGGTCGGCAGCTCCATCCGGGTGCCGATGCCGATGATCAGGTCCGTCTGTGGCCACAGCTGATAGGCGGCCGCAAAGGTGAGGCCGAGCTCGTGCCGGTTGCTGACGATGCCACGCCCCGACCGGAACGCCACCACCGGCGCATCGATCATCTCGGCGAGTTCGAGGATCTCGTCGCCGGCCTCCAGCGCACCGGCGCCGACGAAGATCATCGGCCGCTTGCTCGCCGCGATCAGCTTCGCCGCAGCGGCGACGCGATCGGGATCAGGGGCGGGCGGTGCGATCGGGTCGAGCTTTTGCGCGATGCCGGTCTCGGCGGTCTGCGTGAACACCTCCCACGGCATTTCCAGCGCCACCGGTCCTCGCCGGCCGCTCATCATCTCCTGGAACGCCCGCGCCACCAGCGCCGGCGCGTTGCCCGGATATTCGATCCGCTCGGCCCATTTGATGAAGCTGCGCAAGGTGGCGAGCTGGTCCGGCATCTCGTGCAGATGGCCGCGCCCCTTGCCGAGATAAGCGCTCGGCACCTGGCCGGTGAGACACATCACCGGCTCATTGCAACCGAACGCGGTGAGCAGCGCCGCGGAGGCATTCAGCACGCCGGGGCCGGGCACCACGCTGAACACGCCCGGCTTGCCGCTGGCGCGAGCGTAGCCGAACGCCATGTAGCCGCAGGCCTGCTCGTGCCGCGCGCCGATCACCTTCAGTTGCGCTTTGGCGAAGCCGTCGAACAGGCCATAGATCTGCGCCCCGGGCAGGCCGAACACGGTGTCGACGCCGTGCGCGACGAGGCCCTGCACGATCGCTTCGCCGCCGGTCATAATGCTCATCTGGATATCCGCTGCTTGCTGGAAAGAACTACTCGGCCTCGTCGATCACGCCGTTGCGCAAGATGCCGATGCCGTCGGCCTCGACCTCGATGACGTCGCCGGGCTTCAGATATACCGGCGGCTCGGCGCGTGCGCCGGCGCCGGCCGGGGTGCCGGTGACGATCAGATCGCCCGGCATCAGCGTGGTGAAGGTCGAGATGTAGGCGATCAGATAGCGGAAGCTGAAGATCATCCGCGAGGTGCGATCGTCCTGCCGGGTCTCGCCGTTGACGCGGGTGGTGAGGCGGATATCGGCGATCTGCGATTCATCGGTGTAGGGCACCAGCCACGGTCCCAGGCTGCCGGTGTGATCGAAGTTCTTGCCCTGGGTCACGTTGAACTTGGCGTGGCGGACCCAGTCGCGAATCGTGCCCTCGTTGCACAGGGTGATCGCGGCGATGTGGTTCAGCGCGTCGGCTTCCTTGATGTGCCGGCCGCCCTGGCCGATCACCAGCGTCAGCTCGCCCTCGTAGTCCAGCAGCTTCGACGCCCTCGGCCGCACCAGCGGCGTGCCGTGGCCGACGAAGGAGCGCGGCGTGCGCATGAACATCGACGGAAACTTCGGTGCCTCGCTGCCGTCCTTGTATTCGGCGTTGCGGTCCGGATAGTTGACGCCGACGCAGATGATCTTTTCCGGCTGCGGGATCGGCGGCTGAAGCTTCACGGCGTCGCGCGCGAAGTCGGGTGCGGTGTGGTCGGCCTCGTCGACGATCCGCTGCAGCGCGCCGGCGGCGATCACCTCGCGCAGCGTCGGATAGTCGTTGGCATGGCGGGCCGACAGATCGACCACCCCATGATCACACACCGCGCCGTAGCGGGTGAGGCCGTTGACAGTGAAGGTGGCGAGGTGAGGGGTGGGCATGGGCGTGTTCCGTTCCAGTGGCGTAGCGGCTTGAGTTTCCCTCCCCCTTGCGGGGAGGGTGGCCGGCCGTAAGGCCGGTCGGGTGGGGGAAGCCACACATTCAGTGCCCGTGGCCCCCCACCCCGGCCTCCGCTTCGCTCGGCCGACCCTCCCCGCAAGGGGGAGGGGTACATTCGGCGCCTCGTTTTCAATCCGCAATCACCACATCGGCTACGAACGCGGGCTCGCGGACGTCCTGGCCGAGGAACGGCGAGCCCTGTTCGAACCAGGAGCGCGGGGCGGGCGCCCCCCACAGCGTCTGGCGGCGCGGGTCGCGCAGCGACCAGCGGAGCGGCTCGTGGTCGTGGTCCATGGTCTGGTAGTCGCTGCAATACAGCTCGATGCGATGGCCGTCCGGATCGCGGACATAAAGGAAGAACGCGTTGGAGATGCCGTGGCGGCCGGGGCCGCGTTCGAGAGCCAGGCCACTCGACGCCATCACGTCGCAGAGATGGATGATGTTGAGCGGGCCGGGCACCCAATAGGCGAAATGGTGCAGCCGCGGGCCGCGGCCGTTGGTCAGTGCGAAGTCGTGAACGTTGCCCTTGCGGTGCATCCACGCCGCGGCGATGCGGCCGCCGTCGCCGTCTTCCTCGGCGTATTCGGTGAGGCGGAAGCCGAGCCGCGCATAGAAGTCGACCGTATCCTGGGTCTCGGCCGCGAACACGTTGAAATGGTCGAAGCGCTGCGGATGGCAGCCCTTGTAGCGCTCGTAGCGGCGCAGCAGATGCGGCCGCTTTTCCATCGTCGCGTACAGTTCGAGCCGGTAGCCGAACGGATCGGTGACGTGCAGGGTGCGGCCCTGATAGGGGCGGTCGACGAAGCTGTAGATCAGCCCATTCTCGGCGAAGAAGCTGCCGGCCTTGTCGAGATCGTCTTCATTGCCGACCTTGAAGCCGAGCCGCGCCGCGGCCGGCGCGTCGGCTTTCCGCAGCACCAGCGAGTGATGCTGATGCTCCTCGCAGCCGCGCAAGTAAGCGGTGGCGTCGTCGCGATCCTCGACGTGGAGGCCGATGATCTGGTCGTAGAACGCGACGCTCTTGTCCAGATCGACGACGTCCAGCACTACATGACTGGCGCGGACGATATTGAACGGCGGATCGAACACGTGTTGCGGAGCGGGCATCGGCGAGGTCCCCAGTGGTCGTGAAGTAAGTTCAGTAACGTCATTCCGGGGTGCGCCGTCAGGCGCGAACCCGGAATCCCGAGGTTGTGGAAACGGACTGTGCCCGTGGTGAGATTCCGGGTTCGCTCGCTTTCGCGAGCGCCCCGGAATGACAAGTGGAGAAGGTGATCGTCACACCGCCCCCAGCTTCTGAATCTTGTGGGTGCCGCGGGCCAGCGAGACGTGCTTGGTCTCCATGTAGAACTCGAACGAGTAGTCGCCGCCGTCGCGGCCGATGCCGGATTGCTTCATGCCGCCGAACGGCGTCGGCAGATGGCGGACGTTTTCCGAGTTCAGCCAGATCATGCCGGCTTCGAGCGCATCGGCGACGCGCAGCGCACGGCCCATGTCGCCGGTCCAGACATAGCCGGTGAGGCCATAGCGGACATCGTTGGCGATTTGAACCGCCTCGGCCTCGTCCTTGAACGGGATTACCGTGAGGAACGGGCCGAACACCTCGTCCTGCGCCACCTGCATGTCGCTGCGGGCATTCGTCACCAGCGTCGGCTGCACATAGTGGCCGCCGCCGGGGCCGACGTGAGGCGCGCCGCCGACCGCGATGGTCGCGCCGTCCTTCCGGGCGACGTCGACATAGGAGCAGACCTTGTCGAGATGGCGCTGATGAATCAGCGGGCCGACTTCGGTGGCCGGATCGAGCGGGTGGCCGACTCTCAGCGCACGCACGCGCGCCGTGAGCTTTTCGATGAATTGATCGGCGATCGACGCCTGCACCAGCAGCCGGCTCGACGAGGTGCAGCGTTCGCCGTTGAGCGAGTAGATCATGAACACCACGGCATCGAGCGCGCGGTCGAGATCGGCATCGTCGAACACGATCACCGGGTTCTTTCCGCCGAGTTCGAAGTGCACGCGCTTCAGCGTCGGCGCGCCCTGCGCCATGATGGCGGCGCCGGTGGCGGTCTCGCCGACGAAGGCGATCGCCTTGATGGCGGGGTGTTCGGTCAGTGCCTTGCCGGCCTCTTCGCCAAAGCCGTGCACGGTATTGAGCACGCCGTCCGGCAGGCCGGCGTCCTTGCAGATCCGCGCCAGTATGTCGGCCGTCACCGGCGACCACTCGGCCGGCTTGTGCACCACGGTGCAGCCGGCCGCGAGCGCGGGCGCGATCTTCCAGGTCGACAGCATGAACGGCGTGTTCCACGGCGTGATCACGCCGACCGGTCCGATCGGCACCCGGGTCGAGACGTTCCAGTGCTCGTCGCTCGGCGTGTTCAGCCCATCGCGCGCCTCGGCGCATTTGTCGGCAAAGAAGCGGAAATTCTCGGCGGCGCGCACCGCGGCCTTGGCCATGAAGCGATGCGCCTGACCGGTGTCGATGCATTCCAGCACAGCGATGTCGTCGGCGCGCGCCTCGATCGCATCGGCGATCCTGTGCAGCAGTTTGCGCCGCTTGGCCGGCGCCATGTCGCGCCACGCCGGAAACGCGGCCTTGGCGGCCTTGGCGGCGCGGTCGATGTCCGCCGCCGTGCCGCGCGCCACCTGCGCCAGCACCGCATTGTCGATCGGCGAGGCCGTCTCGAACACTGCGCCGGATGAGGCCGCAACGATTTCGCCGCCGATCAGATGGCCGATGCCATCGGCCTTGAGTTGCTTCAGCAGCGGTGCGGCGCGGTCGAGATTGGCCTGCAATCCGGAAGGGGGCGTAGCGGCATCAGCCATGGCGGGCCTCGGCGATCAGGAGGTCGTGGATCGAGTTGCGCTTCCAACTCGTCTCCTTGTCGTTGACTTGCATGTCGAACGACAGCGCGAAGCCCTCGTCGCCGAACAGCGGATCAAGATGATGCGAGAGCTGGGCGAAGATGTGGTCGCCGGCGCGCTTGCGGGCGGCGAGGTCGCGGCCTTCGCCGAGCCGCAGCAGCATCGCGAGAAAACTGAAGCCCGGCCGGCCATCGGCGATCGCGTATGTCTCGCAACGAATCGCGCGGACGCGGATGCCGCCGACCGGAAAGATTCCGGTCTCGATCGCAGCGGTGCGAACCAGTTCGACGATCTCGGCCATGTCCACCTTGTCGTCGAGATTGGCGGAATATTCGATGGTGAAATGCGGCATGTGTCCCTCGCTTCGGCGCGTCACCCGAAGTAACAACTCACGGTGCCGTAGGGCCCGAAGTCGGCCTGGATCGTATCACCCTTCGCGGTCTCGATCGCGCGGATGAACGAGCCGGCCAGCACGATCTGGCCGGGCTCCAGCGCCAGCCCCTGCGGCGCGATCTTGTTGGCCAGCCACGCGACCGCGGTCGCCGGATGGTTGAGCACGCCGGCGGCGAGGCCGGTCTCTTCGAGCTGGCCGTTCTTGGTAGCGAGCGCGCCGATCCAGCGGAGATCCGTGTCGAGCGGGCGGATCGGCCGGCCGCCGAGCACGATGCCGGCATTCGCGGCGTTATCGGCGATGGTGTCATAGATCTTGCGCGTCGCCTTGGTCTCCGGATCGACCCGCTGCACCCTCGTGTCGAGGATTTCGAGCGCAGGCACCACGAAGTCGGTGGCGTTCAGCACGTCGAAGATCGTGCAATGCGGGCCAGCGAGGCGATGCTTGATGACAAAGGCGAGCTCGGCTTCGACCCGCGTGGCGATAAAGCGATCGGTCGGCACGATGCCGCCGTCACTAAAGAACATGTCGTCGAGCAGAATGCCGCTGTCCGGCTCATCGATGCCGAGCTGGCTCTGCATCGCCCTCGACGTCAGCCCGATCTTGTGGCCGCGCACGCGGCGGCCGGCGGCGAGCTTGATCTCGATCCAGGCGCCTTGGATCGCATAGGCATCGGTGATCGTGATCGCCGGATGATCGAGCGACAACTGGCGGATCTGGACCTTGGTTCGTTCGGCGCGATCGAGCCGTTCGGCCGCCGCGCGGATGTCGTCGTTCGAAAGCGCCATCGTCGCTCCAGCGAAAATCGTTTCATCCCGGCGCGGTTCGTTCAACAAAACCGTCGCGCAGCAGATGATTAACATGTTAAATGACCGCGCTCAAACCGAAACCGCTCCTGTTGCGATGCAAAAATCTCCGCCACCGTCATTGCGCGCGAAGCGAAGCGATCCAGCGGTGCGATCCAAAGCTGGATTGCGTCGACGCGATACGCCCCGCAACGACGGGGAGGAGTCGGGCCGAAGCAAAGCGCCGATGCGCGAGTTTTCGCGCTCGCTGCCGATGCTGCTGCTGCGCGGCCGCGAGGCGGTGATGCGGCACTTCCGGCCGCTGCTGCGCGCCCATGGGCTGAGCGAGCAGCAATGGCGGATTTTGCGCGTGCTCGCCGCGGCCGAAGCGATCGAAGTGACGGAGTTGGCGGAGCGCGCCTTCCTGCTCGGCCCGAGTCTGTCGCGGATGCTGCGGGATCTCGAGGCGCGCAAGCTGTTGGCACGCAAGCTGGTGAAGGACGACCTGCGCCGCAGCACGGTCTCGATCACCGCCAAGGGGCTGAAGCTGATCGAAACTGTCGCGCCGTTTTCGGAAGCGATCTATGCCGAAATCACGCGGCGGACCGGTGGCGATCGGCTCGCCGAACTCCAGGACCTTCTGCGTGCACTGGAGGCGAGTCTGATCGCGATGCCGGTGCGCCATGCCGGAAGCGCGGTGGACAGCGAAGCCGAATTTCGCTCAACTCGCGCTCCTAAAAAGCGACCGCGGCCGAAGTCCGCGGCACGGGGAGGAGACGACGAATGACGCAGCACGCGACCGCTGGCCGGCGGAGTGCGCCAAGATGGTGACCGTGCAGGTCGATCGGCTGATCGATTTCGTCGCCCAGGTGTTCGAGCGCGCGGGCTCGTCGAAGGAAGAGGCGCGGCGGATCGGCTCTTATCTTACCACCGCTAATCTCACCGGCCACGACAGTCACGGCGTCATCCGCGTGCCGGTCTACATCCGCTGGCGCAACGCTGACGCGGTGCATCCGGACCAGACTGTCGACGTCCCGGTCGATCTGCCGTCGCTCGCGGTGGTCGACGGCAAGTTCGGCTACGGCCAGACCGTCGGGCCGCAGGCGGTGCGGATTGGCATCGATAAATGCAAGACACAGGGGCTGTCCGCGGTTGCGCTGAAGAACGCAGGCCACATCGGCCGGATCGGCGACTGGGCCGAGATGGCTGCGGCCGAAGGGTTGGTGTCGATCCATTTCGTCACTGCGGCGGGCTCTGTCCTGGTAGCGCCGTTCGGCGGCGTCGATCGCAGATTGTCGACCGCGCCGTATTGCGTCGGCATTCCGCGGACGGGCGCGCCGCCGGTGGTGCTCGATCTCGCCACCTCGATCGTCGCCGAAGGCAAGGTGCTGGTTGCGGCGCGCGGCGGCAAGAAGCTGCCGCAAGGCGCGCTGATCAATTCCGACGGGAGCTTGAGCGAAGACCCGGCGACGCTGTACGGCCCGCACGAGAAGGACGGCCCGATCAATCACGCCAACGGCCAAGGCGCGATCCGCGCCTTCGGCGAGCACAAGGGCTCGGGGCTCGCACTGATCTGCGAACTGCTCGGCGGCGCGCTCACCGGCAACGGCGCGACCGGGCCGAACCGGCCGTTCGCCAACGGCATGTTCTCGATCTATGTCGATCCCAAACGGATCGATCCGGCGCACGTCTTCGATGCCGAAGTCACGCGCTACGTCGATTACTTCAAGAGCGCCAAGCCGATCGCCGGCGTCGATCAGGTTCTGATCCCCGGCGATCCGGAAACACGCACGCGCGCCGAGCGTACCAAGAACGGCGTCCCGCTCCCCGACGACACCTGGGCCGCGATCGTCGCCACCGCCCGCGAGGTCGGTGTCGACGAGGCCGCGATCCGGGCGGCGACGGCGTGAATTTCCGTCATTGCGAGCGAAGCAATCCAGGAGCCAAGCGTGGGGCGCTGGATTGCTTCGTCGCTTCGCTCCTCGCAATGACGGAGAGAGGATCTCGATAACTAAAAACCGACTGCGGCAGGAAAGAACTGGCAATGGCAAACAAGGTGAAACAACTCTGGGCCGACGGCAAAGTCGTGGTCAATGGCTGGCTGGCGATTCCGTCGGGGTTCTCGGCGGAGGTGATGGCGCAGTGTGGGTTCGACAGCGTCACGGTCGATATCCAGCATGGCGTGCAGGATTATCAATCGATGGTCACCTGCTTCCAGGCGATGCAGGCGCATCCGGTGACGCCGATGGTGCGGGTGCCGTGGAACGAGCCGGGCATCATCGGCAAGGTGCTGGACGGCGGCGCCTATGGGGTGATCTGCCCGATGGTGAACACCAAGGAAGAAGCGGAGAACTTCGTCCAGTATTGCAAGTACCCGCCGCGCGGCACCCGCAGCAACGGACCGATCCGTGCCGGCCTGTATGGCTCGTCCGGCAACTATCAGGCGACCGCGAACGACGAGACGCTGTGCATCCCGATGATCGAGACCCGCACCGCGGTCGAGAACATGGAGGCGATCCTCGACGTCGAGGGTATCGCCGGCGTCTATATCGGCCCGTCCGATCTCGGCTTCTCCTACGGCCTGGTGCCGAAGCTCGACCGCGACGAGCCTGAGATCCTGAAGATCTACGACAAGCTGCTGAAGGAATGCGACAAGCGCGGCATCTATCCGGGTATCCACTGCTCCGGCCCGGAGGGCGCCGCCCGCAACATCGCGCTCGGCTTCAAGCTGGTGACGCTGCTCAACGACAGCGGCATCATGGCGATCGGCGCCCGGAGCTGGGTCGCCGAGACGCGGAAGAACTCGGGCGGGAAGGCGTAAGGGCCGCCGCCCTCAATCTCCACTCACCGTCATCCTCCGCGAAGGCGGAGGATCCAGTATTCCAGCGCATTGGTGTTCGGTCGCAAACGCTCTGGGATACTGGGTCGCCCGCCTTCGCGGGCGATGACAGCAGTGTGTGAGGGGCCAGACGCCTTCCGCTTGTGCACCCCTTGCCCTTTGTTAGCGCTTGATCGCCCCGAGCTCCGGTGTTCTGCTTAAATTCAATGCCGGAGCTGCCCTTGTGTCGATCTATGTCGCCCTTCATCACGTCACGCATTACAAATACGACCGTCTGGTCGATATCGGTCCTCAGACCATCCGGCTGCGTCCGGCGCCGCATACGCGGACGCCGATTCTGTCGTATTCGCTGAAGGTCACGCCGGCGAACCACTTCATCAATTGGCAGCAGGACCCGCAGGGCAACTGGCTGGCGCGGTTCGTGTTTCCGGAGAAGGCGGACGAGCTGAAGATCGAGGTCGATTTCACCGCGGCGATGACGGTGATCAACCCGTTCGACTTCTTCGTCGAGAGCTATGCCGAGAGCTTTCCATTCGCCTACAGCGCCGACCTGCAGCACGAGCTGGCGCCGTATCTGGCGACGATCGAGCCCGGGCCGTTGTTCAAGGCGTATCTCGATTCGATCCCGCGCGAAGCCGAAAGCACGGTCAACTTCCTCGTCGACCTCAACGCCAAACTGCGCGAGCGCGTCAACTACATCATCCGGATGGAGCCGGGCGTGCAGACGCCGGAGGAGACGCTCGCCAAGAGCGCCGGCTCGTGCCGCGACTCGGCGTGGCTACTGATCCAGACGCTGCGGCACCTCGGCCTCGCGGCGCGGTTCGTGTCCGGTTATTTGATCCAGCTTCGCCCCGACATCGAGTCGCTCGATGGGCCGAAGGGCGCCGCGCACGATTTCACCGATCTGCACGCCTGGGCCGAAGTCTATTTGCCCGGCGCCGGCTGGGTCGGCTTCGACGTCACCTCTGGTCTGCTCGCTGGGGAGGGCCATATCCCGGTCGCCGCCACGCCGCATTATCGCACGGCGGCGCCGATCTCCGGCGTGGTCGGCTTCGCCAATGTCGATTTCAACTTCGACATGCGGGTCGAACGAATCCGCGAAGCGCCGCGCATCACCAAGCCGTTCTCCGACGAGAGCTGGGCGCGGCTCGATGCGCTCGGCGAAAAGGTCGATGCCGATCTGGTCGCGCACGACGTGCGGCTGACGATGGGCGGCGAGCCGACCTTCGTGTCGATCGACGATCTGGAATCGCCGGAGTGGAACGTCGCCGCGGTCGGCGGCGCCAAGCGGATGCTGGCGGACGATCTGATCCGACGGCTGCGCACCCGGTTCGCACCCGGCGGTCTGCTCCATTTCGGTCAAGGCAAATGGTACCCGGGCGAAAGCCTGCCGCGCTGGGCCTTCGGTCTGTACTGGCGCAAGGACGGCGTGCCGATCTGGAACAATGCCGATCTGATCGCCCCGGTGGTCGGGCAGCGGCCGGCCAAGGTCGAGGAGGCCGAGCAGTTCGCGATCGGCACGGCGAAGCGACTCGGGATCGATACCGACTACGTGCTGCCGGCGTTCGAAGATCCGAACCATTGGCTGCAGAAGGAAGCGGCGCTGCCGCCGAACGTCGATCCGCTCGACAGCAAGCTGTCCGATCCGGAAGAGCGTGCCCGGATGGCGCGGGTGTTCGACACCGGGCTGAATACGCCGCGCGGTTTCGTGCTGCCGATCCAGGCGTGGAATGCGGAAGCGACGCCGGCGCAGAAGAAGCGCTGGCGCAGCGAGCGCTGGAAACTGCGGCGCGGCAATCTGTTTCTGCTGCCGGGCGACTCGCCGCTCGGCTTCCGGCTGCCGATTTCGTCGCTGCCGCACATCCCGGAAGACGACTATCCGTTCATCGTGCCGCGCGATCCGCTCGAGCCGCGCGGCACGCTGCCGCTGTTCGCGCCGCCGCCGGCGAGCGAAGCCAAACCCGCGCGCGATCAGATGGCGGTGGTCGAACAGTCGGCCAGCGAGGCGACGACAAGTCAGCAGGTCGAGGAGCAGAAGCTGCGCAAGGGCGGGGTGCGCACCGCGATGTCGATCGAGTTGCGCGAGGGCGTGCTGTGCGCCTTCATGCCGCCGACCGAGAGAATCGAGGACTACCTCGAACTGATCGCTGCGGTCGAAGCCACCGCCGAGGAGATGCAGATCCGCGTGCATATCGAAGGCTATCCGCCGCCCTACGATCCGCGCATCGACGTCATCAAGGTGACGCCGGATCCGGGTGTGATCGAAGTCAACATTCAGCCGGCCACGAACTGGCGCGAGGCGGTGCGCACCACGTTCGGTCTCTACGAAGACGCCGCTCAAGTGCGGCTCGGTGCCAACCGCTTCCTGATCGATGGCCGCCACACCGGCACCGGCGGCGGCAATCACGTCGTGGTCGGCGGCGCCAGCCCTGCGGACTCACCGTTCTTGAGGCGGCCGGATCTCCTCAAGAGTCTCGTGCTGTTCTGGCAGCGACATCCGTCGCTGTCCTATCTGTTCTCCGGCATGTTCATCGGGCCGACCAGCCAGGCGCCGCGGATCGACGAGGCACGGCACGATTCGCTGTATGAACTGGAGATTGCGCTGGCGCATGTGCCGCCGCCGGGCGTGAAGGGCCCGCTGTGGCTCGCCGACCGGCTGTTCCGCAACATCCTGGTCGATATCACTGGTAATACCCACCGCGCCGAGATCTGCATCGACAAGATGTACTCGCCGGACAGCCCGACCGGCCGGCTCGGCCTGGTCGAATTCCGCGCGCTGGAGATGCCGCCCGATCCGCGGATGAGTCTGGCGCAGCAGCTTCTGATCCGTGCGCTGATCGCGATGCTGTGGCGCGAGCCGCTGGACGGCAAGTTTGTTCGCTGGGGCACAGCGCTGCACGACCGCTTCATGCTGCCGCATTATCTGTGGGAGGATTTCCGCGACGTGCTCGGCGAGCTGGCGCGCGCCGGCTACGCGTTCGAGCCGGAGTGGTTCACCGCGCAGCTCGAGTTTCGTTTTCCCGTGTTCGGCAGCGTGTATCACGGCGGTGTCACGCTGGAGGTGCGCCAGGCGCTGGAGCCGTGGCATGTGCTCGGCGAAGAGGGCACCGCAGGCGGAACGGTGCGCTATGTCGACAGTTCGGTGGAGCGGCTACAGGTCAAGGCCGAGGGCTTCGTCGAGGGCCGCCACGTCATCACCTGCAATGGCCGCCGGTTGCCGATGACGTCGACCGCTCGCTCGGGCGAGGCGGTGGCGGCGGTCCGGTTCAAGGCGTGGCAGCCGGCCGCGGGGATGCATCCGACGATTCCTGTGCATGCGCCGCTGGTGTTCGACATCGTCGACACCTGGAACGGCCGTTCGCTCGGCGGCTGCGTCTATCACGTCGCCCATCCCGGCGGCCGGGCCTATGAAACCAAGCCGGTGAACTCGTATGAAGCCGAGGCGCGGCGGCTGGCGCGGTTCCAGGATCACGGTCACACCCCCGGCCGGATCGATCCGCCGCAGGAAGAACGCACACTTGAATTCCCGCTAACCCTCGACTTGCGGACGCCACTGCTGCATTGAATCCTTCCACATGGGGGATGAGACGATGGCGCAGCATGTCGGCCCGGCCCGGAAGGTCCGACCGCGCGACCGCAGGGTCGGGCAGTGGACCCGCGACTATACGAGGCTGCCCGGAATTCCCGACGAGTTCATCGGCGCCGACGGCCAGCCGCGCGCGGTGTGGGGGCGTTATTTCGACGCGTTCGCAGCCTTGTCCGCCGACGAGATCGAGCGCCGCTTCGGCGCGGCGGACCAGCATCTGCGCGATGCCGGCGTCACCTACCGGGCGCCGGGCGATGCCGCCGACCGCGCCTGGCCGCTCAGCCACGTCCCGCTGTTGATCGGTGACAGCGAGTGGCAGCAGATCGCCGCCGGCATCGCCCAACGCGCGACGCTGCTCGAAGGCGTGCTGCAGGACATCTATGGCGATGGCCGGCTGATCGCCGACGGCGCGCTGCCGGCTGCAGCGGTTGCGGGCAGTGCCGACTATCTGCGGCCGATGGTCGGGGTTAAACCGCCGGGCGGGCGTTATCTGCATTTCTACGCCGCCGACATCGGTCGCGGCCCGGACGGGCAATGGTGGGTGCTCGGCGATCGGACCCAGGCGCCGTCCGGTGCCGGCTATGCGCTGGAAAACCGTCTGGTGCTGTCGCGCGCCTTCAACGATCTTTACAAGTCGATGAATGTCGAGCGCGTCGCCTCGTTCTTCGAGGCGTTTCGCGACAGCCTGCGCGCGATCGCCGATCGCGACGAACCGCGGATCGGGCTGTTGACGCCGGGCCGGTTCAGCGAAACTTATTTCGAACACGCCACGCTGGCGCGCTATCTCGGCTTCCTGCTGGTCGAAGGCGAGGATCTCACGGTATCCGACGACCGGTTGCACATCCGCACCGTCGCCGGATTGAAGCGGATCGATGTACTGCTGAGGCGGATCGACGCCAACTCGCTCGATCCGCTCGAGCTGGACGCGTCGTCGCAGCTCGGCGTCGCCGGACTGATCGACGTGATCCGCAAAGGCGGTGCTGTGGTCGCCAACATGCCGGGATCCGGCGTGCTCGAAGCGCGCGCGCTGCTCGGCTTCCTGCCGCCGCTGGCACGCCGGCTGCTCGGCGAAGACCTGAAGATGCCGCATATCGCGACCTGGTGGTGCGGCCAGTCCGCCGCGCGCGAGGAAGTGCTCGACCGGCTCGATGAATTCGTGATCGAGGGTGCCTACGGTCAGAACGTGCCGGGCTTCTCGCATCACGGTCCGGTGCTGCCCGGTGAACTGCCGCCGGTGGTCCGCGATCACTTGCGCGACGCAATCGCGGCGCGCGGGCTCGATTACGTCGCTCAGGAGCAGGTGAGGCTGTCGACCACGCCGGTGTGGGACGACGGCAAGCTGGCGCCGCGGCCGTTCGTGCTGCGCGTGTTCGCCGCCGCCACGGAGCAGGGCTGGGCGGTGATGCCCGGCGGCTTCTGCCGGATCGCCGACCGCCTGGACTCGCGTGCCGTCTCGATGGGGCAGGGCGCCCGCGCCGCCGACGTCTGGGTGGTGTCCGATCATGCGGTTGCGCCGTCGTCGCTGCTGCCGGCTCTCGACAGCGTCCGTATCCGCCGCATCACCGGCGTGCTGCCGAGTCGCGCCGCCGACAATCTGTTTTGGCTCGGCCGCTATCTCGAACGGGCCGAGGCGACGCTGCGGCTGCTGCGCGCGCTCAGCGCGCCGCAGCGCGATCCCGGCAAGGGGCCGCTGCACCATGCCATCGAGAAGATCCAGCGGCTGCTGATCGCCTGGGGCGCGACCTCGCTGGGGCCGCGTGCGCAGACCGCGAAGATCGCCGCCGACGCGCTGCAGAGCCCAGAGGAGTTCGGCTCGGCGCTGTCGCTGATCCGCGCCGCCCAGCGCAACGCCTCGTCGCTGCGCGAGCGGCTGTCGCCGGACGCCTGGCACGTCATCACCCAGATGGAAGCGCGCCTCGCGGTGCCGGTCGAGGGTGAGGAAGCGGTGATCCAGGCCGCCGACATGGCGCTGCAGGAGCTGGCGGGTTTCTCCGGCCTGTCGCACGAGAACATGAATCGCGCCGCAGGCTGGCGCTTCCTGCGGATCGGCCGCCGCGTCGAGCGCGCCGTCAACACCGCACGCTTCGCTCGGCAGCTCTCCTGCGACGGCGCCACCGCCGAAGACCTCGACGTGCTGCTTACGCTGGTGGACTCGCAGATCACTTACCGGTCCCGCTATCTGCTGGCGCCGCTGCTGGCGCCGGTCCGCGATCTAGCCGTGCTCGATCCCTACAATCCGCGCTCGGTGGCGTTCCAGGTCGAGGAGCTGAACGACCACATCGCCAGCCTACCGTCGCTGCACGAAGGCGGATTGATCGAGCGGCCGCA
Source organism: Rhodopseudomonas parapalustris (assembly GCF_053772255.1). Classification (NCBI taxonomy): domain Bacteria; kingdom Pseudomonadati; phylum Pseudomonadota; class Alphaproteobacteria; order Hyphomicrobiales; family Nitrobacteraceae; genus Rhodopseudomonas; species Rhodopseudomonas parapalustris. The sequence goes on along the minus strand of NZ_JAMKBZ010000022.1, from coordinate 56,114 downwards.
GCGGCTGGCGGTGTCGGCGATGGCAAAACTGACCGCTGCCGAGGCCGAGGCGATCGACGCGTCCTGGCTGTTCGCGCTGGAGCAGGATCTGCTCGGTCTCGCCGAGGCGGTCGGCGCGCACTACTTCCCGCACGGCGCCAGCGCGATGCGCCCGGAAAAGCTGACGGGGCTGGCGTGATCTACGATATTCGCCACGTCACGACCTACTCGTATGGCAGCCAGGTCAGCTTCGCGCGCTGTTCGCTGCGGCTGAGGCCGATCGCCGATGCCGGCCAGTCGCTGATTTCGCATGCGATCGAGATCAAGCCGCGGCCGGCTGTGCGCACCGCGCGTACCGACTTCTTCGGCATCCTGACCGAGAACATCGTAATCGAAACGCCGCACCGGCTGCTGCGGATCGATAGCCGGTCGCGCGTCGAGGTGACGAGGCAGCCGCCGGCGCGCGACGAAGGTAGCCAGCCATGGGAGCCGGTGCGCGATGCCGCGCTCACCAGTCCGAGCCTCCGTGCCTCGTCGCCGGTCGGCTACGTGTTCTCAAGTCCGCTGGTACCGATCCTGCCGACGGTAACTCGCTACGCGGCGCAGAGCTTTTCGCCGGGGCGCGGCATCCTCGCCGGCGCCGCCGAGCTGATGCGCCGGATCCGCACCGAATTCCGCTACGACCCCAAAGCGACGGTCATCTCGACGCCGCTGGCCGAAGTGTTCGAGAAGCGCCACGGCGTCTGCCAGGACTTCGCTCATGTGATGATCGCCGGCCTGCGCGGGCTCGGACTGCCGGCCGCCTATGTCAGCGGTTACTTGCGGACCTATCCGCCCGAAGGGCAGGAGCGGCTGCAGGGCGCCGACGCCACCCACGCCTGGGTTTCGGTATGGTGCGGCAATGAGCTCGGCTGGATCGGGTTCGACCCGACGAACGACCTGTTGGTTGGTACCGACCATATCGTCCTGGCGGTCGGCCGAGATTTTTCGGACGTCTCGCCGGTCGACGGTGTCATCGTCGGCTCGCGCCGGCAGAAGCTCTCGGTGGCGGTCGACGTCATTCCGGTCGAGTAATCGTTCGGACCGTCGCGGCTCGCTCCAAGCGTCCGTTACCGTACCGCTGCCGTGCAAAAATCAGTAGAATTGCCAGTTAGTTATTAGGTCAGTCCGTCGGCTGACTGGTAACAACCCGAGGTAGTCGCTTAACACTACGTTCGCGTTTGAGCGTCAGTGTGGCCGGGCCTTGAAACCCTGAGCCCCTGAGCCCTTCTTAGGAGGAGATCTCCCATGAACAAGAACATCATCGCCATCGTCGCTGCGACCGCGATGGCTTTCGCCGCCGTTCCCGCGAGCGCCGGTGCGAGCAAGGACGACGCGGTCGCAATGGTCAAGAAGGCCGTTGCCGCGATCAAGGCCGATGGCGTCGAAAAGGCGTACGTCGTCATCAGTGATCGCGCCGGCCCGTTCGTCAAGGACGACCTCTACGTCGTCGTCTATCAGCTCGACGGCAAGGTGCTGGCGCATGGTGCCAACGCCAAGTTCGTCGGCAAGGACATGATCGAGGCGCAGGATGTCGACGGCAAGCTGTACGTCAAGGAGCGCGTCGAGCTCGCCGCCAAGCAGCCGTCGTTCTGGCAGGACTACAAGTTCGTCAATCCGGTCAGCAAGAAGGTCGAGCCGAAGGAGATGTATTGCGAGCGGCTCGAGAACACGGCTGTCTGCGCGGGTATCTACAAGATGTGACGTCTCGCGCCGCCATCTTCGAACGCTGTTGAACGGATACCGGGACATTGTTGATGACAAGCTGGATCAAACACATCGGGTTGTCGTGGAAGGTCCAGCTTGCTCCGGCATTCCTCGTCGTGGTGATGATCGCCATCGGCGCGTTCGCGTTGCAGTCGCTGCGTGCCAATCAGCAGAATGTCGACAAGCTGGTCTCCGGCCCGGTCAGATTGTCGGAGCTCGCGGCCGAGCTCAACAACACGGCCTGGACCGCGCACGCCAAACTGTACCGGATGGCTGCGACCGCGGCGAACGAGACCGACGCGGCCAAGCTCGACAAGGTGATCAAGGAAGCGTCCGCCGGCATCGGCCAGATCCCGACCTCGCTCGGCGAGGTCGAGAAGGCGCTCGGCGCCGACGCCGCCAAGCCGGCCTTCGAAAAATTGAAGGCGGCGGTGGCCGCCTATCAGAAACAGGCCAAGAACGCGATCGAAATGGCCGATGGAGACGCCGGCTCGGCGATGCTGTTCATCAAGAGCGCGGAGAAGAGTTTCGGCGAGATCGATCGGCAGATCAGCGATCTGTTGCTGTCGACCGCCGACACGCGCGACCGCGAAATCGCGCAGACCGGGATTGCACTCGATCGCGAGCAGGTGGTGCTCGGCAGCGTCCTCGCCGTGGCGTCGTTGGTCGGTGTGGCGTTCTCGTTTCTGATCGGTCGCGGCATCGCCCGCCCGGTGGTCGCGATGTCCGGGGCGATGCGTGAATTGGCGTCGGGCAATTTCGACGTGCAGTTACCCGGGCTGGAGCGTGGCGACGAGGTCGGCCAGATGGCCCGTGCGGTTGCAGAGTTCAAAGTTCAGGCGGTGGCCAAGGCCGAGCGCGAGCAGGCCGAACGTCAGCGCCAGGACCACGAAGCTGCCGAAGCGAGGCGCGCCGAGCTGCACCAGCTTGCCGACAGCTTCGAGGCCGCGGTCGGCCAGATCGTCGAACAGGTCGGCATCGCCTCGCAGGCCTTGGAAGCCTCCGCCGGTGCGCTCTCCAGGGGCAGCGCCGAGACTCAGCAGCTCGCCACCACAGTGGCCGCAGCCTCGTCCGAGACCTCGCATAATGTGCAGTCGGTGGCGTCCGCCACCGAGGAGATGACCGCCTCGGTCGAGGAGATCAGCCGCCAGGTCAGCGAGTCCCGCAAGATCGCCGACGAGGCGGTGCAGCAGGCCGAACAGACCGACGCCCGGATCGCCAAGCTGGCGCAGGCCGCCAACCGCATCGGCGACGTGACCCAGCTCATCACCACGATCGCAGGTCAGACCAATCTGCTGGCGCTCAACGCCACCATCGAGTCCGCCCGTGCCGGCGAGGCCGGCCGCGGCTTCGCCGTGGTGGCGCAGGAGGTCAAGGCGCTGGCGGAGCAGACCGCCAAGGCGACCGACGAAATCAGCGCGCAGATCGCCGAGATGCAGGCCGCCACCCGCGAGTCGGTGGTCGCCATCAAGGAGATCGGCGGCACCATCGGCAAGATCGCGAACATCGCGTCGACGATCGCGGCGTCGGTCCACGAGCAGGGCGCTGCCACCCAGGAGATCGCCCGCAGCGTGCAGCAGGCGGCGATCGGCACCAACCAGGTTGCAGCCAATATCGGCGACGTCAACCGCGGCGCCGCCGACACCGGGGCCGCGTCGGACGAGGTCCTGACCTCGGCGCAGATGCTGTCGGGTGAAAACAACCGGCTGCGCGCCGAGGTGGCTAAATTTCTCGCAACCGTGCGGGTCGCTTGACGCGCACGGCTTTGCTAGCCTCCGGCCAGCGCTGCGATTGCAGCACCCGTGCCGGGGACGCCATGATCTATCGCCACAGCATCGGCAACGTCTCGTTCGTGTTCGAGGATCTGCGCGACCTGCTCGCCAAGGCAAGTCCGCCGCGGTCAGGTGATCGTCTCGCCGGCATCGCCGCCGAAAGCGCCGAGCAGATGGTCGCGGCGCGAATGGCGCTGGCCGACCTGCCGCTGCGGCAATTCCTGTCCGAAATGGTGATCCCCTACGAGGCCGACGAAGTGACGCGGCTGATCGCCGATCGTCACGACGCGGCGGCGTTCGCGCCGGTGGCCTCGTTCACCGTCGGCGGCTTTCGCGACTGGCTGCTGTCGGATGCGGCCACGCCGGCGGCGCTGGCCGCGCTGGCGCCGGGCCTGACGCCCGAAATGGTCGCCGCGGTGTCAAAATTGATGCGCAACCAGGATCTGATCCTGGCGGCGAAGAAGTGCAGCGTCGTCACACGGTTTCGTAACACCATCGGTCTGCCGGGTCGGATGAGCGTGCGTCTGCAGCCGAACCATCCGTTCGACGATGCCCGCGGCATCACCGCTTCCATTCTCGATGGCCTGCTGCTCGGCGCCGGCGACGCCTGCATCGGCATCAATCCGGCAAGCGACGATCCGGCGGTGCTCGGCCAGTTGGTGCGGCTGCTCGACGATATCATCGGGCGGCTGGCGATCCCGACGCAGGGCTGTGTGCTTACCCACGTCACCACCACCCTGCGTCTGATCGAGCAGGGGGCGCCGGTCGATCTCACGTTCCAGTCGATCGCCGGCACCGAGGCCGCCAATCGCAGCTTCGGCGTCGATCTGGCGCTGCTGGCGGAGGCGCATCAGGCGACACTGACGCAGAAGCGCGGCACGCTCGGCGACAACGTGATGTATTTCGAGACCGGGCAGGGCTCGGCGCTGTCGGCGAACGCGCATCACGGCGTCGATCAACAGACTTGCGAGGCGCGCGCCTATGCGGTGGCTCGCGCATTCTCGCCCCTTCTGGTCAACAGCGTGGTCGGCTTCATCGGCCCGGAATATCTCTACGACGGCAAGCAGATCGTGCGCGCCGGCCTGGAGGATCATTTCTGCGGCAAGCTGCTCGGCCTGCCGCTCGGCGTCGACATCTGCTACACCAACCACGCCGAAGCCGATCAGGACGACATGGACACGCTGCTCACGCTGCTCGCAGCCGCAGGCGTCAATTTCATCATGGGCGTGCCCGGCGCCGACGACGTGATGCTCAACTATCAATCGACGTCGTTTCACGACGCGCTGTACGTCCGCGACCTGCTCGGTCTGAAGCGGGCGCCGGAGTTCGACGACTGGCTGGTCCGCTCCGGTTTTGCCGGCCCCGACCACCGCCCGCTGACGGACGGTGTCCTGCTGCCGGAAATCGCCGCGCGATTGATCGCTTGACCTCGTCGCGCCTCCGAAAAGCCGACAAAGAATCGCTGGCCGCTCCAGGACGGTCGTGATTAGATTGCGCATCGCGGTCGCTATCGGGTGGGATTTTTTGCAGCCGTGGGGGAACCGGTCGCGAGTCGCGCAGTTGAATTGAACTTGCCGTTTTTGGGGCCGGCGGTCGAACCGTGCCGACGATCGCCGCAACCAACACGGGCAGCGTGACGTTCGCGGGGAAAGTTCGATGAAATCCGAATCCGGGCAGACCAGTCGTCGTATTCTGTGTGTCTTCCCGCGCTACACCAAGTCGTTCGGTACGTTCCAGCACTCCTATCCGCTGATGGACGACGTGGCGGCCTTCATGCCGCCGCAGGGACTGCTGCTGATCGCCGCCTATCTGCCGGAGGAGTGGTCTGTCCGCTTCGTCGACGAGAACATTCGTCCCGCCACCGAGGACGATTTCACCTGGGCGGATGCGGTGTTCGTCAGCGGCATGCACATTCAGCGCCCGCAGATGAACGACATCTGCAGCCGCGCCCATGCGTTCGACCTGCCGGTGGCGCTCGGCGGCCCGTCGGTCAGCGCCTGTCCGGACTACTATCCGAATTTCGACTATCTGCACGTCGGCGAGCTGGGCGACGCCACCGATCAATTGATCGCGAAGCTGGCGCACGACGTGACGCGGCCGAAGCGGCAGATCGCGTTCACCACCGAAGACCGCCTCGACATGGCGCTGTTTCCGATTCCCGCCTACGAGCTGGCGGAATGCAGCAAATATCTGCTCGGCAGCATCCAGTATTCGTCGGGTTGCCCGTATCAGTGCGAATTCTGCGACATCCCGGGGCTGTACGGCCGCAACCCGCGGCTGAAGACGCCGGAGCAGATCATCACCGAGCTCGACCGGATGGTCGAATGCGGCATTCGCGGTTCGGTGTATTTCGTCGACGACAATTTCATCGGCAACCGCAAGGCGGCGCTGGAGCTGCTGCCGCATCTGGTCGAGTGGCAGAAGCGCACCGGTTTCGCGCTGCAGCTCGCCTGCGAGGCGACGCTGAACATCGCCAAGCGGCCGGAAATTCTCGAGCTGATGCGCGAGGCGTATTTCTGCACGATCTTCGTCGGCATCGAGACGCCGGATCCGACGGCGCTGAAGGCGATGCACAAGGACCACAACATGATGGTCCCGATCCTGGAAGGCGTCCGCACCATCGGCAGCTACGGCATCGAGGTGGTGTCGGGCATCATCCTCGGGCTCGACACCGACACGCCGCAGACCGGCAACTTCCTGCTGAAGTTCATCGACCAGTCGCAGATCCCGCTGCTCACCATCAATTTGTTGCAGGCGCTGCCGAAGACGCCGCTGTGGGACCGGCTGGAGCGTGAGGGCCGCCTGATTCACGACGAGGCGAGGGATTCCAACGTCGACTTCCTGATGCCCTACGATCAAGTGGTTGCGATGTGGAAGGACTGCATGTCGCACGCCTACCAGCCCGCCGCGCTGCTGGCGCGCTACGACCATCAGATCCGCAACGCCTATGCGCATCGGATCAGGCCGCCGACGACGCCTCAGCGCGCCTCCAAGGCCAACATCAAGCGCGCCATTGTGATGCTGCGCAACATCGTCTGGCAGATCGGCGTCAAGGGCGACTACAGGGCTGCGTTCTGGAAATTCGCGCTGACCCGTCTGCTCCGCGGCGAGTTCGAATTCTTCCTGTCGGTGATGGTGGTGGCGCATCATCTGATCATCTATGCGCGAGAAGCCTCGCACGGCCACGCCAACGCATCGAACTACTCGCTGCGGCTGCGCGAAGTGGCGGTGCCGGCGGAGTAGGACTGCGATGAATTCTCCCGCTCCGCCGCGCTCGCTTGCCGAGCTGCGCCGTCTCACCCCCGCGCGCGTTGCCCTCGGCCGCGCCGGCGCCAGCCTGCCGACCGAGGCGCTGCTGGACTTCACCCTGGCCCATGCCCGCGCCCGCGACGCCGTCCATGCCGCCTTCGACGCCGGGGCGATCTCCGGCGCGCTCGAGGCGCTCGGCTTGCCGGTGCTGCAGGTGGCGAGCCGCGCGGCGGATCGCCGCGACTATCTCGCCCGGCCCGACCTCGGCCGACAGCTCGATCCGGCCGCGTGCGAGACCTTGTCTGGGGCCTCGAAGGGGGGCGATGTCGTGCTCGTGATCGGAGACGGCCTGTCCCCGATTGCGGTGGCGGCTCAGGCTGTCGATGTGGTGCGGCATCTGCTGCCGCGGCTCGCCGCGGCCCGGATCGGCATCGGGGCCGCGGTGGTGGCGACCGGCGCCCGGGTCGCGCTCGGCGACGAGATCGGCGCCGCACTCGGGGCCCGGCTGGCGGTGGTGCTGATTGGTGAGCGGCCCGGCCTGACGGCGCCGGCCAGTCTCGGCGCCTATCTGACCTTCGGGCCGCGGCCCGGCTTGACCGATGCCGACCGCAATTGCGTCTCCAACATCCATGCCGCCGGCATTTCGGCCGAGGAGGCGGCGCACAAGATCGCATGGCTGGCGCGCGAAGGTCTGGCCCGGCAGGTGACCGGCGTCGCCCTCAAGGACGAGAGCGGTGACCCGGTGCGGGAGCTGCCCACGTCTTGATCCCGAGCTCCCGGAAAACTCGCAAGCGGACCGCGAATCTGGTGGATTCGGGTTCCCAGTCTCGATGCCGAAGGGCGGTCGGTCCGAGCCTGCGCACGTGGTGAATTGCTGCATGTCCAGAGACCAGGATGGCGGGCAGTGCGACTGCTGTCGCATTCGTGCCGGGAAGTCTCGCTAGGACGAGCGATCGACAGGACGGATCAGCGCATGCTGGATAAGAACGTGAGCGACACCGAAGTCGCAGAATTGAAGCGACGGCGGGTCAGCATCGCTTTTGGCCTCGAGCGGCTGGGTCTGATCCCGCTGCGCGCACCGGTGCTATCGTGCATCATCCTGCTGGCGTTGATCGTCGGCGCGGTGTTCGGCATCGAGCGGATCAAGATCGACGACTCCCTCAGTCAGCTTTTCCGCTCCGACACCAAGGAGTTCAAGCAGTACGAGGAGGTCACCAAGCGGTTTCCGTCGACCGAGTTCGATGTGCTGATGGTGGTCGAAGGCAAGGACCTGCTGGCGCGCGACAATCTCGAGAAGCTGCGCGACACCGTTACAGACTTGCAATTGATCGACGGCGTGCGCGGCCTGATCTCGCTGTTCTCGGCGCGGCAGGCGCCGGAGCCCGGCAAGCTGCCGGCGGCGCTGTTCCCGCCGGATCTGCCGGAAGGCGAGGCCTACGACCAGTTCATCCAGACGGTGAAGAGCAACGAGATCATCCGCGGCAAGCTGCTGTCGGAAGACGGCACGCTGGCGCTGGTGGTGCTGTCGCTCGATCCCAAGGTGGTGGCGGACACCACCCGGCTGCGCGCCACCATCGGTGAAATGCGCAAGACGATGGACCAGGACCTCGAAGGCTCCGGGCTGACGCGCGAGTTGTCGGGCGTGCCGGTGATGCAGCTCGAGATCCGCAACGCGGTCGAGCGCGACGGACTGATCTACAACGTCGCCGGCATTCTCGCCGGCTGCGTCATCGCGATCCTGTTCTTCCGCAAGATCTCGTTCATGGTCGTGGCGGCGTTTCCGCCGCTGCTGGCGATCCTGCTGGCGCTCGGCGTACTCGGCTGGGCCGGCTTCAGCCTCAACATGTTCCTCAACGTGATGACGCCGCTGATCATGGTGATCAGCTTCTCGGATTCGATGCAGCTCACCTTTGCGGCGCGGGACCGATTGATCGCGGGTGAGGACAAATACACCGCGTTCAAGAATGCAGTCCTGGTGGTCGGGCCGGCTTGCGTGCTGACCCACGCCACCGCCGGCATTTCCTTCATCGCGCTGCAGTTCTCCAATTCGGACCTGATCCGGGCGTTCGGCGAGGCCGGCCTGCTCGCCACCGTGCTGGCGCTGATCGCGGTGCTGACGCTGGTGCCGGTGTTCGGCGTTCTGCTGGTCAGGCACGAGGAGGCGTTCGCCGCCAAGTTCCAGAGCGCCGATCTCGGCGTCAACGCGCTGCGCCGTTTCTGTGCCTTCATCGCGGTGCGGATGGTCGGCCGGCCCGGCCTGTTCAGCCTGCTGGCGGTGCTGGTGGTCGGCGGATTGTCGGTGGTCTACGCCAATCTCGAACCGCGTTATCGTCTGGCCGATCAGGTGCCCGACAAGGAGCAGGCGGTGCAGGCCAGTAGCCGCCTCGACGCCAAGCTGACCGGCGCCAATCCGATCGACGTGCTGATCGAATTTCCCAAGGGCGAGTCGCTGTATTCGCCGCAGACCCTGCAGATCATCGCTCAGGTCCACGCCACGGTGGAAAAGCAGGCCGGTGTCGGCAACGTCTGGTCGCTGGAGACGCTACGCCGCTGGCTCGCCGAGAAGGCGCACACCACCAGCGTCGACACCTTGAAGGAATATGTCGACCTGCTGCCGCCGAATCTGGTGCGGCGCTTCATTGCCGCCGATCAGACTGCGGTCGTCGTCTCCGGCCGCGTGCCCGATCTCGATTCCAGCCAGATCCTTCCCGTGGTCGAAAAGCTCGACCACGCGCTCGACAAGCTGCGCGCCGAGCATCCCGGTTACGAGATCGCGGTCACCGGCCTGTCGGCGATCGCCGCACGCAACAGCGCCGACATGATCTCCAAGCTGAACCACGGTCTCACCATCGAGTTCGCGCTGGTGGCGGTGTTCATCGGCCTGGCGTTCCGGTCGGTGGTCGTGATGCTGGCCTGCATCCTGCCGGGCATCTTCCCGGTGGTGCTGTCCGGCACGATGCTGTGGGTGATGGGGGAGGGGCTGCAATTCGCCAGCGTGGTGGCGCTGACGGTATCTTTCGGTCTCGGCCTGTCGGCCACAATCCACTTCCTCAACCGCTTGCGGCTGGAGAGCCCGCCGGGCGTCAGCGCCGCGCACGCGGTCGAGCGCGCCACCGTGCTGGTCGGGCCGGCGCTGATCCTCACCACCGTGGTGCTGGCCTGCGGTCTCGGCGTTACAGTGTTCTCAGATCTGCCGTCGCTGCGGCTGTTCGGCTGGCTCAGTGCGTTCGCGATGGTGGCGGCGCTGATCGCCGACCTGTTCATCCTGCGCCCGACCGCGATGTGGCTGATCGCCACCGCGCAGCGCCTGCGCGGCGGCCGCCATCGCGCCGGACCGGTGGTGTAGAGCGGCCTGTTCAAATGAAAGCCCCCGGATCGCAAGATCAGGGGGCTTTGTGATTCAGAGCGTCTCTGTGCTTGTCGTCAGCCGCGGGTCATCGAGATGTTGACGCCGCGGATCTCGCCCTTCGAGCTGATCGTCACCGCCTGCTTGTTGCCGCGGGTGGTCAGCGAGATGCTGGCCGCGAAGCCGGCGGCTTCGACGAACACTTCGATGTGGCCGCCGCCGGCCTTGCCCTGCAGGCTGCCGTTGACGTTGCGGCTGGCTTCGCTCCAGTTGCCGGAGATGCGGTCGCCGTTGCTGACGACGTTGCTGGAGAGGTCGAACTTGTAGCTGTCGCTGGCGCAGCGCAGCGTCTGCGCCAGTTCGTTGCCGCCGCCGCCGACCCGATAGGTCGCCTTGCAGCGGATCCGCTCCTTGGTGCCGTCCGACAGGGCCACCGTGCCGCTGCCCGACCACGATCCTTCGAACCCGGCGAACGGCCTTGAGTCTGCGACCGCAGCCGATGCCGACAGCATCATCGCGGCGCCGAGCCCGGCCGCCTTCAACGCATGGATGGAGGAAGTGGTGGAACGAAGCAGGCTCATTCTGGCCATCCTTGGAGTCGCTTGGTGACGACCTCGCGTCACGTCGCTGGTTAGTGTGTTCGCCTCACGGCAGGTTCAAATCAGATAGTGACGCCGCACCCGCACACCAAGGCGCATGCTCGCAATGTTCCGACGCGCCCAGCGCGGAACTATCGCATTTGCATCAAATCGGCAACGCTTCGGCCAAAAACGACAGGTATTCCGCAGCTTTCCGCAAGCTCGCGGAGATGGCGCGTGCGCCGGCACTAATTTGGCCGTATTTGTCTCCTTGATCGACACATCGTACCGTTGTGCCGGTCGAGCGCTCCGCGATCCTTCCAGGCGGCGCCGATGATATGATCGAGAACGGGATTCGACCCCCCAGCCCATATCGAAGGAAGACAATGCAAAAGACCTTGGTTGCGCTCGCGTTGCTGCTCGTTTCGATGACCGCCGGAGCCAATGCCCAGCAACAGCAGCGCAGCGGCACCGAAGCCGAGCAGAAGGCCTGTTCGCGCGACGTGTCGCGTTACTGCCGCTCCGTGATGGAACAGAGCGATCTGGTGATTCTGTCCTGCCTGCAGCAGAATCGCGCGAAGATCAGCAAAGCCTGCAACCAGGTGTTGGTCAGCCACGGCCAGTGAGGCGGTGAGACGGCGTCCGCCGGGCCGTTTGCGGCCCGGTTCGGAGGCCGCGGCGGCGATCCGGGCAAAGCTGCGGCCCGGATACCCTCCGTCAAGATCGTTGGTTTAGCCGGCGATTTCCCTTATATGGCGTCGCGAACGCTGCGCCCGGCCCGGCCGGGTGCAGCCGTTCGCTTTTTTTCGTCACCAAACCAAGTGTTTAGCCAGTGCCGATGACCACCGCGAGCGAGCTTCGATCGGGCAAGACCCACCGGGACGAGAATTTCCCGGTCGCGTCGTGGATCATCCATCCGCGGCACCGCGACCTGATTCTGGCGTTCTACAATTTCGTCCGGACCGCCGACGACATCGCCGATCACGCGATGCTCGATGCTGCCACCAAGCTGGAATATCTCGACCTCCTGGAAGCCGAACTGCTCGGCCGCGGCGAGACCCAGGCCGAGGCGGTGCATCTGCGCCGGGCGCTGGCGGAGCGCGGCATGCCGCCGCGTCATGCGCTCGATCTGCTGATCGCGTTTCGGATGGACGTCACCAAGCTGCGCTACGAGGACTGGGACGAGGTCATTCATTACTGCCGTTATTCGGCGATGCCGGTCGGTCGCTTCATGCTCGACGTCCATGGCGAAAGCACCGCGACCTGGCCGGCTTCCGACGCGCTGTGCGCGGGACTGCAGATCAACAATCACCTGCAGGATTGCGGCAAGGACTATCGCACCCTCAACCGCGTGTATCTGCCGCGCGACGTGCTCGATTCCGTCGGCGCCAAGGTCGAAGACCTCGGCCTGCCGAAGGCGTCGTCGGCGCTGCTCAAATGCCTGCAGGGGCTCGCGACCCGCACCGCCTCGCTGCTCGGCGACGGCCGGCCGCTCGCCGCCGAGATCAAGGATTTCCGGCTCGGCCTCGAAGTGTCGGTGATTCAGGCCTATGCCGACCGCATCGTGCAGATGCTGCAGACCCGCGATCCGCTCAGCGAGCGCGTCCATCTGAAGCCAATCGAGTTCGCCACCGCCAGCTTCGGTGCGATGGGGTCTGAGATCCTCCGCCGCAGCTTCGGAAAGGGACCGGTGTCGCATCCGGCGCCGCGCGCATGACCGTTCACGCCACCCCAGAGCCGGCCGCGCATCAAGGCGTTGCGCTCGGCAGTTCGTTCTACGCCGCGATGCGCATCCTGCCGCGTCCGCAGCGCGAGGCGATGTTCCAGGTCTACAGTTTCTGCCGCTTCGTCGACGACATCGCCGATTCCGATCGGCCGCGCGAGGTGCGCGTCGCCGAGCTGCAGCAATGGCGCGACGACATTGCAGCGCTGTATCGCGGCGCGCCGCCGCCGCGGCTGGCGGACTATCAGGAGTCGCTGCGCAGCTTCGGGCTGAAGCGCGAGGATTTCGAGGCGATCATCGACGGCATGGAAATGGATGTCGACGCCGACATCCGCGCGCCGGATGAAGCGACGCTCGATCTGTATTGCGATCGCGTCGCCAGCGCGGTGGGGCGGCTGTCGGTGCGGATCTTCGGTCTGCCCGAAGCCGACGGCATCGAGCTGTCGCATCATCTCGGCCGCGCGCTGCAGCTCACCAACATCCTGCGCGACATCGACGAGGACGCCGGTATCGGCCGGCTGTATCTGCCGAGCGAACTGCTCCACAAGGCCGGCATCACCGCCACCGATCCGCGCGTGGTCGCGGCGCATCCGGCGCTGCCGAGCGTCTGTGCGCCGCTGGTCGAGCGGGCGCTCGCGCATTTCGCCGCCGCCGACAAGGTGATGAACCGCAATCCGCGCCGGCTGGTGAAGGCTCCCCGCATCATGGGCAAGTACTACTACTCGATCCTGCAGCTTCTGATCGCGCGCGGTTTCGCAGCGCCGCGCGCCGCGGTGAAGCTCGGCAAGGCGTCGAAGATCGCCATCCTGCTGCAATACGCGATCGTGTGATGTCGAAAACAGTTCACGTCATCGGTGCGGGAATCTCCGGTCTTGCGGCCGCGACCCGGCTCGCCCGCGCCGGCCTTATTGTCCACGTCCACGAAGCGATGCAGCAGGCCGGTGGCCGCTGCCGTTCGTATTTCGATGCCCAGACCGGGCTCGTCATCGACAACGGCAATCACCTGCTGCTGTCGGGCAATCACGCCGCCTGCGAGTACGCGCGGACGATCGGCACCGAGGCCGGTCTGGTCGGCCCGGAACGCGCCGAGTTCGACTTCATCGATCTGCCGACCGATGCCCGCTGGCGGCTGAAGCTGGGCGGGGGCAAGCTGCCGCTGTGGCTGTTCGATGCGGGTAGCCGGGTGCCGGACACGTCGATCGGCGATTATATCGGCCTGATGCCGCTATTGTGGGCGCCGACCACCAGGCTGATCGGCGACACCATCAAATGCTCCGGCCCGCTGTACGACCGGCTGGTGGCGCCGTTGCTGCTCGCCGCGCTCAATGTCGATCCGCCGGAAGGCTCTGCCGGGCTCGCCGGCGCGGTGGTGCGCGAGACGCTGCTGGCCGGCGGCAAAGCGTGCCGGCCGCTGATCGCCCGCGACGGCCTATCCGCCGTGCTGGTCGAGCCGGCGGTGGCGCAGCTCGCTGCCAGCGGTCCCGGCGTGCGGTTTGGTCATGAGCTGCGCTCGCTGACCCCGGCCGGCGACCGCGTCGGTGCGCTGCAGTTCGGTGGCGAGGACATCGTCACCCTCGGCCCGGACGATGCGGTGGTGCTGGCGGTGCCGCCGCGCCCGGCTGCCGCGCTGCTGCCCGGGCTCAAGACGCCGCAGGAATACCGCGCCATCGTCAATGCGCATTTCAACTATGCGCCGCCGCCCGGCATGCCGGCCCTGACCGGGGTAATCGGCGGCGCGGTGGAGTGGCTGTTCGCGTTCCCGAACCGGCTGTCGGTGACCATCAGCAACGGCGATCGGCTGGTCGACGCGCCGCGCGAGCAGCTTGCGGCCGAAATCTGGGGCGAAATCTGCAGGATCGCCGGGATCTCGGCCAATCTGCCGCCGTGGCAAATTGTCCGCGAGCGCCGCGCCACATTCGCCGCTACACCGGCGCAGAACGCCTTGCGCCCCGGGCCGGTCACCCAATGGAGAAACCTATATCTCGCAGGCGATTGGACTGATACGGGGTTACCGGCGACCATCGAAGGATCGGTCCGGTCCGGCAACCGTGCCGCGGACCTGGTGCTGGCCGCCGGCCGCGCCTGATCCGGCCCCCACAACGGAGACACAGCAGATAAAATGGATTCCGGCAGCTACAACACCGGTGTCGGGCGCAGCGCGCTCGAAGCTTCGATCGATGCGGCGCGCAGTGCGCTGCTGAACTTTCGTCGCGACGATGGTCATTGGGTGTTCGAACTCGAGGCCGATTGCACCATTCCTGCCGAATACGTGCTGCTGCGGCATTACCTCGGCGAGCCGGTCAATGCCGAGCTCGAAGCCAAGATCGCGGTGTATCTGCGCCGCATCCAGGGCGCCCACGGCGGCTGGCCGCTGGTGCACGACGGCGATTTCGACATGAGCGCTAGCGTGAAGGCCTACTTCGCGCTGAAGATGATCGGCGACAGCATCGACGCGCCGCACATGGTGCGGGCCCGCGAGGCCATCCGCTCGCGCGGCGGCGCGATCCACTCCAACGTCTTCACCCGGTTCATGCTGACGCTGTACGGCGTGACGACGTGGCGCGCCGTTCCGGTGCTGCCGGTCGAGATCATGCTGCTGCCGAGCTGGTCGCCGTTCACGCTGGACAAGGTGTCGTATTGGGCGCGCACCACGATGGTGCCGCTGCTCGTGCTGTGCGCGCTGAAGCCGCGCGCCAAGAATCCCAAGGGCGTCGGCATCGACGAACTGTTCCTGCAGGATCCGAAGACGATCGGGATGCCGGCCAAGGCGCCGCATCAGAACTGGGCGCTGTTCAAGTTGTTCGGGTCGATCGACGCGGTGCTGCGCGTGATCGAGCCGGTGATGCCGAAGCGGCTGCGCCAGCACGCCATCGACAAGGCGCTCGCCTTCATCGAGGAGCGGCTCAATGGCGAAGACGGCCTGGGCGCGATCTTCCCGCCGATGGCTAACACCGTGATGGTGTACGAGGCGCTCGGCTATCCTGAAGATTATCCGCCGCGGGCCATCCAGCGCCGCGGCATCGATCTGCTGCTGGTGGATCGCGGCGACGAAGCCTACTGCCAGCCCTGCGTTTCGCCGGTGTGGGACACTGCGCTCGCCAGCCATGCGCTGCTCGAAACCGACGGCCACGAGGGCGCCAAGTCGGTGCAATCGGCGCTCGACTGGCTGCTCCCGCGCCAGGTGCTCGACGTCAAGGGCGACTGGGCCGTCAAAGCGCCGAACGTGCGCCCCGGCGGTTGGGCGTTCCAGTACAACAACGCCCATTATCCGGACCTCGACGATACCGCGGTGGTGGTGATGGCGCTCGACCGCGCCCGTAAGGACCAGCCGAATCCCGCCTACGACGCGGCGATCGCCCGCGCTCGCGAGTGGATCGAGGGGATGCAGAGCGACGATGGCGGCTGGGGTGCCTTCGACATCAACAACAATGCGTATTATTTGAACAATATCCCGTTCTCGGATCACGGCGCGATGCTCGACCCGCCGACCGAGGACGTCACCGCGCGCTGCGTCTCGATGCTGGCGCAGCTCGGCGAGACCGTTAACAGCAGCCCGGCGATGGCCCGCGCGGTCGGCTATCTGCGCGACACCCAGCTCTCCGAGGGATCCTGGTACGGCCGCTGGGGCATGAATTACATTTACGGCACCTGGTCGGTGCTGTGCGCCCTCAACGCCGCCGGCGTTCCCCACGCCGATCCGATGATCCGCAAGGCGGTCGCCTGGCTGGAGTCGGTCCAGAACCGCGACGGCGGGTGGGG
Organism: Rhodopseudomonas parapalustris; assembly: GCF_053772255.1. Classification (NCBI taxonomy): domain Bacteria; kingdom Pseudomonadati; phylum Pseudomonadota; class Alphaproteobacteria; order Hyphomicrobiales; family Nitrobacteraceae; genus Rhodopseudomonas; species Rhodopseudomonas parapalustris. Next base: position 39,962 of record NZ_JAMKBZ010000022.1, on the reverse strand, counting down.
CGAGGATGCCGTGAGCTACCGGTTGGACTATCGTGGCTACGAAAGTGCACCCTCGACCGCCTCACAGACGGCATGGGCTTTGCTTGCTCTGATGGCTGCGGGTGAGGTCGGTCATCCCGCCGTGGCACGGGGCATCGAGTACCTGAAAAGCACACAGACCGAAAAAGGACTGTGGGACGAGCAGCGTTACACGGCGACGGGCTTCCCGCGGGTGTTTTATCTGCGGTATCATGGCTATTCGAAGTTCTTCCCGCTCTGGGCGCTGGCGCGGTATCGGAACTTGCAGGCCACGAACAGCAAGGTGGTAGGGGTCGGGATGTGATTCTGGGGGCAGTGGACGACCAGGCCGCGGCGCATCGTCAAGATCCGCGGCCGGTACTGATTGTGACGGGCCTGATTCAGGAAGCACGTATCGCGGCGGGGCCGGGCCTCACCGTTATCTGCAGCAGCAGTGACCCCAAGCAATTGCGCGCGATCATGGCCGATTTCGACCCTTCGTCGATTCGCGGCGTGATCAGCTTCGGCGTTGCCGGTGGGCTCGATCCCTCGCTCGAGGCAGGTGACATCGTCATCGCCACCGAGGTTGTGGCGGGAGAACGCCGCTGGACGTCGGAAGTTGCACTGACCGACGAATTATTGAAGAGCGCCGGGCTCGGCCGCCATCGCGTGGTGCGCGGCGGGTTGGTCGGCGCGGAGCAGGTGATCGCGGCGCGCGCCGCCAAGGCGGCGCTGCGCTCGGAGACCGGTGCGGCAGCGGTCGACATGGAAAGCCACATCGCCGCCGATTTCGCCGCCGCAGCCGAGTTGCCGTTCGCGGCGCTGCGGGTGATCAGCGATCCGGCCAGCCGCAGCCTGCCTCAGATCGTGTCGACCGCGATCAAGCCGAACGGCGACATCGACCTGCGTAAGGTGCTGCGCGGCATCGCCCGCCACCCGACCTCGATCCGGTCGCTGGTCTCGACCGGCATCGATTTCAACCGGGCGCTGCGGTCCTTGCGCGGCTGTCGGAACTTCGTGCAGGACGCCGTTCTGGGCGGTAGCGGCATTGTCGCCGAGATCTGAGGATCATCACGCGTCGCGGTAGGGCTGCCGCGTCCATGATGTCCGAGGCTGGGGCGCCGCGGCGGCTTGGTCGCGGCGGATAGATTTCTACTTGATTGGGCCTGGATTGCCGGCTCGGCGGCAGGCGACTCTCGCCGCAGCATTTTCCGCTCTATTGCGCCTCTGCAGATTTGAAGAAGCAGTTTGGCGAAATGCCGTGGGGCCGCGGGCGGCTGATCGTAAGTCATCGATTGCGTGGGATCGCGGAGTGGCTTTCGCTTCGATGCCCGAAATCTGGGTCAGCCATAGATTGGCCCAAGAACGGGCCTCCACTTCGATGGAGCTGCTTGCAACCGGAATTTGAGATGCTGTCCCCTCGGTCGTCATTCCTTGTCGCTTGCTTTGCGACAGTTGCTGCGGTCGTGGCGGCTCCCTCCACGACATTTGCCGAGCTGATTCCCGACAAATCGCAAAGCGCGCCGTTGGACCGAGCAACTGTCAGCAGGCTGATCGGCGGCATCACTACCGAGTTGCGGGAAGGTTATGTCTTTCCCGACACGGGTATGCGGGCGGCGGATGCGCTGGAGAAGGCAATGGGCGACGATGCCTATGCCGGCGTAACCGATCCCGCTCAATTCGCACAGACCCTGACCGAACAGCTTAGGGCGATCACCAAGGACAGCCATATGCGGGTGATCTTTGGCTCTCCGTTCCCCAACCAGCCCCCGCCCACTGCGCCCCAGGGGGCAGGTTTCGAGGTGAAACGATTAGACGGGAATATCGGATACATCCGCTTGGCGCGCTTCGTTCCGCCCGAGATCTTCAATCCAGCGGCCGACGAAGCCATGCGCAATCTGTCTGATACCGCAGCGCTCGTCATCGACATGCGGGACAATGGCGGCGGACATCCGGCATCTGTCGCCTACTTGATCAGTTTCTTGCTCGACCCAGGCAAGCGCGTTCATATCAACGATCTGATCTGGCGGAATCGTGGGACTTTGACTTTCAGGACAGAGTCGTTCTGGAGTGCCGCGACGCCGGTGCACTATCTCGGCAAGCCCGTCTATGTCCTGATTGGGCCGAAGACCTATTCGGCGGGGGAAGAGTTTGCCTACGATCTGCAGGCGCTCGAGCGTGCGACGGTGGTCGGCGAGAAAACGCGCGGAGGAGCGAACCCCGGTGGCCTGAAGGACCTCGGTTCTGACCTTTTCGTCGTCGTGCCGACCGGGAGGGCAGAAAACCCGATCACGCACAGCAACTGGGGTGGCGTCGGTGTGCGTCCCGACGTTCAGGCCTCGCTCGAAGCCACTGAGGAAGTTGCCGTCGCTATGGCGAAGGGGCGGTCGGCGCGATAGCCGATGCGTGGCGGCCGTTCAGACCGCCGCCTTCGGTGGTGTCGGCCTCCGGCGGTTTTCGACAACTCCGCCAGAAGCGGAAATCAAATTCCGAATGGTTGCCGGCCCTCGGACGTCACGTTTTTGATCTCGTCCTTGAGCCAATCAACGAACCGGCCGAGATAGCGCGGATCGGCCCGCGACGTCGGGTGAGCGAAGTACTTTTCGCCCTTCACGACCTGATCGGGAAAAGGGCAGACGAGCCGCCATTCCGGTTTTCCGGGAAAGAACTCCTTTGGCGCGACGATCGAGCCGAATCCCTCGCGCACCGCATGCATCGCGACGAACATGTGATCGAAGCGATGGCCGCCTTCGAACAGATGCTCGCGCATGCCTGCCTTCTTCAGCCAGGCCTCCCAGTGTCCCGGTCGCGTGGCTGAGGTGATCAACGGAAACGCGAGAAGGTCCTCCGGTTTCTCGATGGTCTTTTCCTGAACAAGGTCCAGGCTGCAGACGGGTGTCAGATTCTCTTCGAATAATGTCGTCGATGCTCTCGAATGCCCGCCGATCCTTTCGCTGCTGCCCCGCGTGATCAGGAGATCGTGGGATGAGACATCCGGTGTTTGTCCGGTCATGCGCGTGGAGATCCAGACCGCCAGATCGGGATTGGCTTTCTCGAAGCGTTTCAGCCGCGGCATCAGAAAATACATGGCGAATGTCGACGGTGCCTCGACCGCCAGCACCGCCTTGCTGCGCCGGCGCCGGACATAGTGGCAGGCGGCTTCGATGCCGCGGAACGACTGGCTCAATTGCTCCGCCAGAACTCTGCCGTAGGGCGTCAGCGCGACGCTGCGCCCCTCGCGGGTGAAGACCTGCTGTCCCAGCCAGTCCTCCAGCAAGCGCACCTGCTTGCTGACGGCGCCGTGGGTGACTCCGAGCTCTTCGGCGGCCGAACTCAAGCTGTCGCTGCGCGCCGCGACCGCGAACGCCCGAAGCGCGACCAGAGGCAGTTCTCGTTCTTTCACCATGACCTCCGTGTGACCGGCAGAACCTTTCCGTATCGCATTATGACGACTTCTTCTCACACATTTGTGTGCTTTATTCGATCGATTCTCACATTTTGACCGCGTACCACCCGTGTGCATCAGCCGACAGACCATGCGGCATTCAGCACCGGGATGACACCATGACGACCCTTTTCCAATCCGATAGGCCGCGGACTCTGATCGAGGCCAACGGGCGAAGCTACGCCGTGCCGCAAAAGCCCGTCGTCGTGATCTGTCTCGACGGGTTCGATCCCGACTATTTGGAGCAGGGCATTGCGGATGGCGTGTTGCCGACGATCGGCGCGCTCAGGTCATCGGGCTATGTCGGGACGGCGCTCGCCACGGTGCCGACCACCACCAACACCAACAACACCTCGATCGTCACTGGCGTGCCTCCCGCAATCCACGGCATCAACGGCAATTACTATCTCGACGCTGAAACCGGCGAAGAGATCATGGTGACGGACGCGCGGCGACTGCGCTGCGGCACCATTCTCGGGGCAATGAGCCGAGCGGGCGTGCGGAGCGCGGTGGTCACCGCCAAGGACAAGCTGTTGAAGGTGCTGGCCTTTGAGATGGACGGGATCGCGTTCTCCTCCGAACATCCGAACGTCGCCGATCTGACGGCGCTCGGCTTCAAGAGCGGCGAGGAGATGGTGGGCCGCGGCAAGCCGGATCAGTACTCTACCGACCTCTCGCTGTTCGCGCTGGACGCCGGCATCCGGCTAATGGAGACGGCCAAGCCCGAGCTGATGTATCTGTCGACGTCGGACTATGTGCAGCACAAATACCAGCCGGGCGATGCCGAATCGAATGCCTTCCACGCGGCGGTCGACCAGCGCATCGCGCGCCTGATCCAACTCGGCGCGACCGTCGCGCTGACCGCCGATCATGGCATGGCCGACAAGTCGGATGCGGAAGGACGGCCGAACGTCGTCTATCTCGAGGACGCTCTGAACGCGACGTTCGGTGACGGCGTTGCCCGCGTGATCTGTCCGATCGCCGATCCGTTCGTCCGGCATCACGGTGCGCTCGGCGGCTTCGTGCGCGTCCATGTGTTGAAGAACTGCGATATCGCCGCGATGATGACCTATGCGCGGTCGTTGCCCGGCGTGGAGCTCGTGCTCGATCGCGCGACGGTGTGCGAACGCTACCAATTGCCGCCGGACCGCGAGGGCGACTTCGCGGTGTTCAGCGATCGCGGCACGGCGGTCGGCGCGCGGCGTGAAGATCATGACCTCTCGGCCCTCGGCGATCATCGCTTGCGCTCGCATGGCGGGCTTGGCGAACAGCGTGTGCCGTTTGTGCTGTCGCGCCCGCTCGCGCGGGATTACCGGGAGCGCGCCGAAACCGGCGTGTTGCGCAACTACGACATCTTCGACTTCGCCCTGAACGGCGTCGACTAGTCCCGCACGATTACAGCCATAGAGGAATCAATATGCGCGCGATTCGCTTCGCATTGATGGCGCTCGCCATCAGCTCGGCCGGCGTGTCGGCCGGTCGTGCCGAGACGCCGGTGATGGGAACCGGTTCGGCCTTCGCGGCTCCGATCTACATCAAATGGGCAGAACAACTGAAGGCGGCCAAAGGACCGGCGATCAACTATCAACCTTCGGGATCTTCGGTCGGGCAACTCCAGGTGCTCAAAGGCCTGACGGATTTCGGCGCGTCGGACGTTCCGATGGACGACAGCAAGCTCAAAGAGGGAGACATCATGCAGTTTCCCACCGTGGTCGGCGGCTACGCCGTCGTCGTCAATATTCCCGGCGTCTCGGCCGGCAAACTGCGGCTCACCGCGCCTGTGCTCGCCGACATCTTCATGGGCGGCATCAAATCGTGGGACGACGCACGGATCGTCGAGCTCAATCCTGGTCTTGCCTTACCCAAGCTCGCGGTTTCTCTGCTGTATCACGCGGGAGGGTCGGGCGGCACCTACGCGATCTCCCGCTATTTGTCTAAGGCCAGCGCGGCTTGGCGCGACAGAATGGGGATCGGCATGACGCTGAGTTGGCCGGTCGGCGCCGGCGTCAAGGGCAGCTATGGCGCGGCCTCCACGGTGCCGATGACGCCCGGCGGCATCGGTTATGCCGAGCTCTCCTACGTCACCGCCAACAACCTGGCGACTGTGCAATTGGAGAACAAGGCGGGCCGGTTCGTGCTGCCGAACGGACGCAGTTTCGCAGCCGCCGCCGAGAATGGCGATTGGTCGGTACCGAACTATGCGGTCGATCTCACCGACATGCCGGGCGAACACGCCTGGCCGATCGTGACGGCGACCTTCGCGCTGGTGCCGAGAAGTCCGGACAAGCGCACCACGTCAGCTGCCGCCTTGGAGTTATTCAGATGGGCGTTCGCCCATGGCGACGGCACGGCTCGCTCGATGCAGTTCGTTCCGCTGCCGGGCAAGGTCAAGGCCGATATCGTGAAGAACTTCATGAATTGAATGGCCGGTCGTGAACGAAAAAACTCGCCAAACAAAAAAAGCGCGGCCTGCCGGCCGCGCTGTTGATCTGTGAGCCAGTGGTGCGGATCAGGCCGCGGTGGAAGCCCTCTGGCGCTTCTCGGCCTCAGCGGCCTCGTCCTGGCGGATCTGCGTCAAGGTCTTCTGGACCTGCTCGGAGAACACGTACTGGGCCGGGCGCTGCTTCGACATGTCGATCTCCGGCGCCATCGGGCCTGAGGTCTTGATCCCGCGCAGCGCCACCCAGGCGGCCTTCAGCGGATTGTTCAGCGAGGCCATGGCCGCGGTCGGCTCGTAGCCGCAATGCGCCATGCAGTCGGCGCACTTCTCGTACTTGCCGGTGCCGTAGGAGTCCCAGTCGGTGGTCTCCATCAGCTCCTTGAAGGTCTTGGCGTAGCCTTCGCCGAGCAGGTAGCACGGCTTCTGCCAGCCGAAGATGTTGCGCGCCGGCATGCCCCACGGGGTGCATTCGAATTCCTGGTTGCCCGCCAGGAAGTCGAGGAACAGGCTGGAGTGCATCAAGTTCCACTTCTTGCCCTTGCCGCGGGCGAACACCTGCCGGAACACTTCCTTGGTCTTGGTGCGATTCAGGAAGTGGGCCTGGTCGGGCGCGCGCTCATAGGCGTAGCCCGGCGAGATCGACACGCCGACGCCGAGCTCCTCGGTGAAGTCGAGGAAGTCGGCTAGTTCTTCGGCCGGATAGTTGTCGAAGATCGTCGCGTTGACGTTGACGGTGAAGCCGCGTGCCTTGGCCGCCTTGATCGCCGACACCGCGCGGTCGAACACGCCCTTCTGCGACACCGCGCGGTCGTGGTGTTCCTTTAGGCCGTCGAGATGCACCGAGAAGAACAGATAGGGCGAGGGCTCGAACAGATCGAGCTTCTTCTCGAGCAGCAGCGCGTTGGTGCACAGCGACACGAACTTTTTGCGCGCCACCAGGCCGCGCACGATCTCGCCGATCTCCTTGTGGATCAGCGGCTCGCCGCCCGGGATCGCGACCATCGGCGCGCCGCATTCCTCGGCGGCGTCCCAGCACTCTTGCGCGGTCATCCGGCGGTTGAGGATGGCGTCGGGGTAGTCGATCTTGCCGCAGCCGGCGCAGGCCAGATTGCAGCGGAACAGCGGCTCCAGCATCAGTACCAGCGGATAACGCTTCCGCCCCAGCAGCTTCTGCTTCAGCAGGTAGCCGCCGATCACCAGTTCCTTGTGAAACGGTATAGCCATTACGAAATCTTCTCTTTCACGGCACGTCGGTTGGTGCGGATCAGGTGGTCGCCAGTTCCGCGGGCAGAACGAATTCGATGTTTTCCTCCCGGCCGGGCAGAACCGAGACGGTCACCGGAACGATCCGGCGCAGCGCCTCGATCACGTCGTCGACCAGCACTTCCGGCGCCGAGGCGCCAGCGGTGATCCCGACCGCGCGCCTGCCGTCGAGCCATTCCGGGTTCAGCTCGCTGCCGTCGGCGATCAGATAGCTCGGGATGCCGGCTTCGGTGCCGATTTCCCGCAGCCGGTTGGAATTCGAACTATTGTTGGCACCCACCACCAGGATCAGGTCGACCAGCTTGCTCATCTGCCGCACCGCCGATTGCCGGTTTTGCGTGGCATAGCAGATGTCGCGGGTGTCCGGACCTTCGATATCGTGGAATTTCTCCGAAAGTGCGGCGATGATGTCCTTGGTGTCGTCGACGCTCAGCGTGGTCTGGGTGATGTAGGCCACCGGGGTTTCCGGCGGCAGCGTCAGCGCCGCGACGTCGTCGAGGTTCTGCACCAGCAGCACCGGGCCGGGAACCTGGCCCATCGTGCCTTCGACTTCCGGGTGGCCGGCATGGCCAATCAGAATCAGGGTGCGCCCCTTCGAGGTATAGCGCTTGCCCTGGTTGTGGACCTTGGTGACCAGCGGGCAGGTGGCGTTGAGCACCGGCAGGCCACGGGCGGCGGCCTCTTCCTCGATGCTGCGGGCGACGCCGTGGGCGCTGAATACGGTGACCGCATCGGACGGAACTTCCGACAGCTCCTCGACGAAGATCGCACCCTTCGCCTTCAGGCTCTCGACCACGTATTTGTTGTGCACGATCTCGTGCCGCACATAGACCGGCGGGCCGTACTTTTCGAGGGCGCGCTCGACGATCTCGATCGCGCGCACCACGCCGGCACAAAAGCCTCGGGGTTGGGCAAGGAATACTTCGAGGGGGCGGACTTCAGACAAGGGGCACCACGCTCATGATCTTTCGGTCTCCTGGCAGCACGTCGCATTCCCCTAGCATGATCTAGCTGGTATGAGGACACCCGCAACCCCAAGGAGCGCAAGGGACTTATCGGCGTATTGCAACACGCGTTGCAAAACGCCCTTGGCAATCCAGCCTGGTGAGATTACTTCCGCGAACACATCTCCGCCGGCTTGTTTTCGGCCATTTTGTCCAGTCCTTGGTCGCAGAACCATCAGAAACAGTTCGATCGACTCGGAACCCGGCGGAGCGGCCATATTTTATGCCAGCCGGCAGCAATAGAAAGTGTAAATGTGCTGAAGCGTGCCATCGTCTCCATTGTCAAGGCCAGCACCAGGTTTGCGGCCTTTACTGTGCTGATCGGCGTATTTCTCGCGATCGCGGCCGGTTTCTATACTTACCAACATTTCGGGATCAACACCGACATCAACCATTTGATCTCGTCTGATCTCGACTGGCGCAAACGTGATATCGCGTTCGAGAAAGCGTTCGATCAGGAACGGCTGATCCTGGCTGTGGTCGAGGCGCCGACGCCTGAATTCGCCAATGCCGCCGCGGCCCGGCTGACGGCAGAATTATCGAAGAATCACAAGAACTTCGAGTCGGTGAAGCGGCTCGGCGGCGGTCCGTTTTTCGATCGCAACGGGCTGTTGTTCCTGCCCAAGGACGAGGTCGCCAAGGCGACCGGTCAGTTCCAGCAGGCGGTTCCCCTGATCGAGATCATGGCCGGCGACCCGTCGATCCGCGGCCTGACCGCGGCGCTGGAGACCGGTCTGGTCGGCCTCAAGCGGGGCGAATTGACCCTGGATGCCACCGCAAAACCCTTCAACGCCGTCGCTGCGACGGTGGAGGACGTGCTCGGCAAGCAGCCGGCGTTCTTCTCCTGGCGCGCGTTGGTCAATCCGGAACCGCTGACCGACAGCGACAAGCGCGCCTTCATCGAGGTCAAGCCGATCTTGGACTTCAAGGCGCTGGAGCCCGGCAAGGACGCCACCGACGCGATCCGCAAGGCGGCGGTCGACCTGAAGATCGAGCAGGACTTCGGTGCCAGGGTCCGGCTGACCGGGCCGGTTCCGATCGCCAACGAAGAATTTGCCACCGTCAAGGACGGCGCCGTGGTCAACGGCATCGGCACCGTCTTGGTGGTGCTGCTGATCCTGTGGATGGCGCTGCATTCCTCCAAGATCATCTTCGCGGTGGCGACCAATCTGGTGATTGGCCTGTCGATCACCACGGCGGTCGGCCTGATGCTGGTGGATTCGTTGAATCTGTTGTCGATCGCGTTTGCGGTGCTGTTCGTCGGTCTCGGCGTCGATTTCGGCATCCAGTTCAGCGTCCGCTATCGGTCAGAACGCCACAAAACCGGAGATCTGAACAAGGCGCTGATACAGGCCGCGGAGTATTCCGCGGTGCCGCTGTCGCTGGCGGCGATGTCCACCACCGCCGGCTTCCTGTCGTTCCTGCCGACCTCCTACAAGGGTATTTCCGAACTCGGCGAGATCGCCGGCGCCGGTATGGCGATCGCGTTCTTCACCAGCATCACCGTGCTGCCGGCGCTGATCAAGCTGCTGAACCCGGCCGGCGAGAAGGAGCCGCTCGGCTACGCCTTCCTGGCGCCGGTCGATCATTTCCTGGAGAAGCACCGCATCGGCGTCATTGCCGGGACGCTGGGTGTCGCGGTGGCCGGTCTGCCGCTGCTGTATTTCATGCATTTCGACTTCAACCCGATCAATCTGCGCAACCCGAAGGTGGAGTCGATCGCGACCTTCCTGGATCTGCGTAAGGACCCGAATACCGGAGCCAGCGCCGTCAACGTGCTGGCGCCGTCGGAACAGGCGGCGCGCGCGATCGAAGCCAAGCTGGGCAAGCTTCCGGAAGTGTCGCGCACGATCTCGCTCGACACCTTCGTGCCGCCGGACCAGCCGGAGAAGCTGAAGCTGATCCAGGCCGGCGCCAAGGTGCTGGAGCCGGCGCTCAATCCCGAGCAGGTCGATCCGCCGCCGTCCGATCAGGACAATATCGCTTCGCTGAAGAGCTCGGCTCAGGCGCTGATCCGCGCCGCCGGCGAAGGCGGTGGTCCCGGTGCCGACGCCTCCCGCCGGCTCGCCACCGCGCTGGCGAAGCTCGCCGAGGCCGAGCCGACGACTCGCGAAACGGCGCAGGACGTGTTCGTCCGGCCGCTGTTGGTCGACTTCGAGCTGCTCCGCAACATGCTCAAGGCGCAGCCGGTCACCCTGGACAATCTGCCCCCCGACATCGTGTCGTCGTGGAAGACCAAGGATGGCCAGATCCGCGTCGAAGTGCTGCCGAGCGGCGATCCCAACGACAACGCAACCCTGCGCAAGTTCGCCGCGGCGGTGCTGCAGGCAGAGCCGCTGGCGACCGGCGGCCCGGTGTCGATCCTCAAATCGGGCGACACCATCGTCGGCTCGTTCATCCAGGCCGGATTGTGGGCGCTGCTGTCGATCTCGATCCTGCTGTGGATCACCCTGCGGCGGATTACCGACGTGGCGCTGACCTTGATTCCGCTGCTGGTTGCGGGTGCGGTGACGCTGGAGATCTGCGTGCTGATCGACCTGCCGCTGAACTTCGCCAACATCGTCGCGCTGCCGCTGCTGCTCGGCGTCGGCGTCGCGTTCAAGATCTATTACGTGACCGCCTGGCGCGCCGGACGCACCAATCTGCTGCAGTCGGCGTTGACCCGGGCGATCTTCTTCAGCGCCCTGACCACCGCCACGGCGTTCGGCAGTCTGTGGCTGTCCAGCCATCCGGGAACCGCCAGCATGGGCAAGCTCCTGGCGCTGTCGCTGCTGACCACGCTGGGCGCGGTTCTGTTGTTCCAGCCGGCGCTGATGGGCAAGCCGCGCCACATCGACGAGAGCGGCGACACCGATCTGTGAATAGCGCCTTCCGGGGGAGGCGTTCGTCCTCCCGGAAGGCGGTTTCAGAGCACGACATCGCGCCGAGACCCGAGAGCAAAGCCGGATTGCCGCAGGTGAGGTCACAGGGCTGGCGCCGCGTGGGGCGTTGGGACTATACCGGCCTCGGGGCAGGGGGCTTGCTCCATGGGGGCGGCCGCGAGATCGGCCTGTCTCCCGCGCATCACAATTCTGGAAAGAAAACTCGAGTGCGACGTGCCGCCGCCTTTTAGGTGTTGACGGCGGGTCCAACAAGCGACGTATGTAGCCCATGCACCAGCCGAATTTAGACCTCGCCGAGATGTTCGCGGCGCGCGAAGCGCAGCGCAGCTCGATGCACACGCGGCACCTCAACGAGCAGCTCGTCCGCGTCCTCAAGACCATCGGCTACGACGTCGGCTTTCAGAAGGGCATCGGCCAGTATCTCTACGACCGGGACGGCGCCCGCTATCTCGATCTGCTCAGCGGCTTCGGCGTGTTCGCGCTCGGTCGCAACCACCCGGTGGTGCGCAAGGCGCTGCAAAGCGTGCTCGACGCCGACCTGCCCAATCTGGTGCAGCTCGACGTGTCGACGCTGGCCGGCATCCTGGCCGAACGGCTGCTCGAGCAGATGCCGTATCTCGACAAGGTATTCTTCGCCAATTCCGGCGCCGAGAGCGTCGAGGCCGCGATCAAGTTCGCGCGCGGTGCGACCGGGCGTCACGGCATCGTCAATTGCGATCACAGCTATCACGGCCTGACCTACGGCGCGCTGTCGCTCACCGACGATCAGAATTTCCAGGGCGGTTTCGGTCCGCTGCTGCCCGGCGTCACCACGATTCCGTTCAACGATCTCGAAGCGCTGGAGAAGGTGCTGTCGACCCGCGAGGTCGCCGCCTTCATCGTCGAGCCGATCCAGGGCAAGGGCGTCAACATGCCCACCGACGAGTTCCTGCCGGGCGCGGCGGCGCTGTGCAAACGCTACGGCACGCTGTTCGTCGCCGACGAGATCCAGACCGGCATGGGTCGCACCGGCCGCTTCCTGGCGGTCGAGCATTGGAACGTCGAGCCCGACATGGTGCTGCTGTCGAAGGCGCTGTCCGGCGGTCACGTTCCGGTCGGCGCGGTGCTGACGCGCAAGTCGATCTTCGACAAGATCTTCAACCGAATGGACCGCGCCGTGGTGCACGGCTCGACCTTCGCCAAGAACGATCTGGCGATGGCTGCGGGCATCGCTACGCTCGAAGTCCTCAAGGCCGAGAAGCTGGTCGAGGCCGCCGCCAAGCGCGGCGCCGAGCTGCGGCTGGCGCTGACACGGATGGTTCCGGGCTACGAGCTGCTCAAGGAAGTCCGCGGCAAGGGCCTGATGATCGGCGTCGAGTTCGGTCCGCCGAAGTCGCTGCGGCTGAAGGCGTCGTGGACGATGCTGGAGACCGCCAACAAGGGCCTGTTCGTCCAGCTCATCACCGTGCCGTTGTTCAAGGATCACAAGATCCTGACCCAGGTCGCAGGCCACGGCCTGCACACCATCAAGCTGCTGCCGCCGCTGACCATCACTGAAGACGACTGCGCCTGGATCGAACGCTCGTTCGATCAGGTGATCGCCGACAGCCACAAGGTCCCCGGCGCGATCTGGTCCCTCGGAAAGACCCTGGTCGACAACGCGGTGCGCAAGTCGGCATAGTTCGTCGCTCGCGGTGATCGGCCGGGTGTGGTGACGAGCCGAGCGACGCGTCGCGCGTCGCCAGCACTAACTCATCGATCCGAGTGTACGGCCGCGTTCAGACAGAATCCGGATCGCCTGTCGTCTGCGTTGACGTGACGCAACACCGCATCCCCTCGCCGACCTATCTTCGATAGTCGTGCCGGGAGCAACTGGCCTCGATCAGTGGTGAGCGTATGGCCCTCAAGACAATCGTGGTGTTCGTCGATCAGACTCCAGCCAGCGATGCGCGCGTGCGCTACGCCGCAGCGCTGGCGATGCGTCACCAAGCGCATCTAATCGGTCTCTTCATCGTCCCGAATGCGTGGCAGCACGATCGCTCCGACAGCAACATCCAGGGCGGCGCCGCGATCCGCGACATGTTGGAGCGGCACAATCTCATCGAAAGCAACGCGCTGCAGGCCGCGGGCCGCAGCTTCGAAGTGATGGCCGCGCGCGACGATGCTTCGTTCGAGTACCGCGCTGTTCGCGGCAGCGACGTCGGCGAACTCGTGCGGCTGCATTGTCTCCACGCTGACCTCGTCGTCGTCGGTCATCCTTCGGCGGGGCTGCCTGCAGGATGGTCGCCGGAGCAGATGCTGCTCTCGACCGGCGTTCCGGTGCTGATCATTCCGGCGAGCTGGCCAGAGGGGACGATCGCGCGCAACGTTCTGTTCGCTTGGAACGCAAGCCGCGAAGCGCGGCGCGCGATCACCGACTCTCTTCCGGTGCTGCGCGCGGCTGAAAAGGTCTCGGTGGTCGTCGTCGATCCGAACAGCAATCCGGCGCACGGACAAGAGCCCGGCGCCGACATCGCGCACTATCTCAGTCGCCATGGTGTCGTGGCGCGCGTCGAACAACTGCGGTCCAGGGGCGAGCCGATCGCCGAGGTGATCCGCCGTTACGCCGCCGATGACCAGTCCGATCTGATCGTGCTCGGCGCCTACAGCCACTCGCCGAAGCGCGAATTGCTGTTCGGCGGCGTGACCCGCACCTTGCTGAGCAAGGTGACGGTCCCGACGCTGATCTCGCATTGAGGTTTGCTAACGGAGCGGCGTGCCGGGCAAGCCCCTGGTCGGCACGCGGTGAAGCAGGTCGGCGTAAAGATTCCGTAGCTACTTCCGCGCATGCCGTTGGGCGAGCCGCGGCGATCTGGCGGGGATCGTACAACTCTGCCACCGTCGCATCCGACCGTCTGGATCCTTCGGGCGCGATCCGGGAATGCTGTCATCCGCACTAGCCGGCTTTTTGTCTGCGTGCATGGCGTAGATAGCCAGCAGGATTGCAGCAACGGTCGCCATCGCCGGAGCAGCCAGCAAATATAGCACCGTGCTCATCTCAAGCCCTCCAACAGCCTGCGTCCCATTAAATGTAGTGTCAGTCCAAGGCCGATACAACCGCAGGCGATTGCCAAAAACTGGTTCGATGTTACCGCGGGACTGCCTGACAGTAGCGAGAGTGCGGGGCCGATGACGCCGACGGTGATGAAGCTGACGCTGAGATTGTTCAGGAGTGCTGCTGTTAGCTTCAGGCGCTCATTGCGTGCGATGTCTCCCAGTTCTGCCATGTCGTTGCACTCATCTGCTGTTGTTGCAGACGCGGATCGGCAGTTGGTGTGCAGAAAATGGCCGAGGCGACTACAATTAATACGTGGTCAAATCCCAGCTATGCTGGTTTTCCGAGCAGAGCGTGTCAACGCTACTTTTAGTGTCGTCTGGAAGTCCGCCGCTTACTTCCCATCCGCCAAAATCATCTCTGCGCCCTTTTCGGCGATCATTGCGGTCGGGGTGTTGGTGTTGCCGGAGGTGATCGTCGGCATGATCGAGGCGTCGACGACGCGCAAGGCTTCGAGGCCGTGGAAGCGCAGGCGTTCGTCGACCACCGCGAGCGGGTCGTCGACGCGGCCCATCTTGGCGGTGCCGACCGGGTGGAAGATCGTGGTGCCGATGTCGCCGGCGGCTTTGGCGAGCGAGGCGTCGTCGTCGCCGACCGCGGGGCCGGGCAGATACTCCTCGGGGTGATACTTCGCCAATGCCTCCTGCTTCATCAGCCGTCGAGTCACGCGAATCGCGTCCGCTGCCACCTGGCGGTCGTCGTCCGTCTGCAGATAGTGCGGCGCGATCGACGGCGCGGCGTCGAGCGCGGCGGATTTCAGCTTGATCTCGCCGCGCGAGGTCGGCCGCAAATTGCAGGCGCTGACGGTGATCGCCGGGAAGCGGTGCAGCGGATCGCCGAACTTGTCGAGCGACAGCGGCTGGACGTGAAATTGGATGTTGGCGCGTTCCTGATGCGGATCGGAGCGGGTAAAGATGCCGAGCTGCGACGGCGCCATGGTGAGCGGTCCGCGCCGGCGGAGCGCATAGTCGATCCCCATCCAGGCGCGGCGCGGCAGCGAGTGATAGATCTCGTTGAGGGTGCGGCCGCCGCTGACCTTGTAGATCGCTCGCTGCTGCAGATGGTCCTGCAGGTTGCGCCCGACGCCCGGCCGGTCGAGCACCGGCTCGATGCCGAGCGGCTTCAGCCATTCGGCCGGGCCGATGCCGGAACGATGCAGCACCTGCACCGAGCCGATCGCGCCGGCGCACAGCACCACCTCGCGGCGGGCGCGGGCTTCGATCGGCACGCCGTTCTGCAGGAAGCGCACGCCGACGGCACGGCCGTTCTCGACCAGCACGCGGTCGACCACCACATTAGTTTCGAGCCGCAGATTCGGCCGGGTCAGCGCCGGCTTGAGGAAGCCGCGCGCCGACGACCAGCGCCGGCCGCGCTTCTGATTGACGTGGAAATAGCCGACGCCTTCGTTGTCGCCGGTGTTGAAGTCCGCGCTGCGCGGGATCCCCATCTCGCAGGCAGCGTTCGCCACCGCATCCAGGATCTGCCACGACAGCCGCGCTGCCTCGATCCGCCAGCCGCCGCCGGCGCCGTGATGTTCGTTGTCGCCAAGGAAATGGTCTTCGAGCCGGCGGAACACCGGGCGGACGTCGTCCCAGCCCCAGCCGGCGAGGCCGAGCTGGCGCCAATGGTCGTAGTCGGCGGCTTGGCCGCGCATCGAGATCATCGCATTGATGGCCGAGGAGCCGCCGATCACCTTGCCGCGCGGATAGGCCAGCGACCGGCCGTTCAGGCCGGGTTCCGGCTCGGTCTTGAACATCCAATCGGAGCGCGGATTGCCGATCGCGAACAGATAGCCGACCGGAATGTGAAACCAGATCCAGTTGTCGCGACCGCCGGCTTCGAGCAGCAGCACCCGCCGGCTCGGATCGGCCGACAGCCTGTTGGCGACGATGCAACCTGCGGTGCCTGCGCCCACCACGATGGTGTCGAACTCGCCTTCGATCCGTGTCGTCATCGATTCCGCCCGTGCGTTTTCTGGTTGGCCAGAGGCTTAGCGCCGCGGGCCGGTGCTGTACAGTTGCCGGAGCGGGACGGGGCGGTTAGCCTGCTGGCTTCGATAACTGGAGCCCCACCGCCTCATGCCCGTGATCAACCGTGTCGCCGATCTGCAGCCCGACATCGCCGCTTGGCGCCGCACGCTGCATCAGCAGCCGGAGCTGATGTACGATGTCGACGGCACCGCGGCGTTCGTCGCCGAGCGGTTGCGCGAGTTCGGCTGCGACGAGGTCGTCACCGGGCTCGGCCGCACCGGCGTGGTGGGCGTGATCCGCGGCGCAAAGCCGGCGAATGGCGGCGAGATCCGCAGCATCGGGCTCCGCGCCGACATGGACGCGCTTCCGATCGAAGAGGCCACCGGGCTGCCTTACGCCTCCAAGGTGCCGGGCAAGATGCACGCCTGCGGCCACGACGGCCACACTGCGATGCTGCTCGGCGCCGCGCGCTATCTTGCCGAGACACGCAACTTCGCCGGCGACGCGGTGGTGATCTTCCAGCCGGCAGAAGAGGGCGGTGCCGGTGCTGCGGCGATGATCGACGACGGACTGATGGAGCGGTTCGGCATCGAGCAGGTCTACGGCATGCACAACGGCCCCGGCATTCCGGTCGGCGCGTTCGCGATCAGCCCGGGTCCGGTGATGGCCGCGACCGACGCCATCGACATCCGCATCGAAGGCCATGGCGGTCATGCCGCGCGGCCGCATCTGTGCGTCGATCCGGTGCTGGCGGGCGCGCAACTGATCACCGCGCTGCAGGGCATCGTGTCGCGCAGCGTCGATCCGTTCGATGCCGCGGTGGTGTCGATGTGCGAATTCCACGCCGGCAACGCACGCAACGTGATTCCGCAGACCGCCGAGCTGAAGGGCACGGTGCGGACCATGAAGGCGGCGGTGCGGGATCTCGTCGAGCAGCGCGTGCGCGACGTCATCGCCGGCGTCGCGCAGTCGACCGGCACCAGGATCGATCTTTCTTACGAGCGCGGTTACCCGGTGCTGGTCAATCATCTGGCCGAAACCGATGTGGCGATGCGGGTGGCGCGCGACGTCGCCGGCGACGCTAATGTGGTGCCGCTGCCGCCGCTGATGGGCGCCGAGGATTTCGCCTACATGCTGGAGAAGCGGCCGGGCGCGTTCGTGTTCATCGGCAACGGCGACAGCGCCGGGCTGCATCACCCGGCCTACGACTTTAACGACGAAGCGATTGTCTACGGCACCTCGTATTGGGTGCGGCTGGTGGAGACCCAGCTCGCAGCGTGACGCGGAGCTTCGCCTCGAACCTCGCGCAAAACTGCCGTCATGCGCGGCCTTGTGCCGGGCATCCACCTCTTTGCGGATAACCCACGAAAGACGTGGATCGCCGGGACGAGCCCGGCCATGATGGAATCTCAGCACTGCAGCTAAAACTGCGTGCGCAGCCGCGTGGCGATCAGGTGGACCGGGCCGCGGTCACGGTTGAACGCCGGGTTGGCGATGAACTGATAGTCCGCAGTCAACCGCCAGGAGTACAACGGCAGGCTGTAATAGGCTTCGAACACTTTCTCGTCGCCCGGATTGGGCAGCCGGCCATCGCCGATGATCGCGGTCAGGCCGCCGGCATCGAGATAGGCGATCCGCGACGCCGAGATGTGGTTGAGCAGGCCGCCGATGCCGACGGTGTCGCCCTCGCGGCCCCACAGCCGGCCCGACAGCGACAGGCCCGCCGACACGGTGCGATCGGAATCGGTGAAGGCGTTGACCTCCAGATTCGGATTGTTGAAGCCGGCGCGCGCGAACATCCCGATGTCTGCGGTGAGCTGCTGCTCGAAGCTGGCGGATAGGCCGGTCTTCGAGGTGTAGCGGCGCACGTTGGCGATGCTCGGTGTGCTGCCGGTCGCCTGCGCCAGCCGCACCGCGTCGGTGAAGTTGCCGAGCCGGGCGCGGTTGAGGAATCCGGTGACCAGCAGCTTGCCGGGAAGCCCCCACAATTCGTGGCGGTGTTCGATCTCGCCGACCATCTGGAACTGGCCGAAGGTCGGGTCGAGGTCGCTGTTGTTCGGCGTCACCGGCAGATCGAACACGCCGGCGCGCACCGTCCAGGCGCCGGTGTACCACTCCGCCGCGGCGCCGTAGGTGAACGCCCAGGCATCGGCCGCGTAGTCGAAGGTCAGCGCGTCTGCGAGGCCCCAGTTGAGGAAGTCGACGCGCGGGTCGTGGGCGTATTTGTTGACGTCGAAGATGTCGGCGACCGAGAATTTGCCGGCGGTGATCACGATCCGATCAGCGGTCTGCTTGCCGGCGAACTGGTTGGGCCCGCCCTGCACGGTTTCGATCGGGCCGCCGAGATCGAGCGTCTGACGGATAAAATACCGCGGCACCCGCGCATACGGATAGTCGGCGCCGACCTTGTACGACTCCGCGCTCGGAAACGCCGCGACGCCGAAGGTGCCGCTGAGGCCGAAGCCTTGGTTGATTTCCGGGTTGATCCAGAACTCGGCGCCATCCCACAGCCTGGCGCCGACATAGAGCGTGGCGTCGAAGGTCTGCCGCGCCTGGTTCGGCTTCAGGCTGTTGGTGCCGAGATAGGGCGAGCGGAAACCGGGGGCGTATTGCCAGGTAAAGGTGCTCTGGCCGTGTACCGCGAACCGCTCCAGTTCCAGCGCGTCGATGCCCTTGGTGAACACATCGGACTTGGCGAGGTCCTCGCCGAGCCGGTAGTTGAGGCCGAGCCGAAACGCATGGGTCAGCACGTCGGAGGTGACGCGCTCGCCGGCGATCGGAAAGCTGACGGTGCCGTTGCCGAATCCGGTCGCCAGATATTCGGCGCGTGCGCTCCAGGCCGGCGACAGCGGCACGTCGATGCCGGCGCCGGCGGTCCAGCCCAGCCGCCACAACAGCGCGGTCTCCTGCTGCGCCAGCGCTGGATCGGGCGGCCAGCGCAGTCGGTCGTAGCTCCAGGCGAAGCCGGCGGTGACGTAAGGCAGCCAGCCGTCGAGCGCGTAGCCGAGCCGGCCGCGCATTGTGCCGCCAAGCAGCGCCTGATGATCGTGGCCGCCGACCGTGCCGGAAGGCAGCGTGTTGCCGGTATTGCCGCCGATCGTATTCGGTGAATTGAGGTCGGCCTCGACACCGATCAACCAGCGCGACGGCAGCATCCAGTTGTAGCCGGCCTGCAGTCCGATCACGTAGCTGCCGGTGCCCTTGAAAAGTTGGAACGCGTCGAACAGGTCGATCGACCCGCTGGTGCCGGCTGGCGCCGCGCTCCAGTCTGAACGGCCGGCGACCGCGCTGACATGCGCGCCGATATAGAAGCCGCTCCAGTCGAACACCGCGCGCGGGGCGGCCGGCGCCTTGCGCGGCAGATCGGCCGCGGCGGCGGGGATGGCGCAGGCCAAGGCGGCCGCGAGTATCGGAACGAGCAGAGAGTGGCGCACGCGTTGGTTCGTCCTGGTCGTCAATGCCGGGTCCCGTATCACAGCGATCGGAGGGCCGGCGTCATCGATTGGGCACGCCGGCTGATTTCGCGGCGGCGTAGCCATCGAGCCACAGCCATGCCCCGGGCAGGCCGGCGGAGCGCCGCAAGGCGCGGCGGGGAGTGGGAGGGGAGATACACCGGAACTACCTGATCAGGCCGAAGCGCTTCATCACCACATAGGCGACGAACGACGACAGCAGCATGATCAGGATGGCCCAGCCGAAGCCGCCGCCGTCTTCGGAGAACGGTAGGCCGTGCAGGTTCATCCCGAACATCCCGGTGACCAGGGTCGGCGGCAGCAGCAGCGCGGTCAAAACCGACAGCACCCGCAGGCTGTTGTTGCCCTGTTCTTCGATCTGCAGGTGCAGTTCTTCCTGCAGTAGCCGGCTGCGTTCGCGCATTTCAGTCACGGTGCGGTCGAGCCCATCGAGCCGCTGCGCGAGCTTGCCGGCGTGGGGCCGCAGCGACGGGGGCAGGTCGTCGCCGCGGTCGCGATCGAACCGGTGCAGCACGACGCGCAGGCCGGACAAATGGCGATGCAGCCGCACGCAGGTGCGGCGCAGCCGGCCGAGGCCCTGGCGCAGATCGTCGGTGTCCTCGGACAATAGCTTGTCTTCGATCCGGTCCAGCGTTTCGCCGACATTGTCGGTGATGCTCTCCATCGCATCGGCGACATTGTGAACGATCACCTCGAACAACGCTGCGCAATGATCGACCCGGAGTCCGCGCTCGAGCGCCCGCCGCGCGGTGTCCACCGCGCACAACGCCTGATAGCGGCCGGTGATCAGCAGTCGCTCGGTCATCACGAAACGCAGGAACCCGGCGTCCTCGGTGGCGTCGGCGATGTCGCGCATCAGGTCGGCGATCACGCCGTAGACGCAGCGATCGACGCTATGGAGCTGCTGATACGTGTCCTTCGATTGCAGCAGCGCTCGCGCCGGCGGCGGCAGCGCGAGTTCCGCCAGCCAGAGCTGGGCGCGCGAGTCGGCCAGATTGAAATGCAGCCAGTACCAGCCGTCCTGCTCGAAGTTGAACGGATCTTCGTGCGGCAACGGCTGCGCCACGCCAGCGGCGTCGATCCGGAACGCCCATACCAGGCCGGGCACCGGCATTCGCGCTCCTGACGCGCCGTCGGCCAGCGGTTGGGGCGTGTCGCCGAAGCGGTCGGCGATCGCGCGGTTGCGGGGCAGGGGAACGGACATCGCGTCAGTCCGGATGTCGCCGCACGCTGTGCCCGGCCGCGGCCATGGCGGTCATTGGACCGGACGTTTCGGAAATCATGCGCACCTCGCAGCAGGACGACGACTGTGCCGCAGTGATTTGACAGTTGGATGACAGCGGTACCGTAGGAACGATCGACCGAAGCTCGCGTTGGGCGGGAGAGGAAGCCCCCTCACTCGCGATTTCATGGAGAGTACGCATATGGCTGGGACCAAGGACAAGGACCTCAACGACCTGTTCCTCGATACTTTGAAGGACATCTATTTCGCCGAGAAGCAGATCCTCAAGGCGCTGCCGAAGATGGCGAAGGCCGCCACTTCCGACAAGCTGCGCGCGGCGTTCGAGAAGCATCGCGACGAAACCGAAGGTCAGATCGAGCGGCTGGAGCAGGTGTTCGAACTCCTGGAGAAGCCGGCCCGCGGCAAGACCTGCGACGCGATCCTCGGCATCATCGACGAGGGCAAGGAGATCATGGAGGAATACAAGGGCACCGAGGCGCTCGATGCCGGCCTGCTCGCCGCCGCTCAGGCGGTCGAGCACTACGAGATCTCCCGCTACGGCACGCTGAAGCAATGGGCGATCCAGCTCGGCATGAAGGATGCGGCCAAGCTGATCGACCAGACCCTGCAGCAGGAAAAGACCACCGACCAGAGTCTGACCAAGCTGGCCGAAAGCGCCGTCAATTTGGCCGCGGCGGCGTGATCGCTGGCGCCGGCCATCGGTCGACCACGGGCGGATGAAACGACGAAGCCCCGGGCGTGATCGCCCGGGGCTTCAGCGTGCAGGTCGGTGCGTGACGGCTCAGCCGCCGACGTCGGCGCTGATGACGTCGCCGAACAGCTCCCACTTCTCGCCCTTGAAGCGCTGAAGCTGCAACTGGCTGATCGGTGCGAAGTCGGTCGGCGAGGTGTTGATCTTGATGCCCGGCAGCAGCACTTCGGTGCGGAAGTCCTTCAGGCTGGCGGCCTGCTTCATGACGTTGGCGCGGGTGAGGTTGTCTCCGCACTTTTTCAGCACTTCGACCAGAGTCTGCGCCACGCCGTAGCCGACCACGGTGCCGCCGTCGAGCTTGTTGCCCTCCGGGAACTCCTTATCCATGAAGGCGATGAAGTCCTTCATGCCAGGGTCGTTCTTCCACTGATCGTCTGAGACGTCCTTCAGATAGGCGGCCGAGATGATGCCTTGCGCGTTGTCGTAGCCGGCCGGCCTGATCACGCTGCCGACCGAGGCCGACACATTGTTGAGAAAGTGCGTCGGCTTCCAGCCGATCTCGGCCAGCTTCTTGATCGCCTGGGCGGCGAATTTCGGCGTCGTGATGTTGATGAACACGTCGGCGCCAGTCGACTTCAGCTTGACGATGTGGTTGTCGATGGTCGGCTCAGAGACCTCGTAACTCTCCTTCATCACGATCATCGAAGCGTGCTTGGGACCGAGGCCGTCCTCGAAGCCCTTCAGATAGTCCTTGCCGTAGTCGTCGTTCTGGTACAGCACGGCGATCTTGGCGTTCGGCATGTTCTTGATGATGTACTTGGCGTAGATCTGCGTCTCGCTCTGGTAGTTCGGTTGCCAGCCCATCGTCCAGGGGTAGTTCTTCGGGTCGTTCCACTTGCTGGCGCCGGTGGCGACGAACAGTTGCGGCACCTTCTTGCTGTTCATGTATTTGTGGATCGCCGAGTTCGGCGGGGTGCCGAGCGAATTGAAGATCAGCAGGACGTCGTCGCTCTCGACCAGCTTGCGCGCCTGCTCCACGGTCTTCGGGGGCGAATAGGCGTCGTCGTAGCTGATGAAGTTGATCTTGCGCCCGTTGATGCCCCCCTTGTCGTTGATCATCTTGAAGTAGGCGGCTTCGGTGCGCCCGATCACGCCGTAGGCGGACGCCGGGCCGCTGTAAGGCATGATGTTGCCGATCTTGATCTCGGTATCGCTCACGCCGGGATCGTATTTCTTCTGCGCGAGCGCGCCGTTCGAGGCTGCGAAACTGACGAGAACTGCCGCGGAAAGCGCAGCCGCGTGCGAACGGAGTGAAAGCATTTTTGACTCCCTTTTCTTGGATCTGTGATTGTTGTGTCGATTGCAGGCTCTTGTCGGCCTTTCGACGACATTGAACACCTTCCGGGAGTTTGCAGCAAGCTGCGTTCGGTAATCACAGTCGCTCAATCGTGTTGTTGCAATGCGAAGTAACCATTCGCGAACTAATCATCCTGGTAGAACTACCTGATACGCTGTCGTGTAGGGTCTTGGTGCATTGCACCCGCCAGTCTCGGTTGTGGCGTGCGGGGGGCGTTGGTGCGGTGGCGGCCGGTCGCGGTCGATTGCTGCAGTCGCGGTCAGATCCGGCGATTCGGTTCGCGGCAAAGCAAAGCCCCCCGGCAATGGCTTGCCGGGGGGCTCGGTCGAATGCCAGGTGTAGGTCTTAGTCGGTGATCAGCGCGATGCGGCGCTATCGGCGGAGATGATGTCGCCGAACAGTTCCCAACGCTCGCCCTTGAACCGCATCATCTGCAACTGGCTGATCGGGGCAAAGTCGGTCGGCGAGGTGTTGATCTTGATGCCCGGGAGCAGCGTGTCGGGCTCGAAATCCTTCAGGCTTGCCGCCTGCTTCATCACGTTGGCGCGGGTCAGGTCGTCGCCGCACCGCTTCAGCACCTCGACCAGCGTGGCGGCGGCGCCGTAGCCATACACCATGTTGCTGTCGGACTTGCTGGCGCCCGGCATGTACTTGTCGACGAACGCGTGCCAGTTCTTGAACTTCGGATCGTTGTCCCACTGCGGGTCGGTCGGGTCCTTGGCGTAGGCGGCCGACAGCACGCCCTGCGAGTTGTCGAACCCGGCGGGCTTCATTACGCTGCCGACCGAGGCGGAGACGTTGGTCAGGATCTGCATCGGCTTCCAGCCGAGCTCGGCGGTCTTGCGAATAGTCTGCGCGCCGAATTTCGGTGTGGTGTAGATCAGCAGCACGTCGGGATTGAGGGCCTTTAGCTTGACGATGTGCCCGTCGATGGACGGCTCGGAGATCTCGTAGGCCTCCTCGGCGATCACCATCGACTTGGCCTTGTCGCCGAAGCCGTCGAGCGTGCCCTTGAGGTAGTCCTTCCCGAAGTCGTCGTTCTGATAGAGGATCGCCACCTTGGCGTTCGGCTTCTCCTTCAGGATGTACTTGACGTAGATCTGAGATTCGCTCTGGTACGACGGCTGCCAGCCGATCGTCCACGGGAAGTGCTTCGGATCGTTCCACTTGCTGGCGCCGGTGGCGACGAACAGTTGCGGTACCTTCTTGGCGTTGAGATACTTCTGGATCGCGGTGTTGGACGGCGTGCCGAGCGGATTGAACACCGCCAGCACTTCGTCGCTCTCGACCAGCTTGCGCGCCTGTTCGACGGCCTTCGGCGGCGAGTAGGCGTCGTCGTAGCTGATGAAGTTGATCTTGCGGCCGTTGATGCCGCCTTGGTCGTTGATCATCCGGAAATAGGCTTCCTCGGTCTTGCCGATGGTGCCGTAGGCGGAGGCCGGGCCCGAATAGGGCATGATGTTGCCGATCTTGATCTCGGTGTCGGACGCACCGGTGTCGTATTTCTTTTGGGCGAAGGCGGTGCCGGTGAAAGCGGCGAAACTGACGGCGACGGCTGCCGAAACGGCAAACGCGCCCGAACGGAAGGCGGGCATCAATAGGCTCCTTGGGATTTTCGATTCTTTTTGTGGACTTCGAGGTCCGGAGCCAATTGAACACGGTTCTCGCGGTTGCAGCAACTAAAAGCCGCGACAAGGGAAATCGGCGCGACGGCGGCGATATTATCCCGCCCGGCGGAGTTTTGCCGGGGCTCTGAATGCGCGGAGTTAGTCGCGCAGCCTGCCGTCGATCACCGGGCCGAACAGTTCCCAATGGTCGCCGGAGAACCGCATCATTCGCAATTGCTCGATCGGATGGAAATCGTCGGGTGCGGTGGCCACGATGATGCCTGGGAGCAGCGTGTCGGGAGCAAAGCCCTGAAGGCTGGCGGCCTGCTTCATGATGTTGGCGCGGCTGAGATCGTCGCCGGCGCGGCGCAGCACTTCGACCAGGCATTGTGCGGCCCCATAGCCGTAAACCACCGAATTGTCGCCGCGGTCGACATCCGGCGCGTAGGCGTCGAGGAAGGCGTGGAACCGTTTCATGCCGGCGTCGTCACGCCACTGCGGATCGGCCGCGTCCTTGTTGTAAGCCGCCGATACCAGCCCCTGGGAAGCATCGAGTCCTGCGGGCCGCAGCACCGCGGCGATCGAGGCCGACACCAGCGTCTGCACGTAGAGCGGATGCCAGTCGAGCGCGGCGGCGGCCTTGATGCTCTGGGCGGCGAATTTCGGCGTGGTGATCGAGACGAATACGTCGGCGCCCGACGCCTTCATTCGCGCGATGTGATTGTCGGCCGAAGGCTCGGCGACTTCGTAGCTCTCCTCCAGGACGATCATCGCGGCCTTGTCGCCGAGCCCGTCCTTGAGGCCTTTCAGCAGGTCGCGGCCGAGATCGTCGTTCTGGTAGAGCACCGCGATCCGGCCCTGCGGACGGGTGGCGAGGATATATTTGGCGTAGACCCGTCCCTCGCTCTGGTAGGGCGGCTGCCAGCCCATGGTCCACGGGAACGCCTGCGGATCGCCGAACCGGGTGGCGCCGCTGGCGGCGAACAATTGCGGCACCTGCTTGAGATTGAGATATTTCTGGATAGCAGCGTTGGTCGGCGTGCCCATCGCGCTGAACACCAGCAGCACCTGGTCGCGTTCGACCAGCTTGCGCACCTGCTCGACGGCCTTGGCCGGATTGTAGGCGTCGTCGTAGGAGATGAATTCGATCCGGCGGCCGTTGATGCCCCCCTGGTCGTTGATCATCTTGAAATAGGCCTGCTCGATCCGGCCGACGATCGAATAGGCCGAGGCTGGCCCGGAATACGGCATCAGATTGCCGACCCGGGTGACGCGGTCGTCGCTCCCGGCGGGAGTTTCGCCGCGTGCCGGCGAGGCGAGGGTGAGAACCGCGGCGGACAGCGCCAGCAACGCATGTCGGCGCGACCGGCGAAACACAACAGAGGACATGGCGCGATCGGATGGTTGAGCGGCGCGCGCTGGCCGCGCGCCTCGTTGGCCTCCTGCATACGCCCGCGCCGGCTGACGCGACACCCTCCGATCGGGCAAGGGCCCCGCCGGCAGCGCAGAGGCGGGCTGGCGAGGGACGACCGGCGGCCAAAGAAAAAGCCCCTCGCGAGCGGGTCGCGAGGGGCCGGGAGTGGGCGGTGCGGGCGGTTTATCCCCGCCGGCCGAGTTTGTGCACCCAGTTCTGCACCGTGTAGGCGATCTGCCGCGAGCCGTGCGGCAGCAGGAAGATGATCAGCACCAGGATCACCCCGAACACCGCGCCGGAGAGCCCCTTGGAGAACTCTTCGGCGATGTTCGGCACGAACACGATGAACGCCGCACCGACGATCGAGCCCGGCAGCCAGCCGACGCCGCCGACCACCATGCCCAGGAACAGCGCGATCGCGAGCTGGATCGTGTAGCTGTCCGGCGCCACGAACTGCACCGCGATAGCGCCGAGACCACCGGCGACGCCGGTGATTCCAGCGCTGACGCCGAACGCCAGCGTCTTGTAGCGAGCCACGTCGACGCCCATCGCCGAAGCGGCGATTTCGTTGTCGCGGATCGCCATCATCGCCCGGCCCGAGCGCGACTTCAGCAGGTTGACCGAGGCGACGTAGATCACCATCGAGACCGCCAGCACGAAGTAGTACAGCCACATGTCCTGCGACATCGGCAGGTCGAACGGAGCGTCCGGCTTGGTGATGACCAGACCCTGAACGCCGCCGGTCCAATGCTCGAAGTAGTGCAGCTTGAGCAGTTGCGGCATCGCGGTGGCGAGCGCGAAGGTCGCGAGCGCCAGATAAATGCCGGACAACCGCAGCGCCGGCAGGCCGAACAGATAGCCGCAGAGGAAGCAGATCGCGCCGGAGATCGGCAGCGTCAACGCGTAGTTGACGCCGAAGTTCTCCATCAGGATGGCCGAGGTGTAGGCGCCGACCGCATAGAACGCGCTCTGGCCGAGCGAGAACTGGCCGGAGCCGCCGGTGAGGATGTTCAACGCCAGCACGGCGATGGCGTAGATCAGAACCATCGTCAACTGGAAGATGACGAAGTTCTTGGCGAGCAGCGGGGCGAGACAGAGCAACAGCACGACCACGACAGAGGCTGTGGTGCTCAGCGCCATGTACTTCTTCGGCGTGGTCTCGACCGGCTGGGTGTCGTTGACGACTTCCTGGAGTGCACTCATGTTCAGACTCGCTTGACGATGGTGCGGCCGAACAGGCCAGTGGGTTTCACGACGAGAACGGTGACGATCAGCGCCAGCGCGATCGGCAGTTTGAGCTCGTTACCGACACCCGGGATGTAGGTGCCGGCGAGATTCTCGAACACGCCGACCAGGAAGCCGCCGACAACCGCACCGAACGGGCTGGACAGACCGCCGAGCACCGCCGCGGCGAAGCCGTAGATCAGCACGCCGCCCATCATGTTGGGCTCGAGGAACACCACCGGCGCGATCAGCATGCCTGCGATCGAGCCGATCGCGGCCGCCATGCCCCAGCCGAGGGCGATCATCCACGAGGTATTGATGCCGACGAGCCGCGCCGATTCAGGCTGCGACGCCGCAGCACGCATCGCCAGACCGATCCTGGTGTACTGGAAGAACAGAAACAGCAGGATCAGCAGCACGATGGTGACGCCGATCATTCCGGCCTGATGGGTCGAGATCAACTGGCTGCCGAGGAACGGCGAGGAGCCGAACGGCGACGGGAACTGCTTGATGGTGAAGTCCCAGGTCAGTCCCGCGACCGAATTGATGATCGCGAACAGGGCGATGAAGCCCGCGACGTGGGTCAGCACCGGCGCATTGCCGAGCGGTTTGAACAACGCCCGCTCGATGATGACGCCGCCGGCGAACGAGAATGCCAGCGTCAGCACGAACGCGCCCCAATACGGCACGCCCCATTGCATCAACTGCCAGGCGACGAAGGTCGAAAACATCGCCATTTCGCCTTGCGCGAAGTTCAGATGGTCGATCGCCTGGTAGATCATCACCACGGCGAGCGCCATGCAGGCATAGATCGCTCCGGTGGCGATGCCAGCCAGGATTTGGTTCAGAAACAGATCCACGGCCGGTCTCCTCAATAACCCAGGTACGATTTGCGAACGTCTTCGTTGCTGGCGATCTCCGCCGCGCTACCAGACATCACGATCCGCCCGGTCTCGATCACATACGCCTTGTCGGCGAGTTCGAGCGCGAGCTGGGCGTTCTGTTCGACCACCAGGATGGTGACCTTGTCCTCGCGGTTGATCTTGCCGAGGATCTTGAACAGATCCCGCACGATCAGCGGGGCGAGGCCGAACGAGGGTTCGTCGAGTAGCATCAGCCGCGGCCGAAGCATCAGCGCGCGGGCGACCGCGAGCATCTGCTGCTCACCGCCGGACAGCGTGCCGGCCTGCTGGGTGTGGCGCTGCTTGAGCACCGGGAAGTGTGCGTACATCCGCTCGATGTCCGAGGCGATCGCCTTGGTGTCCTTGCGGGTCATCGCACCGAGCTGCAGGTTCTCCTCCACGGTCATCGTGGTGAAGGTGCCGCGGCCCTGCGGAACGTGGGCGATACCGAGCTTGACGATGGATTCCGTCGAGCTCTTGTTGATGGTCTTGCCCTCGAACTGGATGGAGCCGGTCGAGCGCACCATGTTGCAGATCGCCCGCAGCGTGGTGGTCTTGCCGGCACCGTTGGCGCCGAGCAGGGTGGTGAGGCTGCCTTCGTGCAGTTCGAATTCGAGCCCGTGCAGCGCTTGGACCTGGCCGTAATAGGCGCGCAGGTCGCGAACGTTGAGCATCGCGGTCATTGTTCGTCCTTGCTCCCCAGATAGGCTTTGATCACATCCGGGTCGTTCTGCACCTGCGTGGGTGTTCCCTCTGCGAGCTTGCGGCCGAAATTGAGCGCGACAACGTAGTCGGCGGTGGACATCACCATGCCCATGTGGTGTTCGACCAGCAGCACGGTGATGCCGCGATCGTCGCGGATGCGACGAACCAGGTCGCCGAGGATGTAGACTTCCTCGTGGTTGAGGCCGCCGGCGGGCTCGTCCAGCAGCAGGATCTTCGGCTCGGCCGCGAGCGCCCGCGCCAGCTCGACGCGCTTCTGCGTTCCGAACGGCAAACCCGACACCGTGGTGTGGGCGACGTTGCGCAGCTCGAGATATCCGAGGATGTCGTCGACCTTCTTGTTCAGCGCCTTCTCGCTGCTGCGGATCCACGGCATCCGCAGCGAATCCGAGACGATGTCGCTGTTGGTGCGGCAATGCGCACCGACGCGCACGTTGTCGATCACCGACATGTTGGGAAACAGCGCGACGTTCTGGAACGTGCGACCGATGCCGATCTCCGCGATGCGATGCGGCGGCCGGGTCAGAATGCTCTCGCCTTCGAGCAGGATGTCACCCTTGCTCGGCTGATACAGCCGCGACAGGCAATTGAACAGCGTGGTCTTGCCGGCGCCGTTCGGGCCGATCAAGCCGAGGATCTGTCCCTTCTGCATGTTGAAAGAAATGCCGTTCAGGGCGACGATGCCACCGAACACGACGCTGACGTCGCGCACCGCAAGAAGCGGTGACGCGGAAGACGAAACCTGAGCCTGCGTCATTTGCAGCAGCCCGGTCGAGGCAGCGACTTGCTACCTGATCCCCTCGACGACACGCGCAACTTTCCCTCCTTTTGTTCTTTTGTTATCGGATTTTCTTGGTTGCGGCGCAGCTACTCCCCCGAGCGCCGCTTCGATTTTCCTTACCATCGCCACGAGACGAGGTCCAATGTCGTTGATCAGCCGGTCTTCCGTGAAACGGAAAGCCGGCGCGCCGCAGTTGAATGCGTAGGTCCCGGTGCCGTCGTTCAGAGTCATTGCGACGCCAGCCGCGTGCACGTCGTCCTGCCACTCGCCGATCGAAATCGCGAAGCCGCGCTTTTCCACCATTTCTTCGGATCGCTCGATCCCGTCTTTGATGCGCGGCCAGCGGCTGCCGTAATACTCGCGCATTTCCCTCATCAAAACCGCGCGTTCTTCATGCGGCAGCGCACACAGATAGGCGCGGCCCATCGCGGTGGTGGCGATCGGAATGCGCGAACCGACGTCGAGTTGCACGCCGACGGTGAGACTCGATCGCGCCTGTCCGACATAGATCATGCTGAGACGATCGCGCGCGCCGACCGCGACAGCGCCGCCGGTCTGCTGCATCAATTCGTCGCGGAAGGGCTGTGACAAATGACGCAGCCCGAGATTGGCCACCGCCGCGTAACCGAGCGACATCGCCGCCGGAGCGAGTTGATACTTCTCGAACCGCGGGACCTGCGTCAGATAGCCGAGCTTGGTGAGGGTGTAGGTCAGCCTCGAGATCGTCGGCTTGGGAAGCTTGGTGCGTGCCGCCAACTCCTGATTGCCGAGCAATCCGTCGTTGGGGCCGAACGCACGCAACACCTCCAGTCCGCGCGCCAGAGCGACGACGAAACTGCGGTCGGTGGCGGTTTTCTTGAGCGGACGCTTCATCCCTGCACGCGTTTCGTTTTATGGACGTCGTTGACAATCGACGCTCTTCAAAATAACCCTCGATGTCAAGATGTGGAATTAATTTTCGCAGTGCGAAACGAACCAAGAAACGGAAACCCAAGGAGTAACGGCATGAGCGAAGTAGTCACACGCGCAACGCAGGATCAGGTCGCGATCGTCACTGTGGACAGTCCGCCGGTCAATGCGCTGAGTGCGGCTGTTCGCCGCGGCATTCTGGAAAACGTCAACGCCGCCGTCGCGGATTCGGACGTGCAGGCGATCGTGCTGGTGTGCGCGGGCCGCACCTTCATTGCAGGTGCCGACATCACCGAGTTCGGTAAGCCGGCGCAGCCGCCGGCGCTCACCGACGTCATCGCTGCCCTCGAGAATTCATCGAAGCCGACCATCGCAGCTATTCACGGCACAGCGCTCGGTGGAGGTCTCGAAGTCGCGCTCGGCTGTCATTTCCGGGTCGCGGTGAAGGAAGCTAAGTTGGGTCTCCCCGAGGTCAAGCTCGGACTGTTGCCGGGTGCCGGCGGCACGCAGCGGCTGCCGCGCGCGGTCGGTCCCGAGCTGGCGGTGCAGATGATCGTCGGCGGCAACCCGATCGGTGCGGCCGAAGCGCTGAAGCACGGTCTGGTCGAAGAGATCGTCGATGACCTGGTCGCGGGCGCAGTTGCGTTCGCCAAGAAGGTGCTGGCCGACAAGCGCCCGCTGCGCCGGCTGCGCGACGACGACTCCAAGCTCGCCGCCGCGAAGGCCGATCGTTCGATCTTCACCAATGCGGTCGCGGCGATCACCAAGAAGGCGCGCGGCCTCGAAGCGCCGTTCGCCTGTGCCGATGCGATCGGCGCCGCGATCGATCTGCCGTTCGACGAGGGCATGAAGAAGGAGCGCGAGGGCTTCATGAAGCTGCTCGTCTCCGACCAGTCGAAGGCGCAGCGCTACGCGTTCTTCGCCGAGCGTGAAGCCGCCAAGGTCGACGGCGTACCGGCCGGCACCAAGCCGCGCGCGGTGTCGCGCGTCGCGATCATCGGAGCCGGCACCATGGGTGGCGGCATCGCGATGTCGTTCGCCAATGCCGGCATTCCGGTGACACTGATCGAGACCGGCGAGGAGCAGCTCAAGCGCGGCCTCGGCATCATGCAGAAGAACTGGGAAGCCACCGCGGCGCGCGGCGGCATTCCGGCGGACGCGCCGGCCAAGCGGATGGCGCTGATCACCGGTGTGGTCGGCCTCGAGAACGTCAAGGACGCCGATCTGGTGATCGAGGCGGTGTTCGAAACCATGGCGGTGAAGAAGGAAGTGTTCACCGCGATCGACGCCCACGCCAAGCCGGGCGCGGTGCTCGCGTCCAACACGTCCTATCTCAACATCGACGACATCGCCGCCGTCACCAAGCGTCCGCAGGACGTGCTCGGCATGCACTTCTTCTCGCCGGCCAACGTCATGAAGCTGTGCGAGATCGTGCGCGGCGCCAAGACCGCGCCGGACGCGCTGCTCACGGCGGTGTCGATCTCCAAGAAGATCGCCAAGGTGCCGGTCGTGGTCGGCGTCTGCGATGGCTTCGTCGGCAACCGTATGCTCGCGGCCCGTTCCAAGCAGTCCGAGAAGCTGTTGTTCGAAGGCGCGCTGCCGCAGCAGGTCGACGCCGTGGTCACCAAGTTCGGCATGCCGATGGGCCCGTTCGCGATGGGCGATCTCGCCGGTCTCGATATCGGCTGGCGTTCGCGCAAGGACCGCGGCATCAAGTCGGAGATCGCGGATGCGCTGTGCGAAGCCGGCCGCTTCGGTCAGAAGACCGGCAAGGGCTACTACAAGTACGAAGCCGGCTCGCGCGCGCCGATGCCCGATCCGGAAGTCGAGACGCTGATCAACGACACCCTTGCCAAGCTCGGTCTCAAGCGCCGCGATATCACCGACGAGGAGATCCTCGAGCGGATGGTGTACCCGATGATCAACGAGGGCGCCCGCATCCTCGAGGAGAAGATCGCGGCGCGGCCGAGCGACATCGATGTCGTCTGGCTTTACGGCTACGGCTGGCCGATCTATCGCGGCGGCCCGATGCACTATGCGGACAGCGTCGGCCTCAAGCACATCGCCGACCGGCTCAGCGCGTATGCCAAGGCCACCAACGATCCGTCGCTGGAGCCGGCGCCGCTGCTGAAGAAGCTCGCCGACGAAGGCAAGACCTTCGCTTCGATCGGCCAGCCGAGCAAGGCGGCTGCGTGATCGTTCTCCCTCTCCCGCTTGCGGGAGAGGGCCGGGGTGAGGGCGCCACGAGGGATAGGTTGTCGTCGTGGACCCACATCCCCGACCCCTCCCCGCAAGGGGAGGGGAGGTACGCTCGCCTCGCTTCGGAACAATC
Organism: Rhodopseudomonas parapalustris; assembly: GCF_053772255.1. Taxonomy (NCBI): domain Bacteria; kingdom Pseudomonadati; phylum Pseudomonadota; class Alphaproteobacteria; order Hyphomicrobiales; family Nitrobacteraceae; genus Rhodopseudomonas; species Rhodopseudomonas parapalustris. Next base: position 7,232 of record NZ_JAMKBZ010000022.1, on the reverse strand, counting down.
CTTAGTTCACTCAGCAATGGTTGGTGGCATGTCCAAACCCGGCGAACAGTTCTATCCCCCTGGAATCCGCTGGGACGTGCCGATTCCGCGCGGCACGCTGGTCGATCTGCTGGCGCAGGCGGCGAAGGACTACGGCGCGCGACCCGCGCTCGAATTCCGCGACCGACAGATCACCTACACCAAGCTCGAGGCGATGGCCGAGACCGCCGCCGCCGCGCTGCTCGCTGCGGGGTACGGCCGCGACTGCTCGGTCGCGCTGTTCCTCGGCAACACCCCGGACCATCCGATCAACTTCTTCGGCGCGCTGAAAGCCGGCGCTCGCGTGGTGCATCTGTCGCCGCTCGACGGCGAGCGGGCGCTGTCGCACAAGCTGACCGATTCCGGCGCGAGGGTGCTGATCACCACCAACTCCGCGGCGCTGCTGCCGATGGCCACGAAGTTCCTGGAGAAGGGACTGCTCGACCGGCTGATCGTTTGCGCCGACGACGATTGGGGTGCCGCCGGCACGCCGCAAGTGCCGCTGCCGAACGATCCGCGGGTGATTACTTACGCCGACTTCGTCAAGGACACCTTGAAACCGATGTCGTGGCCGAGCGTGTCGCCCGACGATATCGCGCTGCTGCAATACACCGGCGGCACCACCGGCATGCCCAAGGGCGCGATGCTGACCCACGGCAATCTCACCGCCGCTGAAGCGATCTTCAGCATCTGGTGGGCGCCGAGCCGCCGCGAGGGCGTGATCGAGCGCGTGATCTGCGTGCTGCCGCTGTTCCACATCTACGCGCTCACCGTGATCCTGTTTCGCTGCCTGCGTCAGGGCGACCTGATCTCGCTGCATCAGCGCTTCGACGTCGCCTCGATCTTCCGCGACATCGAGGAGAAGCGCGCCACCTCGTTCCCAGGCGTGCCGACGATGTGGATCGCGCTCGCCAACGATCCGTCGCTTGAGAAGCGCGATCTGTCGTCGCTGGTCACCGCCGGCTCCGGCGGCGCGCCGCTGCCGGTCGAGGTCGCGCGGCTGTTCCAGCGCAAGACCGGGCTTTCGCTCAAGAGCGGCTGGGGCATGACCGAGACCTGCTCGCCTGGCACCGGCCATCCGCCGGAGGGGCCGGACAAGCCGGGCTCGATCGGCCTGATGCTGCCGGGCATCGAACTCGACGTCGTCGCGCTCGACGATACCTCGAAGGTTCTCAAGCCCGGCGAGGTCGGCGAGATCCGGGTCCGCGGCCCGAACGTCACCAAAGGCTATTGGAATAGGCCGGAGGAAGCCGCCCACAGCTTCGTCGGCGACCGCTTTCTCACCGGCGACATCGGCTACATGGACGCCGACGGTTACTTTTTCCTGGTCGACCGCAAGAAGGACATGATCATCTCCGGCGGCTTCAACGTCTATCCGCAGATGATCGAGCAGGCGATCTACGAGCACCCGGCGGTGCAGGAAGTGATCGTGATCGGCATTCCGGACGATTACCGCGGCGAGGCCGCGAAAGCGTTCGTCAAGCTGCGCGACGGCGCCAAGCCGTTCAGCATCGACGAGCTGCGCGACTTCCTCACCGGGAAGCTCGGCAAGCACGAATTGCCCGCCGCGGTCGAATTCCGCGACGAACTTCCGCGCACCACGGTGGGCAAACTGTCCCGCCATGAACTGCGCAGCCAGCAGACCACAGCCAAGACCTAACAGTAATTGAAAACAGCAACCGCAGGAGCCTGCCCATGACCGACGCCGTCATCGTTTCCACCGCGCGCACGCCGATCGGCAAGGCGTATCGCGGCGCCCTCAACGCCACCGAGGGCGCCACGCTGCTCGGCCACGCCATCGAGCACGCGGTGAAGCGTGCCGGCATCGACCCGAAGGAGGTCGAGGACGTGGTGATGGGCGCGGCGATGCAGCAGGGCGCCACCGGCGGCAACATCGCGCGCAAGGCGCTGCTGCGCGCCGGGCTGCCGGTCACCACCGCCGGCACCACCATCGATCGGCAGTGTGCCTCCGGCCTGCAGGCGATCGCGCTCGCCGCCCGCTCGGTGCTGTTCGACGGCGTCGAGATCGCGGTTGGCGGCGGCGGCGAGTCGATCTCGCTGGTGCAGAACGACAAGATGAACGGCTTCCATGCTGTCGATCCGGCGCTGCAGGCGATCAAGGGCGATGTTTACATGGCGATGCTCGACACCGCCGAAACCGTGGCGAAGCGCTACGGCATCTCGCGCGAGCGCCAGGACGAATATTCGCTGGAAAGCCAGCGCCGCACCGCGGCCGCGCAGCAGGGCGGCAAGTTCAACGACGAGATCGCGCCGATCTCGACCAAGATGGGCGTCGTCGACAAAGCGACCGGCGAGGTGTCGTTCAAGGACATCACGCTGTCGCAGGACGAAGGCCCGCGGCCGGAAACCACCGCTGAAGGTCTGGCGGGATTGAAGGCCGTGCGCGGCGAGGGCTTCACCATCACCGCCGGCAACGCCAGCCAGCTCTCCGACGGCGCCTCCGCCACGGTGATCATGAGCGACAAGACCGCGGCGGCGAAGGGCCTCAAGCCGCTCGGCATCTTCCGCGGCATGGTCTCGCATGGCTGCGAGCCGGACGAGATGGGCATCGGACCGGTGTTCGCGGTGCCGCGCCTGCTCAAGCGCCACGGCCTGACCGTCGACGACATCGGCGTCTGGGAGTTGAACGAGGCGTTCGCCGTACAGGTGCTGTACTGCCGCGACAAGCTCGGCATCGATCCGGAGAAGCTCAACGTCAACGGCGGCGCGATCTCGGTCGGCCATCCCTACGGCATGTCGGGCGCGCGCCTCGCCGGCCACGCGCTGATCGAAGGCCGCCGCCGCAAGGCGAAGTACGCGGTGGTGACGATGTGCGTTGGCGGCGGCATGGGCTCCGCCGGCCTGTTCGAGATTGTGCAGTAAGCTTCACGGGAGTCATTCCGGGGCGCGAGCGTAGCTCGCGAACTCGGAATCCCGATGTGGCTGCGGCACCACTCAACAGCTCGAGATTCCGGGTTCGCGCTTCGCGCGCCCCGGAATGACAGTTGATAGTTTCGTAGACGAATTCGACCCAAGGAGGATCCGATGGATCTGAATTTCAGCAAGGAAGAGATCGCGTTCCGCGACGAGGTGCGGCAGTTCTTCAAGGACCATGTGCCGGCCAAGACGCGGCAGAAGCTGGTCGAGGGCCGCCACAACACCAAAGAAGAGATGGTGGAGTGGTATCGCATCCTCAACAAGAAGGGCTGGGCGGTGACGCACTGGCCGAAGGAATATGGCGGCACCGGCTGGAGCAGCGTGCAGCACTACATCTTCAACGAGGAGCTGCAGGCCGCGCCCGCGCCGCAGCCGCTCGCCTTCGGCGTCTCGATGGTCGGCCCGGTGATCTACACCTTCGGCAGCGAGGAGCAGAAGAAGCGCTTCCTGCCGCGCATCGCCAATGTCGACGACTGGTGGTGCCAGGGCTTCTCCGAGCCGGGCTCGGGCTCCGACCTCGCGTCGCTCAAGACCAAGGCGGAGAAGAAGGGCGACAAGTGGGTCATCAACGGCCAGAAGACCTGGACCACGCTGGCGCAGCACGCCGACTGGATCTTCTGCCTGTGCCGCACCGATCCGGCCGCCAAGAAGCAGGAAGGCATCTCCTTCATCCTGGTCGACATGAAGACCAAGGGCATCACCGTCCGTCCGATCCAGACCATCGACGGCGGCCATGAAGTCAACGAAGTGTTCTTCGATGACGTCGAAGTGCCGCTGGAGAACCTGGTCGGCCAGGAGAACAAGGGCTGGGACTACGCCAAGTTCCTGCTTGGCAACGAGCGCACCGGCATCGCTCGCGTCGGCATGTCGAAGGAGCGCATCCGCCGCATCAAGCAGCTCGCCGCCCAGGTCGAGTCCGGCGGCAAGCCGGTGATCGAGGATCCCAAGTTCCGCGACAAGCTGGCGGCGGTCGAGATCGAGCTGAAGGCGCTCGAGCTCACCCAGCTCCGCGTCGTCGCCGATGAAGGCAAGCACGGCAAGGGCAAACCGAACCCGGCGTCTTCGGTGCTGAAGATCAAGGGCTCCGAGATCCAGCAGGCGACCACCGAGCTGCTGATGGAAGTGATCGGCCCGTTCGCGGCTCCTTACGACGTCCACGGCGACGACGACAGCAACGAGACGATGGATTGGACCGCCCAGATCGCCCCCGGTTACTTCAACAACCGCAAGGTCTCGATCTACGGCGGCTCCAACGAGATCCAGCGCAACATCATCTGCAAGGCGGTGCTCGGGCTGTAAGGCGCGACGTCCTCTCCGTCATTGCGAGCGAAGCGAAGCAATCCAGAGCCACGCGCTCGAAGCTGGATTGCTTCGTCGCTTCGCTCCTCGCAATGACGCCCGGTCGATTTTGCTATTCAAGGAAGCATCACGATGGATTTTGATTTGTCGGAGGAGCAGCGCCTCCTCAAGGAAAGCGTCGAAGGCCTGCTGAAGGGCTCTTACGATTTCGACAGCCGCAAGAAGTACGCCAAGGAGAAGGGCGGCTGGAGCCGCGCGGTGTGGGGCAAGTTCGCCGAGCAGGGTCTGCTCGGCCTGCCGTTCTCGGAAGAAGACGGCGGCTTCGGCGCCGGCGCGGTCGAGACCATGATCGTCATGGAAGCGCTCGGCCACGCTTTGGTGCTCGAACCCTATCTGCCGACCGTGGTGATCGGCGGCGGCTTCCTGCGCCGCGCCGGCTCGGCCGCGCAGAAGGCCGCGCATCTGCCCGGCATCATCGACGGCTCCAAGACCTTCGCGTTTGCCCAGCTCGAAAAGAACTCGCGCTGGGATCTCGGCGACGTCTCCACCACCGCCAAGAAGAACGGCGACGGCTGGGTGATCGACGGCGAGAAGTTCGTGGTGCTGAACGGCGAGGCTGCTGACACCCTGATCGTCACCGCCCGCACCAAGGGCGGTCAGCGTGACCGCGCCGGCGTCGGCGTGTTCCTGGTGCCGGCCGATGCCAAGGGCATCACCCGCAAGGGCTATCCGACCCAGGACGGGCTGCACGCCGCCGACATCACCTTCACCGGCGTCCAGGTCGGCGCCGATGCGGCGATCGGAGATCCGGAAAATGCGCTCGAGCTGATCGAGGCGGTGGTCGACGACGCCCGCACCGCGTTGTGCGCCGAAGCGGTCGGCCTGATGGATGAATCGCTCACCACCACGGTCGAGTACATCAAGACCCGCAAGCAGTTCGGCGTGCCGATCGGCAGCTTCCAGGTGCTGCAGCATCGCGCCGCCGACATGTTCGTCGCCACCGAACAGGCTCGCTCGATGGCGATGTTCGCCACCATGGCGGCGGAGTTCGACGACGCCAAGGAACGCGCCGGCGCGATCGCCGCCGCGAAGGTGCAGATCGGCAAGTCCGGCAAGTTCGTCGGTCAGCAGTCGATCCAGCTCCACGGCGGCATCGGCATGACGATGGAAGCCAAGATCGGTCACTACTTCAAGCGGCTCACCATGATCGAGCAGACGTTTGGCGACACCGATCACCACTTGGCTCGCGTCAGCGCGGGCGGTGGACTGATCTGAGTCAGGTCGCTCAACGAGTCATTCCGGGGCGCTCACGAAAGTGAGCGAACCCGGAATCTTGGCCGCGCAAACAACCTCGGGATTCCGGGTTCGCGAGCTTCCGCTCGCGCCCGGAATGACGGCAACACAGTTGTCATCGCCGGGCTCGACCCTCCTGCTTGGCCGAAGCCCCTTCGGCGCGGCGAAGGCCCGGCAATCCATCCCGAACAGATGGATGCGCGGGTCAAGCCCGCGCATGACGTGGTCACGCGGGGCTGCCGCGTTCCGCCATAAGTAACAATCAACAACAAACAAACCCCAGGGAGTAGCGCCATGACCACGAATCCGTTCGATCTGTCCGGCAAGGTCGCCGTCGTCACTGGCTCGTCGCGCGGCATCGGTCGCGCGTCGGCGGAGCTGCTGGCCAAGCTCGGCGCCAAGGTGGTGATCTCGAGCCGCAAGGCCGACGCCTGCGAAGAAGTCGCCGAGGGCATCCGGAAACAGGGCGGCGACGCCCACGTCATCGCCTGCAACATCTCGCGGAAAGCGGAAGTCGACGGGCTGATCGACGGCGCGACCGCCAAATACGGCAAGGTCGACATCCTGGTCTGCAACGCCGCGGTGAACCCGTATTACGGCCCGCTGCTCGATATCGCCGACGAGGCGTTCGACAAGATCATGTCGTCGAACGTCAAGAGCAACATCTGGCTGTGCGCTCGCGCGATTCCGCAGATGGCCGAACGTGGCTCGGGCTCGGTCGTCATCATCTCGTCGATTGGGGGCCTGCGCGGCTCCACCGTGATCGGCGCCTACGGCATCTCCAAGGCGGCCGATTTCGCGCTGTGCCGAAGCCTAGCCGGCGAATGGGGCCCGAAGGGCGTCCGCGTCAACGCGATCGCGCCGGGGTTGGTCAAGACCGACTTCGCCCGCGCACTTTGGGAAGACGAGGCCAATCTGAAGCGCCGCACCGCCGGCACGCCGCTGCGCCGCATTGGTGAGCCGCACGAAATCGCCGGCGCGGTGGCCTATCTCGGCTCCGATGCTTCGACGTTCATGACCGGCCAGACCATCGTGATCGACGGCGGCGTCACCACGGCGTCGGTTTAGGACGCTTTCGAGCCGCCTCGTCGGCGGTTCGCACCATGCGTACGCGAGCCAAAAAAGCAGGTGCCCGGTTCTGATTTCTTCGGAACCGGAGCCGGCGATGAAAGTTATCCACAGTCGCTACCGACAGTGTGGGCAGGAGCGGCGAGGGCGTCACCTCGCGAATAAGCCCATATTTGCGGGATATCCGGCGGGTCGATGCGGGGTGCAGCTGCGGTGCCCCAGGGGCGGCTTGTGGTGGCCCTTGCTCCCGGAACCGGGTTTTTCGCGAAACCTTCATTTTCCGCTTGCGGACCCAGAAGGGGGCGACTATACACACATCTACGCGCTGCCCGCCGGTCGGGCGCTCCCACGGTCCCTGGATCGCGGGAGTAATTGGCGCCTTCACTGCTCCTCACTTCGTTGAGTGACGCAACAGCCGATAGTTGTCGGTTGATGCTCTTCTTCGCCGTTGAAGGGTAGGTTCTCTCTTTAAGTAGAGAGTGAGATCTTTGGATCTCGGGCTGTTTGACAAGTGAAGAAGAAGAAAGAGAAACGTGGACGGCGAAGTCCTTGCGGGTCTCGGTTTTCGGAAGGCTTCGGCTTTCTGGGATTGAGGCCGGACGAAAGACTTCGGCGGT